>NZ_JAUSBZ010000002.1 GCF_030651755.1 Phenylobacterium sp. | reverse complement strand
GCTCGCTCTTGGCCTCGACCGGGGCGGCAGGCGCTGCTGCGGTGGTTGGAGTTGAGGGCGCCGAAGGCGCTTCAGCGGCAGGCTTGGCCTCGGCGACCTGGGCCGCCGCCTGTTCCTGTGCGGCGGCGGCCTTGGCGGCCGCCTCGCGTTCGACGCGGGCGCGTTCCTCGCGGGCCTTGGCTTCAGCCGCAGCCAGGGCGGCTTCACGGGCGCGCTCAATGGCGTTCTGGCGCGCACGCAGCTCTTCGCTCGACAGGCCAGACGCATCGCCTGAACCCCGGGGCGCAGGACGGGAGTCTGATCCGCGTCGTTCGGAGGACGACGGACCCGCAAGGTTGCTCGGCGCCGGCACGTGCGTGCGCGGACGCTTGGTCTCCACGACCACTGTCTTGGAGCGGCCATGGCTGAAGCTCTGCTTCACCGTCCCTGCGCTGACCGAGCCCGCACCGCGGGGCTTAAGGGTCAGAGGCGGGCGTCCGCCAGGGGCTCGGCCGTTGTCTTTGTCGTCGCTCATGCGCTCGCTTTACTTGCCGACCGGATGAGCCGGTCGTCTTCTAATCGTCCAAACAGACGTGACGCGCGGAACCGCAAAGTTCCGCCCGCCCCGTCACGGCTCCTCGCGCCAACTCTCTGGAAGGAGCGGGCGAAACCCCGCCAGGCGCTGGACTTCCAGGGCCCAGCGATCGGCGGTTCGCCCCGCAAGGAAGGCGGTGTGTATCACATTCTCCAGCCCCAAGGCCAAACCCAATTCCGCCGAGGTGAAGAGGCCCAGCAGACCCACGGGGCGTGGAGATCGCCGAAAGGCGGCGAAAATCTTGCGACGGCCGTCCGGGGCGCCGTCGGCGGCCTCGATCAACCAGGCGGCCTGGCCCGAGGTCAGGGCCGCCGAAACCTTCTCAAAGCCTGAGATAAGCGTCCCACTGCGTCGCGCAAGTCCAAGGCCGTCGAGAACGCGGCGGCGCAGGAGCGTCTCGACCTGGTCGGCCAGTTCCGCGGGCGCCTTGGCCTGGGTCTTGGCTGAGCGGGCGAACAGGTTCTTTCGCGCGGCCGTCTCCACCGAAACCCGGTCGGCCGCGACCCAGACGCCGCGGCCCGGCAGCTTGCGCCCCAGGTCCGGCGTCACCGCCCCATCGGGGGCGATGACGAACCGGATCAGAGCCGACTCCGCGCGGGTTTCGCCGGTGACCACATCGCGTCGGGCGCGGGCGGCCTGCGCCAGGGTGGCCGGCCCGACCCGGGACGTGACAGCCGAGTCCTGAGGCTCTGGGTCTTGTACGTTCGGATCGGGTTCGGACACGGGGCGCTAGTTCTCGTCTTCGACCTCGGCCGCAGCCTCGACTTCAGCTTCCGCCTCAGCCTCGCCTTCAGCCTCGACGGGGGCCGGGCTGGCGGCGCCGGCGCGACCAAACACCATCTCCTCCTCGGTGAGCTCCGGGGCGATCTCGTCGAGATCGGGTTCGGGCTCCGGCGGCGCCTCGATCCAGCCCATGGCCACCCGGGCCCTGACGATCAGGGCCTCGGCGTCGGCGGGCTCCAGGCCAAAGCTCTCCAGGATGCCGGATTCCCGGACCCGCTCGCCGCCACGATTTTCGTACCAGCCCCGCAGGTCGTCCGGCGTCAGGTCAGCCAGGTCCTCGACGGTCTTCACGCCGCCTTCGCCCAGGGCCACGGCGATGGGCAGGGTGACCCCGCCGATCTCCAGCAGCCCGTCCTCGACCCCCAGCGCCTTGCGCTTGGCGTCGAGTTCTGCGGCCTCACGGTCCAGGAAGTCCCGGGCGCGGGCTTGAATCTCTTCGGCGGTGTCCTCGTCGAAGCCTTCGATGGAGGCCACTTCGGCGGTCTCCACATAGGCCACGTCCTCGACGGTGGCGAAGCCCTCGGTGACCAGCAGCTGGGCGATGACCTCGTCCACGTCCAGGGCTTCCTGGAACAGGGCGGTGCGCTCGGCGAACTCGCGCTGACGGCGCTCGCTCTCCTGGCTCTCGGTCATGATGTCGATCTGCCAGCCGGTCAGCTGGCTGGCCAGGCGGACATTCTGGCCGCGACGGCCGATGGCCAGGGACAGCTGCTCGTCGGGAACAACCACCTCGACGCGCTCATCCTCCTCGTCCAGCACCACCTTGGACACCTCGGCCGGGGCGAGCGCATTGACGATGAAGGTGGGCTCGTCCGGGCTCCACTGGATGATGTCGATCTTCTCGCCCTGCAGCTCGGCGACCACGGCCTGGACCCGGCTGCCGCGCATGCCGACGCAGGCGCCGACGGGATCGATGGAAGAGTCGTTGGAGACCACGGCCATCTTGGCGCGGCTGCCCGGATCGCGGGCCACGGCGCGGATCTCGATCACCCCGTCATAGACCTCAGGCACTTCCTGGGCGAACAGCTTGGCCATGAAGCCGCCATGGGCGCGGGAGAGCAGGATCTGCGGACCCTTGGCCTCGCGCCGGACGTCATAGATGTAGCAGCGGACCCGGTCGCCGATGTTGAAGTTCTCGCGGGGGATCGACTGGTCCCGGCGCATGATGCCTTCGCCACGGCCCAGATCGACGACCACATTGCCGTATTCGACCCGCTTGACCGCGCCGCTGATGATCTCGCCGACCCGGTCCTTGAACTCTTCATACTGGCGCTCGCGCTCAGCCTCCCGGACCTTGCCCGTGACCACCTGGCGGGCCATCTGGGTCTGGACTCGGCCGAATTCGAAGGGCGGCAGAATCTCCTCGAAGACCTGTCCCACATGGGCCTTGGGGTCGGCGCGCAGGGCCTCGGCCAGACGCATGACCCCGGGGGGCGCCTCTTCGCCGGCTTCCTCATCCCAGGCGGCGTCGTCGGCCACGACGGTGACCACGCGCTTGATGATGGTCTCGCCGGTCTTGGGATCAATGTTCACCCGAATGTCGTGCTCGGCGCCATAGCGGGAGCGCGCTCCCTTCTGGATCGCCTCTTCGATCGCCTCGATGACGATTTCCTTGTCGATCGATTTCTCGCGGGCCACCGCCTCGGCGATCTGCAGAAGCTCCAGCCGGTTGGCGGAGATGCCGGTCAGGCTCATGGGTTCAATCCTCTTGGTGGGATGCAGGGGCGTCGGAGGCCAGGCGCTGGGCGCGCTGTTCGGCTCCCCGTTTCAGCAGTTCGTCGCTGAGGACCAGCTTGGCCTCGGCGATCCAGTCGAAGGGCACAAGGACCGTGTCCTCCTCGCCCTCAAGGTCCAGGCAGACCTGGCCCTCGTCGGTTCCGGCCAGCACGCCGCGAAAGCGCTTGCGGCCCTCGGCCATGCGGTCCAGCTCCAGCCGGGCCTCGTAGCCTTCATAGGTGTCAAAGTCCTTCAGCCGGGTCAGGGGCCGATCGACCCCAGGCGAAGAGACTTCCAGGACATATTCGCCCGTGATCGGGTCGGCGGCGTCCATGACCTCGGAGATCGCCCGCGACAGGGCGGCGCAGTCCTCGACATTCATGATCCCCTCGGGGGTCTCGGCCATGATCTGCAGTCGACGCTGCTCGGAGCCGCCCATCAGGCGCAGGCGCACGATCTCATAGCCGCTGGCCTCGGCCACGGGGTCGAGCAGCTCAAGCAGTCCCAGGTCTTCTGCGGTCTTGCCGCGCATCACTCCAGCCGTCCTCAGGCAAAGAAAAAAGCGGCTGGGCCGGAGCCCGCCGCTCGAAAGCGCTATCCAGCGCTATCGGACGATGTTGGGGCAAATATAGGCCCCTTGAAGCGACTTGTCATCCTCCCAGTGGCCGCCGGCGGCAGGAGGAAACCTCCGACGCCGGACGGCCGCGGCCCTGCGCGGGCCGCCCCGCCCTGTCGGATCGGTCCGTCCGGGGCGGGTGACGGGCGCCAAACCCGTTTCCCCCGCGGGGTTTTGGCCCTATGGAGGCGCTTCTCCTCCCCGAGACAGATCACAAGAGTCATTTCGAACATGGACCTTTCCAAGATCGCCATCGGCGTGAACCCGCCCTACGACGTCAACGCCATCATCGAGATCCCGCAGGGCGGCGAGCCGGTGAAGTACGAGCTCGACAAGGAGTCGGGCGCGCTCATGGTCGACCGGTTCCTGCACACCGCCATGTTCTATCCGGGCAATTACGGCTTCATCCCCCACACCCTGTCCGAAGACGGCGACCCGATGGATGTCATGGTGGTGGGTCCGACGCCTGTGGTGCCCGGCGCGATCATCCGCTGCCGTCCCGTGGGCACCCTGATGATGGTCGATGAGGCGGGCGCTGACGAAAAGGTCCTGGCCGTGCCGGTGGACCAGCTGCACCCCTTCTATACGGGCGTCGAATCCTGGCGCGGCCTGCCGACCATCCTCACCGAGCAGATCGCCCACTTCTTCAAGCACTATAAGGATCTGGAGAAGGGCAAGAGTGTCGACATCGTTCGCTGGGCCGATCCGGACGAGACCGCCGCCCTGATCCGCGCTGGCATCGAGCGGGCGCTGAACCACAAATAGACGGACCCGTCGCCGGGGTCTGGGAGGGCGGCCGTTTCCGGGGCCGCCCTTTTTTTGTGCGCTACCGGCGAACGAAGTCCAGGAAGACGGGGGCGCAGTCCCCCAGGCCTTTTTCCTCATAGCGGGTGGTGATGTGGTCGGCTGGCGGCTTGCGCCAGTCATCGGCCCGCTCGGCGTCCCAGGCGAAGTGCGGACTGGCCGCGAACCGCTCCAGGGTCCAGTCGGCATAGTCGGCCCAGTCGGTGGCGAAGCGCAGCCGAGCCCCGGGCTTCATCAGCCGGGCCAGGTCGGCGATCAGTTCGGCCTGGACCAGCCGGCGCTTGTTGTGCCGGGCCTTGGGCCAGGGATCGGGAAACAGGATGAAGACCCGGTCAAGGCAGGCGTCCGGCAGCCTCGCCATCAGGTCGCGGACATCCCCATCGTGGAGCCGGACATTCTGCAGTCCCTGTTCGTCAAGGTGGCGCAGGGCGCTGGCCACGCCGTTCTGAAAGGGCTCGGCGCCCAGGATCAGGGTTCCAGGCGTGCGGGCCGCCTGGGCGGCCATATGCTCGCCGCCGCCAAAGCCGATCTCCAGCCAGACCGCCTCGGCGTCCGGCTTCAGCCGCCTGGGGTCAAATGCCTCGGCTGGACAGCGGATCTGCGGCAGCAGGCTGTCCATCAGGGCCGCCTGCCGCGGCTTGATCGGCCGCGACTTGATGCGCCCGAAGGAGCGCATCGGGGGATGAGGATCAGACGTCATGGGGATGAAGCCATAGACCGACGCGCGGCCCCTGTCGCGGGGCGGCGCGCCGGTTCATCAGGCTCAGGCCAGGCTTTTCAGCTGGTCGATCAGGTCGGTCTTCTCCCAGGAGAAACCGCCATCGGCGTCCGGGGCGCGGCCGAAGTGGCCATAGGCCGCGGTGCGGGCGTAGATCGGCCGGTTGAGGCCCAGGTGCTCGCGGATCGCCCGCGGCGTGGCGCCGCCGATCAGCTCGGGCAGGGCGCGCTCCAGCTTGGCCGGATCCACCGATTCTTCCCCGTGCAGATCCACATAGAAGGACAGGGGCTGAGCCACGCCGATGGCGTAGCTGATCTGGATGGTGCAGCGGCGGGCCAGACCCGCGGCGACCACGTTCTTGGCCAGGTAGCGGCAGGCATAGGCGGCCGAACGGTCCACCTTGGTGGGATCCTTGCCCGAGAAGGCGCCGCCGCCGTGGGGGGCTGCGCCGCCATAGGTGTCGACAATGATCTTGCGGCCGGTCAGGCCGGCGTCGCCGTCGGGGCCGCCGATCTCGAACTTGCCGGTGGGGTTCACGAGCCATTGGGTCTTGCGGGTGATCAGCCCGTCGGGGATCACGCCCTCGACATAGGGTTTGATCAGCTCCTGGATGCGCTTGGGGGTCGCGCTGTGCAGGCCGATCTTCTTCTTGTGCTGGGTCGAGACGACGATCTTCAGCACTTCGACAGGCTTGCCGTCCTCATAGCGCAGGGTCACCTGGCTCTTGGCGTCCGGCTCCAGAACCGAGCATTCGCCGGAATGCCGGACCTCGGCCAGGCGGCGCAGGATGTTGTGGGAATATTGCAGGGCCGCCGGCATCAGCTCCGGCGTCTCGTCGCAGGCATAGCCAAACATGATGCCCTGGTCGCCCGCGCCCTCGTCCTTCTTGTCGTTGGCGTCGACGCCCTGGGCGATGTGTTCGGACTGGGGATGCAGGTAGCAGGCGAACTTCGCCTTTTCCCAGTGAAAGCCCTTCTGTTCGTAACCGATGTCCTTGACCGCCTGCCGGACCTTGGGCTCCAGGCTTTTGACGATCTCTTTTGTCAGAGCCTTGTTCTCGGCCTTGGACGCCCCAGGTCGTCCGGCGCGGACTTCCCCGGCCAGGACGATCCGATTGGTGGTCACCAGGGTCTCGCAGGCGACGCGCGCCTGGGGTTCGGCGGCGATGAAGGCGTCGACCACCGTGTCGGAGATCCGATCGGCGACCTTGTCGGGATGGCCTTCAGAGACGCTTTCGCTGGTGAAGATGTAGGAGGAACGGCTCAAAATCAGGGCTCCGGTCAGGCGACGGCGGCCGCGCGCGCGGCGGGCCGGCAACTTGCCGCGCACCCTATAAAGAAATCCTTATATCCCGCAAGCGCCGTGGTCAGACTTCTTCTGAGGCGCCGGCCTCGGCCAAATCGCCCTCGTCGGCCATGGTTCGCACCAGGTCCAGCAACCGGCGGCGGACCTTGGCCTGGCGGACCCGGGGAAACAGGGTGGCCAGCTCCATGCCTTCCACGGTGAGCAGGAAGTCGTGCACCGCGTCGCGGCCGTCCTCGCTGTCGCGCAGGGCGGGGCCCCAGGGGTCGCCGAGACCCTCATAGAAATAGGAGACCGAGGTCTTCAGGGCCCGGGCCATCTCCCAGAGCTTGGAGGCGCTGACGCGATTGGCGGCGCGCTCGTATTTCTGAACCTGTTGAAAGGTCAGGCCGATGGACTCGGCCAGACGCTCCTGGCTGATCCCCAACTCCTTGCGCCGCAACCGGATTCGCAACCCCACATGGCGATCCACGGGATTGGGCGCGCGGTCCAGATCGAGGTCCTTGGTCATGGCGATCCCTTAGTCGACCTGCGCGACGTTCGCAAAGTCATGCGGCCGACCCGCCCCTCGCCCGCGACGGCGGATGAAGGAAACGCCGACGATCGCCCCCGAAACGAGCAGCATGATGGCGAAGGGCAGGGCGCCCAGGCGAGAGAAGGGCGTGGGCCCCTCCGGCGGGGGGAGTTGAGCGTCAATCACGCCGCGGCGTCCCTGGCTCATCCAGGCCCCGGCCTGCAGCCGTCCCCGGGAGTCGATCACCCCTGAGACGCCGGTGGGGGTGGAGCGCACCATGGGCAGCCCCTCTTCGATGGCCCGGTAACTGGCCAGGTTCAGGTGCTGCCAGGGACCGCTGGTGGCGCCGAACCAGGCGTCGTTGGAGACATTGAGGATCCACTCGGCGCGGATGCCGCCCCGAACCCCGGCCTGGGCGGTGAAGCGCGGAAAGAGGGCCTCATAGCAGATCAGCGGCTGCACCGGCGGCAACCCCGGCAGCGTCAGGGGCTGGGGGGGTGGTCCCGGGGTGAAGTCGGCGGGCATGTTGACCAGGCTGCGCAGACCCAGCCGGGTCATGGTGTCCCCAAACGGCAGGTATTCGCCAAAGGGCACGAGCCGGTGCTTGTCATAAATGCCCACCACCTCCAGCCCAGGGGTCTCCATCCGCCGAAAGGCCACCAGGGTGTTGAAGTAGTCGAACGCGCCATTCTCGCCCAAGCCCACCCTGTTGGCGCCCAGCATGAGCACCTGGCCTGGGGCGAAGGTCTGCGCCAGGACCACAGGATAGGGCTGGCCAGGCGCCAGCAGATCGTCGATCACGGCCGGCAGGGCGCCTTCAGGCCAGATGACCACGTCTGGTCGCCGAGGCGCCGGCAGGGCGCTCAGGCGCACATAGTCATCAAAGATGAGGTCGAGGTTTTCCGGCCGCCACTTGGTCTTCTGATCCACATCGGCCTGGACGATGCGAACCAGCGGCGCAGTGTCCCGTGGGGCGGGCGCGGTGGCCAGCCGCCAGGCGCCGCCGCCATAGAGGCCGGCCAGCACGGCGATCGCCGCGCCGCTCACCGCCAAGGCCTGGCGGCGGGCGAGCCCCGGCAACACGGCCGGCGTCGCCGCCAGGGCCAGGGTGATCCAGGTCAGGCCGTAGGCGCCCACCAGGGCCGCGGTCTGGGACGGGGCGCCCCCGGCCCGCCAGGCCTCGCCGGGCAGGTTCCACGGAAAGCCGGTGAAGATGTGGCCCCGCGTCCACTCGGCCAGGGCCAGGGCGCCGGCGAAGACCAGCATGCGCGCAGGCCCCTGCGGCCTCGCCAGGCGATAGAGCCAGATCCCGCCGCCCCAGAAGAGGGCCAGACCGCCCGCCAGCAGGACCAGGGCGAAGGGCGCCATCCAGCCGTGCGCCGCCGCGTCCACAAGAAAGGCCTCGGTCACCCACCAGACGCTGAGGGCGAAATAGCCCAGTCCCGCCAGCCAGCCCCGGAAAAAGGCCGAGGCCAAAGGGCGCCGGGGGCTCGCCTGATCAGCCAGACGCAGGATGACCGCAAAGCCCAACAGGCCCGGCAGAACCCCAAAGGGCGGATGGGCCAGGGCCGCGGCCAGTCCAGCCCCCAGGGCGAGCCCAGCCCTTCCCAGGCTGTGGCCTTCAAGATGGCGGTAAAGGGAGGCGAGACGTTGCAAGGGGGCCTAGTCGACGTCTGGGGCCGAAGGCGTGGCGACGGCTGAAAGGCTTGGGGTGGGTCGCAGGCGCACCCGCTTCACCCGCCGGGGATCGGCGTCCAGCACCTGGAGCTCGAAGCCCGCCGGATGGGCGATCAGCTCGCCGCGCTGGGGCACGCGGCCCGCCAGGGCGGTGACCAGGCCCGCGACCGTGTCGATCTCCTCCTCGAAGTCCGGGGGCGCCAGGGCCTGGCCCACGGCGGTCTCGAGTTCTTCCAGGGGGGTGCGGGCGTCGGCCTCGAAGACCCCACCGGGGCGGGCGATGATGGACTTGGCCTGGGCCACGTCGTGTTCGTCGTCGATGTCGCCGACCACGGCCTCGATCAGATCTTCCAGGGTGACCAGGCCATCGGTGCCGCCGAACTCGTCGATGACCAGGGCCATATGGGTGCGGGCGGCCTGCATCTGCAGCAGCAGGTCGGCGGCGCGCATGGAGGCTGGCACATAGAGGGCGTCCCGGCGAACCCGATGGAGGAAGGCGTCCTCGGCCTTGGGGCCGGCGCCATTGGCCGAAAGCAGCCGGAAGACGTCCTTGACGTGAACCACGCCCACGGGATCGTCCAGGGTCTCGCGGTAGATCGGCATCCGGGAATGCTCGGCGTCGATGAAGCGATCGACCACCTCGCCAAAGGGGGTGGTCAGTTCGACGGCGACGATGTCGGCCCGCGGCGTCATCACATCGTCGACCCGCAGGGACTGGAAGGCCACGGCCTGCCGCACCATGCGGTTTTCAGGTTCGGCGGGACTGTCCGCCTGTTCTGGGGTCGCGCCATGGCGGCCGAACCGTTTCAGAATGGCCCGAAACCCGTTCCCCTGTCGGGGGGGATCGGGTTCGGGCGGACTTCGATCTTCCGAGCTAGTCATGGTCTCCCTGTTCGGCCGCATAGGGATCTGGAACGCCCAGGCCGGCGAGTATTCGCCGCTCCAGGCCCTCCATGTCGGCGGCCTCGTCCTCGTTCATATGGTCGTAGCCTACAAGATGCAGGACCCCGTGCGCCACAAGGTGCTGCAAATGGTCGGCCAGGGACTTGTTCTGCTGCTCGGCTTCCTGGGCGCAGACCCCATAGGCCAGGGCCAGATCGCCCAGAAAACCCTCAGGATTCTGCGCCGCCGGAAAGGACAGCACATTGGTGGGTCCCGATTTGCGCCGATATTCGGCGTTCAGCTCGGCCACCGCCTCGTCGTCGGTCAGCAGCACGGCCACCAGGCCGGACTCCGCGCCTGCGTCCTTCGGTCGCGCCTGGGCGCCGTCCAGGGCGGCCAGCGCCGCGGCCCGCACCAGGATGATGGCGTCCGGCAGGGCCTCGGCCCAGGCGTCGTCCTCAATCTCGATATCGATCAATCGGGGCGTCCGTTCATGGCGGCGTCGGCCTCATAGGCCCGCACGATGCGCTCGACCAGCGGGTGGCGGACCACATCCTCGGCGGCGAAACGGGCGACGCCCACCCCCTCGACCCCATCCAGCAGGGAGACGGCGTGGGCGAGGCCAGAGTCGCGGACATTGGCGAGGTCCACCTGGCTGGGGTCGCCCGTTATGACCATGCGGGCGCCTTCGCCCAGGCGAGTCAGCACCATCTTCATCTGCAGCCGGGTGGCGTTCTGCGCCTCGTCAACGATGACAAAGGCGTGGGACAGGGTGCGGCCGCGCATGAAGGCGATGGGCGCCAGCTCGATCTCCCCCTTCTCCCGACGGCGGCGGAACTGGTCCACCCCCATGATGTCGGTCAGCGCCTCCCAGACGGGCGCCATATAGGGATCGACCTTTTCCGACAGGTCGCCGGGCAGGAAGCCCAGGCGCTCGCCCGCCTCGACGGCCGGGCGGCTGACAATCAGCCGGTCCACCTCGCCGCGCAGCAGCAGGCCCGCCCCATGGGCCACGGCCAGGAAGGTCTTGCCCGTGCCGGCCGGACCGAGGCCAAACACCAGGGGATGATCGGCGAGCGCCTTCAGATAGCGGGCCTGGGCCGGGGTCTTGGGCGCCACCTGGCCTCTTCGGCCGGTGGGCAGGCCCCCAGGCGCCGCGCCGGCCCCGATGCGGGCCTGACCGATGGCGACGCGGACATCGGCCTCATTGATCTCAAGACCCTGATCGGCGCGGCTGGCCAGGGACTGGATGGCGCGTTTGGCCATGCCGCGGGACTTGGAGTCGCCGCTCAGCTGGACGCCCCCGCCCGGGGTCTCCACCAGGACCCCGAAGGCGTCCTCGATCAGGGCGGCATGGCGGCTGTTGGCGCCGCTGACCGCGCGGGCGGCCGTATCGGTCAGCACGATGAATTCCGGGGCGCGGCTCAAATTGTCTCCAGGGCGGGCGCAGGCTGCGGCTTTTCAGCCATAACGCCCGAAAGACTGTTCTTGCTCGCGCCCTCGATGCGCACAGGCGCGATCTGGCCGATCAGTGCGGCGTCGGCGACGGCGTGGACCCCCTGCAGATAGGGGCTGCGGCCCACCAGCTGGCCCTCATGCCGACCCACCCGCTCAAACAGCACCGGCAGGGTGCGTCCCACCTGGGCGGCGTTGAAGGCGATCTGCTGTTCGTCGAGGACCGCCTGCAGCCGGGCCAGCCGATCGGACATGACCTCTTCAGGAACCTGGCCGGGCAGGGCCGAGGCGGGCGTGCCGGGGCGGCGGGAATATTTGAACGAAAACGCGCTGGCGTGGTCCATCTGGCGCACCAGGGAAAGCGTCGCCTCGAAGTCGGCCTCCCGCTCGCCGGGGAAGCCGACGATATAGTCCGAGGAGATGGCGATGTCGGGCCTTGCCGTGCGGATCTTCTCGATCAGTCGCAGATAGGTCTCCACCGTGTGGCCGCGGTTCATGGCCTTGAGGATGCGGTCCGAGCCCGACTGCACCGGCAGGTGCAGGAAGGGCATCAGGGCCTCAAGCTCCCCATGGGCGGCGATCAGGTCCTCGCCCATGTCCCGGGGATGGCTGGTGGTGTAGCGGATGCGATCAAGGCCGGGAATCCGAGCCAGCGCCCGGGCCAGCGCGGCCAGCCCGCCGCCGGCGTCCGGATCGCGATAGGCGTTGACGTTCTGACCCAGCAGGGTGACCTCGCGCACGCCCTGGCGGGCGAGGCTTTCGGCCTCGGCCAGGATGGCGGCCGCCGGCCGCGACCATTCGGCGCCGCGGGTATAGGGCACCACGCAGAAGGTGCAGAACTTGTCGCAGCCCTCCTGGACAGTGAGGAAGGCGGTGACGCCGGTGGGATTGCGCTCGGCCGGCAGGGCGTCGAACTTGTCCTCGGCCGCAAAGTCGGCGGCCAGACGCTCGCCCCGGGCCCGGTGGGTGCGGGCGATCAGCTCGGGCAGCTGGTGATAGGCCTGGGGGCCGACCACCAGGTCCACCGCCGGCTGGCGGCGCATGATCTCTTCGCCCTCGGCCTGGGCGACGCAGCCGGCCACGGCGATGGTCATGCTCTGACCCTCCGCCTGGCGGGCCTGCTTCATCAGCTTGATCTGGCCGAGTTCGGAATAGACCTTCTCGGTGGCCTTTTCACGGATGTGGCAGGTGTTCAGCACCACCAGGTCCGCGCCCTCGGGGCTGTCGGTCATGCCATAGCCCAGCGGCGCCAGCACATCGGCCATGCGCTCGCTGTCATAGACATTCATCTGACAGCCATAGGTCTTGATGAAGAGGCGCTTCAGGGGCGCGGGTATGGACATTCTGGCCTTATGGGGTTCCGGGGCCAGGGGTTCAAGCGGTTCCCGGCCCCCTAGTCCTCAATGGGCATGCCGTAGAGCTCGAGGCGGTGGTCCACCAGCCGGTAGCCCAGCTTGCGGGCGATGGCCTCCTGCAGGGCCTCGATCTCGGGATCGACGAACTCCACCACCTTGCCGGTCTTCATGTCGATCAGGTGATCGTGGTGGTGATCGGTGGCCTCCTCATAGCGCGAGCGGCCGTCGCGGAAGTCGTGCCGGGCGATGATGCCGGACTCCTCGAACAGACGCACCGTTCGATAGACGGTGGCGATGGAGATGTGTGGGTCGACCTGGTGGGCGCGTCGATAGAGCTCCTCCACGTCGGGGTGGTCATCGGCGGCCGACAGCACGCGGGCGATCACCCGGCGCTGCTCGGTCATGCGCATCCCTTTTTCGATGCAGAGATTTTCGATCCGATCCACGCCGGTCCTCCTGGTCGCTGATCCTAGAGAATAGGTCTAAGGGCGCTCGCTGTTAAGATCGAGCCTCATCAACAAGGCGTCGATCTGTCGTCCGCCCCGATCATAGTAGTTCCGCCGTCGCCCGACCTGGGCGAAGCCGGCAGCGCCATAGAGGGCGATGGCGGCGGGATTATCCTCGCCCACCTCCAGTACGAGGCTGAGCGCGCCGCCTTGCCGGGCGAGGCCCGCCGCGGCGTTCACCAGGGCCGCGCCGACCCCCCGGCGCCGGGCCTCTGGCGCGACGGCCAGGGTCAGGATCTCGGCCTCCTCGAACAGGATGCGCGACATGACCATGCCCAGCGGCGCCTCATCCTGCGCCATCACCGCATAGGCGCCGGCGCCGCCGATCAGGGCGGCGATGTCCTGGGCGCTCCAGGGCTTGTCGAAGGCCTGGGCGTGCAGGGCCGCCAGGGCCTGGGCGGCCTCGGGTCCGGCGGGGCTGAGCCTCATGCCATGTCCGGTCCCGGCGCGCCGCCGGGCAGTCGGGCGTCGGGCGCCCGCAGATAGAGGGGGCGGGGCGCCGGCGGGCTCGCCTGGGCTGCGGCCAGTCTGGCTACGGCGGCGGGATCACAGGCCGGCGCGGCGACCAGGCGGGCGCCCGGCATCAGGTCAGCCAGCAGCGGCCCGCCGCTGCCGACCAGAACCGAGTCGCGGCCACCCGAGAGTTCGGCCACCCGGGCCGCGGCGGTCGCCACATCCAGGGCGTCGGGCGCCATCAGGGCCCGGCCGGCGGCGAAGGCCTGCAGATAGACCTGGCCCCGCCGGGCATCGATGAGGGCGAACACCAGCGCGTCGCCCAGGGGTTCGGCCAGGGCCGCCAGGGTCCCGACCCCGACCACGGGCCGGCCAAGCGCCGCGCCCAATCCCTTGGCGAAGGCCAGACCCACCCGCAGGCCGGTGAACGAGCCCGGGCCGATGGTGACGCCGATCCGATCGAGATCTGGGAAGACCAGCCCCGCCTCGTCCATCAGCGCCTTCACCAGCGGTGCGATCGCCTCCTGATGGCCACGGCCCATGGGGTGGCTCATCTGGCCCCGCACGACCCCGTCGTGGAGGATCGCCGCCGAGCAGGCGTCAAGGCAGGTGTCGAGGCCAAGGGTGATCATGG
>NZ_JAUSBZ010000139.1 GCF_030651755.1 Phenylobacterium sp. | reverse complement strand
GACCGCGTCCACCAGCAGGCCGACCGTGCGGCCCACCAGGTCGACGACGATGACCACCGAGGAAGCGCGCACTTCGCTGGCCGGCAGGCCCAGCCGCGCGGCCAGGTTCAGCACCGGCAACACCGCCCCGCGCAGATTGATCACCCCCAGCACATAGTCCGGCGCATTGGGCAGCGGGGTGGAGGTGGTCCAGCCGCGGATTTCCCGGACCAGCTGGATGTCGATGGCGAACCGCTGCTCGCCGATGACGACGGTGATCAGTTCGCCGCTGGTGGCGAGGGGCTGTCCGGTCATGCTCAGAACGCCTCCCAGCGTTCGGCTGTGGCCCGAAAGGGCCGGCTCTCAGGGCGTTCGGGATGGGCTATCCCGAATCCACGCCCGTGATCGCACTGTGGGTGAAGATCGATGAGGGGAGGTTAACGAGACCTCTCCGGCCAAGCTTTTTGCTGCGACCTTTTGTCGGGGTGGGGTTTGAAGGGGCGACCACGAAGGACACGAAGGTCACGAAGGGGCCGCGTTTCCTTTGTGAGCTTGGTGGGCTTGGTGGTTGATCTTTGCAGCGCCTGCGGCGGGCGAGGGCGGTGGGGCCTGCGCCGTGCCTTTCCTCTCACCGTCATGGTCGGACTTGATCCGACCATCCATGAACACGGGACTGGGATCGGTGTGCATGGACCCCCGGGTCAAGCCCGGTGACGGAGGTGGGGTTGGGGCGCGCTTTGCGTCCTTCGAGGCTCGCTGGCGCTCGCACCTCAGGATGAGGGGCGTGGGAGGGGCTGGGGCGTCCCAGTCCGTCCTCATCCTGAGGCGCCCGCGGGAGCGGGCCTCGAAGGACGAGGACGGGGGAGCCGTTCCCTTACGCCGCCTGGCGGGCCTCAACGGGGGCCAGGCGGATGAGGTAGTCGAAGGCTGAGAGGGCGGCCTTGGAGCCTTCGCCCATGGCGATGACGATCTGCTTGTAGGGCGTCGTCGTGGCGTCGCCGGCGGCGAAGACCCCGGCCACCGAGGTCTGGCCCTTGGCGTCCACCTCGATCTCGCCGCGCTGGGACAGGGCCACGCCGCCCTCGGCCAGCCACTCGGTGTTGGGCACCAGGCCGATCTGCACGAAGATGCCGTCCAGCTCGACCTTGTGGCTCTCGCCCGTGCCGCGGTCGTTATAGGTGAGCGCGGTGACCTTGGCGCCGTCGCCGATCACCTCGGTGGTGAGCGCCGAGGTGATGATGTCGACATTCTTCAGGCTCTTCAGCTTGCGCTGCAGCACCTCGTCGGCGCGGAGCTTGCCATCGTACTCGATCAGGGTGACGTGGGCGACGATGCCGGCCAGGTCGATGGCGGCCTCGACGCCGGAATTGCCGCCGCCGATCACCGCCACGCGCTTGCCCTTATAGAGGGGGCCGTCGCAGTGGGGGCAGTAGGCCACGCCCTTGTTCCGGTACTTGTCTTCGCCAGGCACGTTCATCTGCCGCCAGCGGGCGCCGGGCGCCAGGATGACGGTGCGCGAGTGGAGCGAGGCGCCGTTCTCCAGCACGATCTCCACCAGGCCGCCGGTCTCGGTCGCCGGGATCAGCTTGGCGGCCTTCTGCAGGTTCATGATGTCGACCTCATAGTCGCGCACATGGCGCTCCAGGTCGGACGCCAGCTTAGGGCCCTCGGTGTGCGGGGTGCCGGTCAGGTTTTCGATGGCCATGGTGTCGAGCACCTGACCGCCGAAGCGTTCGGCGGCGACGCCCGTGCGGATGCCCTTGCGCGCGGCGTAGATGGCCGCAGCCGCGCCGGCCGGGCCGCCGCCGATCACCAGAACCTCGAAGGGCTCCTTGGCCTTGATCTTGGCCGCGTCCCGGGCGGCCGCCCCGGTGTCCAGCTTGGCCAGCACCTGTTCCAGGGTCATGCGGCCCTGACCGAACTCGACGCCGTTCAGCATGATGGTCGGCACGGCCATGACCTGGCGGGCGGCGACTTCTTCCTGGAAGAGCGCGCCGTCGATGGCGGTGTGGCGGATGCGCGGGTTCAGCGCGGCCATGGTGTTCAGCGCCTGCACCACGTCGGGGCAGTTCTGGCACGACAGCGAGAAATAGGTTTCAAACACGAAGTCGCCTTCCAGCGCCTTCACCTGTTCGATGGCCTCGGCGTCCACCTTGGGCGGATGGCCGCCCACATGCAGCAGGGCGAGCACCAGCGAGGTGAACTCATGGCCCATGGGCAGGCCTGCGAAGGTGACCGCCACATCGGTCCCGGCCCGGCGGATTTCGAAGGAGGGCTTGCGCGTGTCATCCCCGTCGGTGCGCAGGGTGACCTTGCCGCCCGACACCGAGACGATGTCCTCCAGCAGTTCGCCCATCTCCGCGGCCTTGGGGCCGTCGCCCAGGGAGGCGACCAGCTCCACCGGCTGGGTCACGTTCTGCAGATAGCCCTGCAGCTGGCTCTTCAGCGTGGCGTCCAACATGGCTCGGGTCCGGTGTCTGCGCCGGCGTGTCGGCGCGGTGGGGAGGAAACGTCGGGTCGGCGATCAGGGGATTGGAGGTCGGCAGACCCCCAGGGTCGGACAAGGCATAAGCCTGGGCCACCCTTGGCGTTCCATGATCGCAGGGTCGGGGCGGGGCGTTCCCGGGCCATTGCCTGGCCCAAGGGCCGGGGGAGGCCGGAAACGCCCCTTATTCCGTCAGCCTGACCCCGCGGGGTCAGGCGCTCGGGACAGGGCCGGTCTTAGATCTTGCCGACGAGGTCGAGGGAGGGCGACAGGGTCTTTTCGCCTTCTTCCCACTTGGCCGGGCAGACTTCGCCCGGATGGGCGGCCACGTACTGGGCCGCGCGGATCTTGCGCAGCAGCTCCATGGCGTTGCGGCCGATGCCCTCGGCGGTGACTTCCATGAACTGGATCACGCCTTCCGGGTCGATCAGGAAGGTGCCGCGGTCAGCCAGGCCCTGGCCGGCGCGCATCATGCCGAAGTTGTTGGTGACCACGCCCGAGGGGTCGCCGATCATGGTGTACTGGATCTTGCCGATGGCCGGCGAGGAGTCGTGCCAGGCCTTGTGCGAGAAGTGGGTGTCGGTCGAGACCGAATAGATCTCCACGCCCAGCTTCTGGAACTGGGCGTAGTTGTCGGCCAGGTCCTCCAGCTCCGTCGGGCAGACGAAGGTGAAGTCGGCCGGGTAGAAGAACACCACCGACCACTTGCCCTTCAGGTCGGCGTCGCTGACCTCGACGAACTTGCCGCCCTTATAGGCCTGGGCGGTGAAGGGAAGAATGGTCGTGTTGACGGAAGCCATGCGCGATCTCTCCGGGCGTTGGGTTGGGTAGGAGGGGAGGAAACACCGCCTTCCTACCACCCCATGCTGCATCGCAGAAATCGATTTTATCTGGGGGGTCGATAGAGGGGGTCGATGGGCTAGGTGCCTCGGCGCCACCGCGAGGGGCGCAAGGGAGTGCCAATGCTTTCCGCCGGCGAAGTGCGTTCCTGGGTTTTGGGTGCTGGGGTGGGGCGATCAGTCTTCACGCCACCCTGGCCCCGAATGCGCCGTCTCGCCTCCCTCAACGGGTCATACTCAACAGTCGGCGGAAGACTGGTTCTAGCGGTGTCTAATTCCACAAGGTAGTCAACAAATATCGATCTTGCCAAGTTCAGTTGCTTGGCTGATCCGCTCTCTCTCGCAAACTTGATTCTTGCGTATACGTCATTGCTATTAAGTCCAGTTGTCATGGACATTTCTTCGAGATAAACGTCGGAGCTTATAGCTAAATCTATGTGGGCGATCCCTGAATCAGTAATAGCTATTCGGTCTAGAGGGCCCAAGCCCATTATGTTGGGGTCCAATGAATCTAGTAGGCCTCTCTCGCGCAACCGGTTGATCAATAAGACTGTCTGCTCGCTTCTGGTGCCAGCAGCCTCGAAATAGGAGCATATGTCGCCGATCGACCAATGACGAGAGTCAACGCTATCCGAGCGAGCCGAAATCATCCTCTGGCGAAGAATCCACAGAATATAGTACGCAAGCAAAGGCGAGCTAGGACTAACAGGATCAGTCCAGAAAAGATTTAGTATAAACTCGTTCTCACGCTCCGAGTATCGGTCGTATTCTCCCTTAACTAGAGCCCTGTGAATGCGATTAATTTCGGAGGATCCCGGATTTAGGCCAAAGGATCCCGTAAGAACGTCGTCAATGCTAATCTCAGGGGACATGAACACGCGTCGAGCAATATCCAGCATTCTTCTAATGTTGAAATTAGCCAGCCGCCCTATAGTCCCAGAGACAAACTCGTTGGAAACGAATAATCGTTCCACTGCCACTGCAAATCGATCTATGTTTTCAAGGCTTACCTTGAAACCTTTCGACGTAAAATACTGCTTCGCAAAATCCTGGCTATCGTTAAGCTTGTCCTTAACATATTCTATCCGTTTACGGAGTATTTGCTTAGACTCGGGAACTGGTAGGTAGAAACTCTGAGCGCTATAACTCTTTAGGGCTCCGTCTCTCGAGAGACGCCAGACTGTCCTGTCCGTAATCGGCACTATATTTAATACAGGGCATCTATTCGATATTGAGTTGGCGAGTTGGAATACAGCGTCTTGAACGAGCGGCGGAAACCCGTCGGCGTTGTCATATACGATACATGGAAGTCGTCTCTCATTCGCTACAGCTCGATTGAGGAAGGCGAGTAGGTACTGCTCCGGATCCTCCTCACGCATTCTCTCAAGATAATCGCCAAACTGAATCCGAAACGCATCGGGGTCCTTCCTATATAGATGATAATGAGACCCATCTCTCTGGCGCACATATTCTGACCAGAATACACCGCGCAGTTCGTCGTATGTTGCCCTATCCCCAGAGGATACCGCGCGTTCAGCCTGGTCCCTTAGCTGGCGGACTATCCAAGATGGCAGCCGTAAGTGATCGGTATCTGAATAGTTCTCCAATCCTACGCGAAGCAGAACTGATGATTTGGCAATTTCAGGGCTCAATATATGAGAAAAGAAACGAGATATAAATGTAGTCTTTCCGGCTCCCTTATTCCCAACCAGAAGAACTGTCTCCGAAGTCATCATTTGTATAGCGCGCTCGATGTGCTCTTGAAGCGCGGCGCTACTAGAGGTGTCTAATTGTTGAATGTTGTTTAATAATTTTTGAGCAATTTTCTGCAGCTCAACATCCGCTTTGCGACTTTCGGGCGTCTCTACAAAGCATGCAGTAAGCATCTCATGGTCAGAATCAGACGTAATGTTCGAAAAGAATTGCTGAAATAGAAGCAGGGCATCCTGTCCAAGTGCCCCTCGCGGATGCATTTGAGCTTGCTCTGGTGGGGCCACAGCAGATTGCGACTCTTCACCAGACGCTGCTATTCCTTCTGCCCTATTTAGCTGGACCTGACCAAGGCGATCCTTAAAACCACCAGGGCTTAGGAGGTCGTGGAATCGCGGAAAGTCAGATGTAACTGCCTGTAGGGAAGGGAAAAATATGCCCTTACCATCCAGCAATGACTTACCGTCTCGACGGTTAGTTTGAAAAAACAACCAGGACCTTCCGTCTGTAAGGCAGGCTACGGGTACGCCCTTGAGCGACGCGTAATTGATAGTCTGGCGTATGGGTGCTGAGAGCGGCTTGAGGGTCACTCCCGTTAGCGCTAGATCGGATGTTTTGGAGGATGCTGTTCCGAGCTGAAGTCGACCTGCACGCTTGGCTTCAATCACACATAGCGCTCTGCCGTCCGGAGCATGCAAAGTGTAGTCCACAAAGCCATTCTCAACCGCGAGTTCGGTTGTAATGTTGCCGTGGCTCCACCCTAGTACTTCAACCAGGACTCGGTCGAGAACTCGGAATCGCGTGGTAGCCTCGTTTATTTCTTCACCAAGTTGACGTTCGACCTCATCTTGAATTGCGATTAGTCTGCGCGCGGCTTCATCGATTTCTGCGCTCATGGTCCCCCCAAAGTGGGCGATCTTTTTGATGCGTCGCCAGCTTTCAATCCTAGCGCGCGTCGAAGTCGTTCAGTCAATCTCGACGTTCAATGTCGTGCCTTAGAAGTAGCTGAACGTACATTGGCGGCATCAATTCGAAGCTGCTGTCGCCGGGAGGGTTTCATTTCTGCCATTCGCTCCGACCCGCCTCTCCCCCCGCCCAATCTCCTTCAGCAGGTCGTGGACATAGAGGCCGAAGTCGACCTGGATGGTGTGGCGCTGGCTCTTGTAGAAGTGGCCCAGGTGCAGGGCTTCGTCCTTGGCAATGATGGCTTCCATCTCTGCAGGGCTCGGCGGGACGTAACGGCCGGTGAGGCAGGCTGCGGCCAGCTTGGCCTGCTGCTCGGCGAAGTTGACGAGCGTCGGCAGGGGCTGGGCCAGGCCCATGAAGAAGAGGTTCGGCACGCCGGGCTTCATCATCCGCTTGAACAGGGGGAAGCGGTGCTCGGCGTCGGGCAGGAGGTCCGGGTCATCGAAGAAGGGGAAGCTGATCTGGTAGCCGGTGGCGTAGATGATGGCGTCGACCGTCTCCACGCTGCCGTCCTCGAAGCGCACGCGGTCGCCCATCAGCTCGGCGATGTTCGGCTTGAACTTGATGTCGCCGCAGCCGGCCCTTGTCAGGAACTCGCCGGAGACCGAGGGGTGGGCGGTGAGCGGCTCATGGTCGGGCTTGGGCAGGCCATAGTCCTCCATATTGCCGACGATCTTGCGGATGCGCTTGGCGGCCAGACGCAGGCCGAGCTTGCGGGGCATCCAGTGGGGCATGGCGGCTTTGTCGGCGACGCGGCCGTTCATGTATTTGGGCAGCACCCAGACGCCCCGGCGGGCGGCCACCCACAGGGTCTTTGCGATCGGCTTCTGGGACAGCTCCGAGGCGATATCCATGGCCGAATTGCCCATGCCGACCACCACCACAGTCTTGCCGCGCATATCGATGGGGTCGAAGGGGCTGCGATAGGCGTGGGCATGGAAGGCGGTTCCTGAAAACGCGCCGGGATAGTCAGGGTAACGCGGGTTCCAGTGGTGGCCGTTGGCGACGAAGAGGACGTCGTAGGTCCTCGTCTCTCCGGTTGAGAGCGTGATGGCCCAGCGGCCGTCGTTCGTGCGGACCGCCTTGGTCACAGCGGTGTTGAAGGTGATGTGCGGGCGCAGACCAAAGTGGTCCACATAGTCGCGGAAGTAGGCCAGCAGCTGGCTGTGGTGGGGGAAGTCTGGCCAGTCGGCGGGCACGGGATAGTCCTCGAAGGCCAGGCGCCATTTCGAGGTGTCGATGTGCAGGCTCTCGTAGCAGGCCGACATCCCGTTGGGATTGTTGAAGTACCAGTTGCCGCCCACGTCGTCGGACATCTCGAAGACGTCGAAGGTGATGTTCTCGTCCTTCAGCCGCTTGGCCGTGGTGAAGCCCGAGGGGCCAGCCCCGATGATGCAGGCGGTGGGGGGCGTGGTGGTCATGGCGTCTGGTCCTCCCGCGCCGATGTGGCCTCGGCTGTGGTGGCGGTGAGGATGGCGCCGTTTCCCCTAGGGTCGGCAACTGGGGGGGCTTGGATCAACCACGAAGGACACAAAGGGCAC
>NZ_JAUSBZ010000136.1 GCF_030651755.1 Phenylobacterium sp. | reverse complement strand
CTCGCCGCCGTGGTCAAGGGCACCACTTTCACGGTCTCGGTGGGCGCGGTCAGCGACACCGTCCACGTGGCCGAAGGCCTTGTGGAGGTGCGGGCCAACGGCGGTGGCCAGCCCAACGATATCGCCTCAGGCGTCACCGGCCGGGTGACCCGCGAGACTCCTGACCAGGTCGGGGTGATCACGCCTGCTGCGGTGGCCACGGCTGAGCCGTCGGGCCAGACCTTGCCGGCCTTGGACTACAGCCAAGTTTCCGAGGGCGTCGTGATGGGTCCGGCGGCCTCCCCCGCCCGGGATATGAGTCCGACGCCGACAGCCGGTCTAGGCCCTGATGGGTCGGCGGTAGAGGCGTCCAATGGCGTCAACACGGCCGTAACCCTGGCGAACGCGTCCCTCGCCGCCATGGCGCAGTCTGTCGCTCAGTCGGCCAGTCTCGGCGCCCCTGGAGCCCCTGCGATCCATCCTGGCAGTGACGACGGCGTCCCGGCTGGCCCGGGCGCCAACAACGGCAATAGCGGCGGCCCCCCAGCCAACGTCCCGGCCGGTCCGGGCGCCAATAACGGTAACGGCGGCGCTCCCCCCGTCGGCGTTCCGGCCGGCCCGGACGCCAACAACGGCAATGGCGGCGGTCCTCCGGCCAACGTCCCGGCCGGTCCAGGCGCCAATAACGGTAACGTCGGCAGCCCCCCCGTCGGCGTTCCGGCCGGCCCGGACGCCAACAACGGCAATGGTGGCGGCCCCCCAGCCAACGTTCCGGCCGGTCCAGGCGCCAATATCGGCGACAGCGGCGGTCCCCCCGTTAGCATCCCGGCTGGCCCGGACGCCAACAACGGCAATGGCGGCGGTCCTCTGGCCAACGTCCCGGCCGGTCCAGGCGCTAATACCGGAAACGGCGGAGGCCAGGGCCGACAGCCCTAGGCGCCATGAGACGGTTCGCCCCCAGACCCTCCCGGTTCGCCTTCGTCCGGCTCTGGGCGACGGTCGCCGCCATCGCGAGCTTGGTGGTCGCGATCACGGCCAGCGGCGCCCTTCGACCCGTTGAGGACGCCCTGGCCAGCCAGCGCTTCGGCCTGATCCAGCGCCCGGCGAGCCAGGGAATGGTTCTGGTCGAGATCGACGCGGCGAGCCTCAACGCCGCCGAAGTCTGGCCCTGGGGCCGGGATCGGTATGCCCAGGCGCTCGACCATCTTGACGCTGCTGGCGCGCGACTTGTGGGTTTCGACGTGGATTTCAGCGCCAAATCCACCCCGGAAATGGACCACAGGTTTGCGAGCGCCATCGCCCAGACCCCAGGCGCGGTGATCCTGCCGACATTCGTCCAGCCGGCTCGGCGCAGCACGCCGGATGCGTCCATGGTCGAGAACACCCCACTGGCGGCGCTCTCCGAGGAGGCGCTGCTCGCCAGCGTCAATGTGGTGGCCGACAGCGACGGACGGGTCCGCCGCTATCTGCGGGGCTTTTCCGCCGGCGACGCCTTCCGGCCAAGCATGGCCGCCCTGATGGCGGGCGAGCCCTTCGGGCGCACAGCGCCGTTCCATATCGACTACGGCATTCAACCGGCCAGCATTCCGACCCTCAGCTTTCAGGATGTCTATGAGAACGGGTTCGACCCGGCCCTGGTGCGTGGTCGCGCGGTGCTGATCGGGGCCACGGCCCTGGAATTGGGCGATAATCTCGCCACCCCCCGCCATGGGATCCTGCCCGGCGTGGTCGTCCATGCCCTGGCCTATGAGAGCCTCGTTCAGGGGCGAGCTCTCTATTTCCCCCATCCCCTGGTCACCCTGATCCTGATCGTCACGGTGGCCCTGACCCTCCGACCCGCCCGTCAGGCGACTGCGCTGGCTGGGTTGGCCCGTCGGCACTTGCTGGTCCTGAGTTTCGTTCTTGGGGCCCCGTTTGCTTTCCAGGCGATGGCTCCGGTCATTCTGCCCGTCACTCCCCTGCTGCTGACCCAGGTTTTCTGCCTCGCCGTCGCCATTCAGCAGGAGTTGAAGCGTCGGGGTGAGGACATCGTCCGGGCCCGGGAGGCTGGCCTGCTTCATCTGGCCATGCATGAGCCTGAAACCGAACTTCCCAACCGCCGGGCGCTCTTGGAAGAAATTTCCCGGACCCGTCGCGGAGGGAATGGCGCTGTTGCGGTAGTCGCCATCGGGGTCGATCGCTACGCCCAGATGCGGGCGGCTATCGGCTATGGGATGGCCAATGACGTGGTGCGCGCCGTCGCCGCCCGCCTTCTCCGGACCTGTCACGCCAGCCGGCTCGGCTATATCTCAACTGGCGTGCTTGGCCTTGTGGTGGGTCGGGGAGAGGCCTCGGCGTTGGAAGCTGAACTCGCTCGCCTTGAATCTCTGGATCCGGCCTATGAGGTGGACGGCGCCTTGGTGGACGCCTTCCTCCGCCTTGGCGTAGCCTATGACTGGAACCCTGCCGAGACTGACGAGAGGTTGCTCGAACAGGCGACCATCGCCCTCGACGAAGCCCGACGGCAGAACCGACGCCGCCTCATGTTCCAACCTGCGGCCTTCCAAGATCCGTCGCTCAATATCTCGTTGATGAGCGACCTCCGTCAGGGGCTGGAGGAAGGTCAGATCGCCCTGCACTATCAGCCCAAGCGGGCGGCGAATGGCGCCATTGTCGGGGTCGAGGCCCTGATGCGCTGGACGCACCCGACGCGGGGCCTCATTCAGCCCGACATCTTCATCGTGGCCGCGGAGGAGACTGGCAGCATCCGTGAGCTGACCGAATGGACCCTCATCCAGGCTTTGGCCGACAGTGCGGCCCTGCGGCGTGCAGGGCACCAGTTGACGGTGTCGATCAATGTCTCAGGACGGGTGCTAGGAGATCGCGCCTTCCGAGATTTCGTGCTTCACGCCGTTGGCGGCCAGGCTCAGCAACTCTGCCTGGAAGTCACCGAAACCGCCGTCATTGAGAGCCCACAGGCAGCCATTGAGGCCGTAGGCGCTTTCCGCCGGGCCGGTCTGGCCATCTCGATTGACGATTACGGGGTGGGGCTGTCCTCCCTCTCCTATCTCAAACTCCTCGAGGCCGACGAACTCAAGCTGGACCGCAGCATCGCCATGGCGGTTGATACGGAACGCGATCGTCTGATCCTGCGCTCCACCATTGAGCTTGCGCACAGTCTCAACATGAAAGTGGTCGCCGAAGGGATTGAGGACGCGGCAGTGGAAAGCATCCTGCTTGGTCTCGGGTGCGATCTGATTCAGGGCTATTTGGTCGCCCGTCCCATGCCGCTCGCCGAGTTGCGCACCTACCTGGACGCCGCAGTCCCCAACCCAGTCCTGGCGGCGGCCTCCTGATTCGCAGAGCGCGGTCAGGGCGCATGCGACGATTTGCGACGTGTTTTCAATATACTTAACCTGAGTAATGAACGGTCGCGATCCCCGCATAGGGGACTGGATCGGCAGCCGAGGGACCATCGCCCGTATCAGCGACCCTCTCGCACCCTCGCCCCATAGGCGCCACCTCCGGTCGCGCACGAAATCGGACTTCATCCAGGGCGGATTCGCCAGGCTCTACTAGTTCTGCTTTTGTTCTCCCATGGAGGCGAACATGGCAGATGGACGATCACAGGGGTTTGAAGAGGCGTCCCCAGCCGAATTTATTGCCGGATTGAAATGCGTCGACGTTGCGGTCTGGGCGGTCTGCGAAGCGCCCAGTTGTCAGGGAGTCGCCCAAATTTCTCTGTCAGCTTGGCCAGCCCTGGCCGGGCAGCCCCAGCAACTTGAACGGCTGGAAACGCGCCTGCGATGCATTTGCGGAGCCAGGCGGGCGAAGTTGACCCGTACAGCGCCGTCCGCGACATCGCGCCACGTCACAATCTACCCATTTTCGTAGAACGTCATTCTTGCAACTGTCGCGGTACCAACGCTAGGCGAGTGACGGGAGGCCTTCACAACTTCTCACGCTTGAAACATTTCACCTCGGCGTTTGTTGAGGTGATCAGGGAACAAGGAGACTGAATTGCCGGAGTCCACCACCAAGAGCCCTGACCCCATGGATATCGCCCTTGGGGCTGCCGTGCGCATACGCCGACGGACCATTGGCATGTCGCAGGAGGCCCTGGCCGAGCAATGTGGCGTGAGCTTCCAGCAGATTCAGAAGTACGAAAACGGCGCCAACCGGATCTCCTTCTCCCGGCTGGTCCAGATCGCACGGGCCCTCCGCTGCCGGGTGACCGACCTGCTCGACGTTCTCGACACCCCCGACGAAGAACCCAGCGTCGATCTCGACCTGCTGTCGCGCATGCGCACGCCAGGCGCCCTGGAACTGTTGACGGTCTATGAGCATCTGCCCGCGGATGCCCGGACCGCCCTGGTCAGCTTCCTGCGCATCCTGGCGCCGGTCCCCTCGACGCCCCAGACCCAGGCCGGCGCCCGTAAACGCGAGCCGGCCTGAAGCCTCCTGCAGCGTTCAGAGCGTCAGACTTGGCCTATGAGCCAGGGCGCGGCGTTCCATTCTTGACGTTGGCGCCCTGGACCCCCAGCACGTGGTCCACGACCGCCTTGGCGTCCGCGCCGCCCCAATCGGCGCCCCCCGCCAGCCGCGCTCTTTCGATCCCGTCAGCGCCGTAGATCACCGTCGTGGGCATGCCCGGCGCCGGGGGCGTCAGGTCAAAGGCGAGCTTCATATTGGGGTCGCTGTAATAGGCCAGGGGGGCGTGCTGGGCGATAAAGGCGCGGGCCTTGTCCACATCGGCCGCCCGATCGATGCTGACGGCCAGCACGCGCACAGGCTGACCCTCATAGTGGGCGGCCAACGCGGCCAGGGTCGGCATTTCCGCTACGCAGGGCGGACACCATGTGGCCCAGAGGTTCAGCACCACAACCTCGCCCCGGAAGTCCCCCAGGCGCAGGGGCTGGCCCTCAGGATCATAGATTGTCGTCACAGGGGCTGGTCGTGGGTCGGCGGGGGTCTGCAGGGCGGCCATTTCGCCCTTGGCGAAGGCGCGCAGGCCGCGATTGGTATCTGGATTGGTGGAAGCCTGGCCGATGATGTAGACCACCGCCGCGACGCCGAGGGCGGCGACGCCCCACAGGGTCCAGCCAAACAGGTTCGGCCCAGGTTTCGCCTCTGGTTTCGCCTCTGATTGATCACTCATATGACCGAAAAAGCCTCCAATACGCCGCCACAGGATGCCCATATGGCGAAGCCGGACGCCCCCGGCCAGGGTCAGGCCATGTGGGGCGGGCGATTTTCGGCCAAGCCCGCCGACCTGATGCAGGCGATCAACGTCTCCATCGGCTTCGACAAGCGTCTGGCGCCGCAGGATCTGGCCGGCTCCCGGGCGCACGCCGCGATGCTGAAGGCGCAAGCCGTCATCTCGGCCGCCGACGAGGCCGCCATCCAGGATGGCCTCTCGCGCATTGAGGCCGAAATCGCGGACGGCGTCTTCCCCTTCCGCGACGAATACGAAGACATCCACATGAATGTGGAGGCCCGCCTGCGGGAGCTGATCGGGCCGGCGGCCGGGCGGCTGCATACCGCACGCTCACGCAACGACCAGGTGGCGCTGGACTTCCGCATGTGGGTCCGCGAGGCCTGCCATCGCACGGCCGGGCAGCTCCAGGCCCTGCAGCGGGCTCTGGTGGCCCAGGCCGAGACCCACGCTGACACCCTGATGCCGGGATTCACCCACCTGCAGCCGGCCCAGCCGGTGACCTTCGGCCACCATCTGATGGCCTATGTGGAGATGTTTGGCCGCGACGCCTCGCGCTTCACCGACGCGGCCGTGCGCATGAATGAGTGCCCCCTGGGCGCCGCGGCCCTGGCCGGCTCGCCCTTCCCCATCGACCGCCACGCCACCGCCAAGGCCCTAGGCTTCGACCGACCCACGGCCAATTCGCTGGACAGCGTGTCGTCCCGCGACTTCGCGCTGGAGGCCCTGGCGGCCGGCGCCATCTGCGCCACGCACCTGTCGCGCCTGGCCGAGGAGATCGTGATCTGGATGACGCCGCAGTTCGGCTTCATCGCCCTGTCGGACGCCTTCACCACCGGCTCGTCGATCATGCCGCAGAAGAAGAACCCCGACGCCGCTGAACTGGTCCGGGCCAAGGCCGGCCGCATGCTGGCGGCCTTCACACAGCTGGCCGTGGTGATGAAGGGCCTGCCGCTCGCCTATTCCAAGGACATGCAGGAGGACAAGGTCCCGACCTTCGAGGCCTTCGACGTGCTCGACCTGTCGCTGGGCGCCATGACCGGCATGGTCGCCGACCTGACCCCCAACGCAGCGCGCATGGCCGCGGCCGCCGGCGCCGGCTTTTCCACCGCCACCGATTTGGCCGACTGGCTGGTGCGGACTCTCGACATGCCCTTCCGCGACGCCCACCACATCACCGGCGCGGCGGTGAAGCGCGCCGAGCAGCTGGGTTGCGATCTGGCCGATCTGCCCCTGGACGAGATGAAGGCCCTGGACCCACGCATCGGCTCCGGCGTTTATGAGGTTCTGACACCGGCCGCATCCGTGGCCAGCCGCAAAAGCTATGGCGGCGCTGCTCCCGACCAGGTTCGCGCCCAGGTCGCCCGCTGGAAGGACTTGCTGCAATGAACCTCCGCGCCCCCCTCCTCATGGCCCTGGCCAGCGCCCTGACCCTCGCCGCCTGCGGTCAAGCGGGCGGCCTCAACCGTCCCCCGCCCCTGTGGGGCGATCCGGCCACGGGCGAGGTCGTGGCGCCGCGCCCGTCGGCCAACAAGCCGGTGGACACCGTCGACCCGCGCACCCGGTCGACCAACCCGGCGCCGTCTCGAACCCTGCCCATCGACGGCACATCCTCCAACCCCAGCGCCTCGGGACCACAGGGCGCCCTGCCTGACCCCTACGCCAATCCCCGATGAATCACTTTGAACTGAGGGACGGCGAGCTTCATTGCGAGGACGTCCCCCTCGCGGCCATCGCCCAGGCGGTGGGCACGCCGGTCTATGTCTATTCCACCGCCACCTTCGAGCGGCACTATATGGTGCTGCGCGATGCGTTGGAGGCTGAAGGCGTCCGCGATCCGCTGATCGCCTTTGCGGTGAAAGCCAATTCCAACCTGGCCGTGCTCAAGACCCTGGCGCGCCTGGGGGCTGGCGCCGACACCGTTTCCGAAGGCGAAATCCGCCGCGCCCTGGCCGCTGGCGTGCCGCCCGAACGCATCGTCTTCTCCGGCGTCGGCAAGACCCGCTCTGAGATCGCCTTCGCCCTGGAGGCCGGGGTCTGCGAGATCAATGTCGAGTCCGAACCGGAAATGGCCGCCATCGCCCAGGTGGCCGAGTCCCTGGGCAAGCGGGCCACCATCGCCTTTCGGGTCAATCCCGACGTGGCCGCCGGCGGCCACGCCAAGATCGCCACCGGCAAGTCGGAGAACAAGTTCGGCGTCTCCTTCGCCGAGGCCGAGCGGCTCTACGCCCAGGCCTCCAACAACGCCTGGCTGAAACCCGTGGGCGTGGCCTGCCACATCGGCAGCCAGATCACCGATCTCGCCCCCATGGCGGACGCCTTCGCCAAGATGGCGGGTCTGGTCCGGCGGCTGAAGGCCGAGGGCCTGACGGTGGAGCGACTGGACCTGGGGGGCGGCCTGGGCGTGCCCTATTTCAACCAGCCCGAACCGCCGTCGCCGGCCGACTACGCCAAGGTGGTGGCTGAGGCGACCCGTGACCTGGATGTGACCCTGGCCTTTGAGCCTGGGCGAGTGATCGCCGCCAATGCAGGCGTGCTGCTGGCGGAGGTGGTGCACATCCACGAGCGGCCCGAAGGGCGGCGCTTCCTGGTGCTGGACGCGGCCATGAACGACCTGCTGCGTCCGGCCATGTACGACGCCTATCACGACATCCGCCCCGTCCGCCCCCGGGAGGGCGAGGCCCTGGCCTATGACGTGGTCGGACCCATCTGCGAGACCGGCGACACTTTCACCCGCGACCGTGCGCTACCCGCCTTCGAAGCCGGGGATCTGGTGGCCTTCATGAGCGCCGGCGCCTATGGGGCCTCCATGGCCAGCGAATATAACAGCCGCCCCCTGGTCCCCGAGGTCATGGTCAAGGGCGACCAATTCGCCGTCGTCCGCCCCCGTCCGACCTATGAGGAGATGCTGGCCCGCGAAGCCATGCCGGACTGGCTCTAGCGGGCCGTCGGTATGAGCAGGATCGGTTGAAACGCCCTCAATCGCTGGGGTGTCAGTCCATCGCCCCGACATAGGGCAGGCCACGGAGCTGGCCGGCGGAGTCCATGCCGTAGCCGACCAGGAA
>NZ_JAUSBZ010000134.1 GCF_030651755.1 Phenylobacterium sp. | reverse complement strand
CTCGCCGGAGGCCGTTTCTGCGGCCGGCTCCGGTCAGCGGTATGGGGCAGAGACCACATCGTGAGCCAATCGGTCACTATTTCGATCGACGCCATGGGCGGCGATCACGGCCCGGCCGTCACCATCCCAGCCTTGGGCCTTGCCGCCCGACGCCTGGGGACCGGCGCGAGGTTCCTGGCCCATGGGGATGCTGGAGCCATTGAGGCCGAGCTTGCGCGTCTGCCTGAGTTGGCGGACCGGGTGGAGGTGCGCCACACCGACAAGGTGGTGGCCAGCGACGAGAAGCCGGCCACCGCTCTTCGTCGCGGCAAGGGCTCAAGCATGTGGAATGCGGTGGAGACCGTGAAGCTGGGGGAGGCGGGGGGCGCCGTCTCAGCCGGCAACACCGGCGCCTTGATGGCCATCTCCAAGCTGATCCTACGCATGAGCGCCGATCTGGACCGACCGTGCCTCACCGCCAGTTGGCCCACCGCCCGGGGCTTCACCACTGTGCTCGACGTCGGGGCGAATGTGGATTGCGATGCCGCGCGGCTGGTGGAGTTCGCCATCCTCGGTGAGGCGTTCCACCGGGCGGCCCATGGGGTGGAACGGCCGACGATCGGCCTGCTGAACGTGGGCTCAGAGGACATCAAGGGGCACGAGGAGGTCCGTGAGGCCCACCGGATCCTGCGGGAAGGCGGCGTCGGCCTCAACTATTACGGGTTCGTGGAGGGTGACGATCTGACCCGCGGCGTGGTCGACGTGGTCGTCACCGACGGCTTTACCGGCAATGTCGCCCTAAAGACCGCCGAGGGCGTGGCCAAGTTCATATCGGGTGAGCTGAGAGCCGCCCTGACCTCGTCCCTGGGCGCCAAGCTTGGGGCCCTGATGGCCCGGAAAGCCCTTCTCGCCTTCCGCGAGAGGCTGAGCCCGCCGGCGGCGGCGCCTTTGCTTGGCCTCAATGGCGTGGTGGTGAAAAGCCATGGCGGCGCCGAGGCCCGGGATTTCGCCGACGCCATCCAGGTGGCGGCCGACCTGGCGCGTAGCGGCTTCGCCGCGGAGATCACACGAAGCATGATACGGCTGGGGTTCGGCGCCCGTCCGGCGGCCGTTACGGCGGATCAGGGAGGCGAGTGAGTTGAGTTCCGTTCGTCGCAGCGCCGTCACCGGCGTCGGAGGCTATCTTCCAGACGAGATCGTCACCAATGATGACCTCGCAAAATTCGTGGACACCAGCGACGAGTGGATCCGCGAGCGGACCGGCATCCAGATGCGCCGTCGGGCGGGCCCAGATCAGGCGGTGTCCGACCTTGCGGTGGAAGCCGCCCGTCGCGCCCTCGCCGCCGCTGGGCGAACGGTTGATGAGGTCGACCTCATCATCGTCGCCACGACGACCCCAGACCTGACCTTTCCGGCCACAGCAGCCATCGTTCAGCGCAAGCTGGGCTGCCCGGTGGGCATCGCCTTCGACATTCAGGCGGTCTGCTCCGGCTTTGTCTACGCCCTGTCGGTCGCCGACGGATTTGTCGCGCGCGGTCGCAGCCAGTGCGCTCTGGTGATCGGGGCGGAGATGATGACCCGCCTGATGGACTGGACGGACCGGGGCACCTGCGTTCTGTTTGGCGATGGCGCCGGGGCGGTGGTCCTTGAGCCTGTGGACGGGCAGGGAACCACCGATGATCGCGGCCTTCTGGGCTTCGCCCTTCGGGCCGACGGGACCAAACAGGACCTGCTCTATGTAGACGGCGGCCCCTCGACCAATGGCGAGGTCGGCAAGCTCCGGATGCAGGGCAATCAGGTCTTCCGTCATGCGGTGGTGAACATCTCCGAGGCTGTGACCGCCGCGGCCGCCGATGCTGGGGTGGAGGTGGCCGAGGTCGACTGGTTTGTCCCGCATCAGGCCAATATGCGGATCCTGGAGGGCGTGGCCCGGCGCCTGGGCATCGACGAATCAAAGGTCATCACCACTGTGGCCGAGCATGCCAACACCTCAGCCGCGTCGATTCCCCTGGCCATGTCGGTGGGCGTGGCGGACGGGCGGATCAAGGCGGGGGATCTGATTCTGTTGGAAGCCATGGGCGGCGGCCTCACCTGGGGCGCCTGTGTGCTCCGCATCTGAGCGGACTCTCAAAACTGGACTGGAACCCTTTGACCTTGCCCGACAATCACGGCATGAGGGGGCTTCATAGTTGTCCGGGGCGGGGTGCGTATGAAGGGCTCGACATTGACGCGGGCTGATCTTTGCGAGGCGGTCCATGATGAGGTGGGCCTGTCCCGGCAAGATTGCGCCACCCTGGTGGAGCGCACCCTGGAATTGATGATCCAGGCCCTGGAAGCGGGTGAGCAGGTCAAACTGTCTGGTTTCGGCGTCTTTCAGGTTCGCGCCAAGCGCGCGCGGATGGGCCGCAACCCCAAGACCGGCGAACCGGCGGCGATCGAACCTCGTCGGGTGATCGGCTTCCGCGCCTCCCAGGTGATGAAGGCGAGGGTCGACAAGGCGCTCGCCGAGGAAGACTAGGCCGTGGCCAAGAGCCCCGAAGCCTTCCGGACGATTTCGGAAGCCGCCGAGGAGCTTGACGTGCCTCAGCACGTGCTGAGGTTCTGGGAGACCAAATTCTCTTTTATTCGCCCGATGAAGCGGGCTGGCGGCCGGCGGTTCTACCGCCCCCAGGATATCGCCGTGCTGCAGGGCGTACGCCGTCTGCTGCATGATGAAGGCTACACAATCAAGGGCGTCCAGAAACTCCACAAGGACCAGGGGCTTCGCCGTCTGCTGACCGAGGCGGGCTCCGATCTGGAAGCCTCCGCCGCGGCGGACCCCCCACTTGATCGCGAGTCTCACCTGCGGCTTCAGGCGGTTCTGGAGACGCTCGAAGCGGCCAAGTCTCGTCTGGACAGCTGTCTTGCAGAGAGCGGCGATCCAGCCTGACTTTGCGGGTTGCCGGGCGCGGGGCGCCCGCCTATAAGACGCGACCTCGCCGCTGGCGACGGAGCGTAGCGCAGCCTGGTAGCGCACTTGACTGGGGGTCAAGGGGTCGTGGGTTCGAATCCCGCCGCTCCGACCATCGTCCGATTGGACGAGGTCGAACATGTCACATGACAGGGCTTGGCCTCAGCCGCCGCGGTTCATCCAGCTGATGAGGGGCAGGATGGGGATGCCCCAGGCCAGTCCCGCCACCGCGAAAAACACCGCCTGAACCCACAGGACATCGGGCAGACGCTCGCCGATCGCCACCGCCGCGACGGCGTAGGCCGCGACAAACGCGACCATCCCGAACAATCCAAGCAGTTTTCGCAGGCGGGCGCTCATCGAGTCCTCGTGAGACGAATGGCGCCCTGGCGGCGCAACCCTATATAGGGCGCGCCGCCGGTGACTGTCACTTCCGCCGGATCAGGCCGACAATCGCCAGAAGAAGGATGGCGCCGATGGTCGAGACGATCAGGCTGCCGATGAAGCCATCGAAGGGAAAGTTGATGGCGCTGGCGATGAAGCCGCCGATCAATGCGCCGACCAGACCCACCACCAGATTGGTGAAGAGGCCATGGTTGCGCTTCATGACTTTCTCCGCGATCCAGCCGGCGAAGATGCCGATGATGATCGCGCCGAGGATTCCAACGCCGCTCATATTGAGGTCTCTCCCTGTCACGGCGCGGGTCGCCGCCCCCTCACAATGCGGTCAAGCTTGCGAGGTTCCAGACAGGGTTACAAGGGCGACCATGCATGGACGGAACCCCTCCGGTGCTTTAGCCCATGCCCAACTTAAACCCCAAAGAGGCGCGATCTCGCCGCAATGACCTCGTTCCTGCGTTCGGACCGGTCGACGCCGGTCGCCATCTGGCTCGCCATCGTCGCCGCCCTTGTTCTTGTCATGGTCGTCGTCGGTGGGGCCACGCGCCTGACGGACTCAGGCCTGTCCATCACCGAATGGAAGCCGGTGACCGGCGCCTTGCCGCCCATGTCCGATGCGCACTGGGCGGCCGAGTTCGACAAGTACAGACAGATTCCGCAGTACCAGATGGTCAACCGCGGCATGAGCCTGGACGAGTTCAAGGTCATCTACTGGTGGGAGTGGGCGCACCGCTTCCTGGGCCGCCTCGTGGGCCTGGTCTACGCCCTGCCATTCGCCGTCTTCCTGATCCGCAAGGAGATCCCCAAGCGCCTGATCCTGCGGTGCGTGGCCCTGTTCGCCCTTGGCGGTCTGCAGGGCGCCATCGGCTGGTGGATGGTCTCCAGCGGCCTGTCCGAACGGGTCTCGGTGGCTCCAGAGCGGCTCATGGTCCACTTGGGCCTGGCCTTCATCCTGTTCTCAGCCTTGATCTGGACGGCGTTGGACGCCTGGCGGGGGGAGGCGCGACAGTCCCTGCCCAGCCCCTGGAGCATCCTCGCCCTGGGCTTGATGGGGCTGATCTTTCTGCAGATTCTGCTGGGCGCCCTGGTGGCCGGCAATGACGCGGGGCAGGTCTATAACGACTGGCCGATGATGAACGGGACGTTGTTTCCTCGGGACTACGGCGGGGATGGGCTCTGGGGGACCATCGCTCACAGCCAGGGCGCCGTTCAGCTGCACCACCGCCTCGCCGGCTATGTCTTGACAGTGGCGGTGATCTGGATGGCCATCAGCGCCCGCCGCACCAACTATGTGCCGCCGCCGGCCAAGCGACTGATGATGGCCACCACGCACGCCACCCTTCTGCAGGTGGTGCTGGGAATCGCCACCTTGATGCTCGTGGCGCCCCTGTGGCTGAGCATGATCCACCAGTTCCTGGCCGCGGTCGTACTGGGTCTGGCGACGGCCTTCGCTTGGCGGGTCCGCCGGGTCTAGGGCCGGAGGGTCAGGCCCGGAAGCTGGCCCAGGGTCCGGTGATGGCCAGGGTCAGCCCGGGCCAGTAGATGTTCACAAAGCAGGTGGAGCCGTCGGGCGAGAAGCAGGCGCCGGCCAGTTCGGCGTTCCCCTCGAAGACGTTGCGGGCGATCGTATAGACCCGCCCATCGGGCGTGATCCCCTTCAGATGGTTGCGCAGGGTTTCAGAATAGCGGTCCTCGCAGGCGAACATGTGCCCCCACGGTGCGATCGCCAGATTGTCGGCGAAATCCATCACGCGGGAGTCGCTCGGCTCGACAAACAGCTCCAGTTGGCCCGGGGCGTCGGCCTCTCCAGCCTGGCCTTCCTGCGGGCTGGGGATATAGCGCAGCACCTGGCCGTGGCCGGCCGGTCCGCTCGATGTGCAGGTGAAATAGACACCCTCTGGGCTCCAGAAAATCCCCTCGCCGCGGCCGACGAAGGCCGCCCCAGCCGCCTGCATCCGCAGGCGCAGGTCCTCATCGGGATTGTCCGCGCCGACTACGTCAATCCAGGCGCAGGCCTTGCGGTCGCCAACCTTCCAGCTGGGTTCGGAGCCCTTCATGTTTCGGGCGTCGCCGCCCTCCGGCGCGTCGACAAAGCCCAGGGTCTGGAGTCGGCCGCCCTTGGCGGGGTTGCGCCGGTCATTGGGCAGGAAGCGATAGAACAGGCCCTTGGAGTCGAAGGAGTCCTCGGTCAGATAGATGACGCCGTTGGCCGGATCGACGGCGGCGGCCTCATGCTGAAACCGACCCAGGGCCTTAAGGGGGACGGGGGCCACCAGACCCTTGGACCGCGCGGGCACCTCGAACACCCACCCATGGTCTTTGCCGAGGCCCGCCTTGGGAGACAGGGTGGTTTCCTCGCAGGTCAGCCAGGAGCCCCAGGGCGTCACGCCGCCAGCGCAGTTGACCAGGGTCCCGGTCAGGCTGAGGTGCTGGCTCTCAAGCCTCTGGCTCTTGAGGTCGTAGATCAGGGTCGTGACCCCGCCGCCGAGGGGAAAGCCGTCGGCGCCGACATCATAGGCCTGTCCCGGCTTCAGTCGGTCGGCCAGCTTTCGACCATGGCCAAGGGGACCATAGTTCAGGTCCCTGGGACCAAGTTCGTGGTTACGCAGCAGGGCGATTTTGCTTCCCCCCAGGGGGATGGCGCCCATGCCATCGGCCTTGTAGGGCACGAAAAAGCCGTCATCCATCGTCTGGCCGGCGTGTGAGATCACCCGGTAGGAAAAGCCCTCAGGCAGGTCGAGGATCTTGTACGGGTCGGGCTTCAGCGCCCCGTAGCCATAGACCTCATTGAGATAGGTCTCTGAGCCGGGCTGGGCCTCGGCGCGCAAGGCGTAGCCGGAGAAGGCCGCGCCGGCCGCGGCGGCGCCCAGCAGGGCGCGACGGTGAAGGGGCATGGGGTCTGGTCTCAAGAGGGTTTCCAACCATCATACGCAAAAAGCTGCGGCGTTGTGATGACGCTGGTCAAATCGGCATTGGACGGGCGCGATATGACATATATCGTGTCAATATATTTGAGAGCGCCGCACCAACCGCGTCCTTTGGAGGCTCACCGTGACCCTGACCTATGACCTCTATTGGTCCTTCCGCTCACCCTATTCCTACATGATCACCCCACGTTTGACGGCGCTTGAGGCGGCCTATGACGTGAAGGGCGTGATCCGTCCGGTCTATCCGCTTGCGGTCCGCACGCCGGAGTTCTTTGAGACCCGCGACCCTCTTTGGTTCAGCTACTTTCTGACGGACATCCATCGCGAGGCGGCTTTCCTGGGTCTGCCCTTCGGATGGCCGCGCCCGGACCCGGTCTATATGGACATGGCCACGCGGACCTATCCCAAGGATCAGCCGCATATCCACCGCCTGACTCAGCTCGGGGTCGCCGCCGCTGAACGGGGCGCAGGTCTGGCCTATCTGACGGAGGTCAGTCGGGTCATCTGGGGCGGCGATGTCGAGAACTGGCACGAGGGCGACCATCTTGACCGGGCGGCCGAGCGTGCGGGGCTTGATCCGGTGGACCTGGCCGCCGCGGTGGACGGAGACGCCGCCCGCCTCGACGCGGTGGTCGAGGCCAATCAGGTCGCCCAGCGCCAGGCCGGTCACTATGGCGTGCCCATGATCGCGTTCAACGGCGAGCCGTTTTTTGGCCAGGACCGTTTTGATCAGTTCAAATGGCGCCTGGAGCAACGTGGGCTGACCCCGAGGGGGCGATAGGCGCCACAAGCAGGTAGGCGGGTTCGCCGGACCTGTTACAGTCTGGCTGGGGCGGCCTGTGGCGCCACCCTGGCCCAGATGCGGCCTCACTTTTTGACAGACGGTACATGAGCGATTCCTCTCCGCCCTCCGGCGTGTCGGAGCAACTGCCCGTTTCGGCCCGGATCCGGGCGCGGCTGAAGTCGTCAAACAAGCGCTTCTACGCCAATGACAACATCGCCGCCTTCCTGGAGCCTGGCGAGCTTGAAGCCTTGTTGGATGAGGTCGAGGGCAAGTTCCGCTCCGTGCTGGACAGCCTGGTGATCGACATCGATAGCGATCACAACACTCAGGACACCGCCCGCCGGGTGGCCAAGATGTACCTCACCGAGGTGTTCCGCGGGCGCTATGCCGAGGCGCCGCCGGTGACCGAGTTTCCCAATGCCGCGGCCCTGAACGAACTGATGATCGTCGGGCCGATCACGGTGCGAAGCGCCTGCAGCCACCATTTCTGTCCAATCATGGGGCGCCTGTGGGTTGGCCTGATGCCCAATGAGCACTCCAACCTGATCGGCCTGTCGAAATATTCCCGCCTGGCCGAATGGGTGATGTCCCGCCCACAGATTCAGGAGGAAGCCATCACCCAGATGGCTGAACTGCTGATGGAGAAGGTGCGTCCGGACGGCCTGGCCGTGGTGATGGAAGCCGACCACTTCTGCATGCACTGGCGCGGGGTCAAGGACACTGAAACCAAGATGACCAACAGCGTCATGCGGGGGTCGTTCCTGAAGGACCACACCCTGCGCAGCGAGTTTCTCTCGCTGATCAAGTCCAGCAAGTAGGTAAGGCGCCATGCTCGTCCGCTGTCTCTATGCCAGCCGTCCTTCAGCCGCCCTGCAGGGGGCTGAACTGGACCGCATTCTGGATCAGTCCCGGAAGAACAATCCGGCCCTGGGCATCACCGGCCTGCTCTGCGTCTCCGACAACCTGTTCATCCAGGTGATCGAGGGGGGGCGCGACGAGGTTTGTGACCTCTACAACGCCATCGTCCGCGACGAGCGCCACCAGAATGTGCGGATGCTCTCCTATGAAGAGATCTCCGAGCGACAGTTCGGCAACTGGACCATGGGGCAGGTGAGCATCAAGAAGCTCAACCCGTCCCTAGTGCTGAAATATTTCCGCCGGCTCGAGTTTGACCCCTTCGAGTGTTCCGGGGCCGCAACCCTGTCCCTGTTGAATGATCTGGTGGCCACGGCGTCGATCATCAAGCGTGGGGATTAGCCCGCCAGGGCGAGCGAGGTAATATAATACCTCAGCCCTGCGGGCCGTGATTTATAAGGGTTTCCGACCAGTCTGTGTTGACAAGTCGGCGCCCGACACGTACATGCCGCGCCTCACGTCGCCGGCGCCTTGCCGCCGTCGCAACTTACGGATCGTCCCCATGATGAAGACCACGGCTTCTTTGAAGCCCGCCGAGGTCGAGAAGAAGTGGATCGTGATCGATGCTGAGAACGCCGTGGTCGGCCGCCTCGCCTCGTTCATCGCCATGCGTCTTCGCGGCAAGCATCGGCCCGACTACACCCCGCACGTCGATTGCGGCGACTATGTCGTCGTCGTCAACGCCGACAAGGTGAAGTTCACCGGCAAGAAGCTGACCGACAAGGTCTACTATTGGCATACCGGCCATCCGGGCGGCATTAAGGAACGGACCGCGGACAAGATCCTCGGCGGCAAGTTCCCCGAGCGCATCCTGGAAAAGGCCGTGGAGCGCATGCTCCCCAAGGAAAGCCCCCTGGCCCGCAAGCAGATGACTCACCTGCGCATCTATACGAGCGCTGAACATCCGCACGCCGCCCAGAACCCCGAGACCATCGCGTTCGCCGAGATGAACGCCAAGAACGTGCGGAGCGCCTGAGGCCCATGTCCGAGACCCAAGGTTTCGAGGCCCTGCAAAGCCTCTCGTCCAACCCCGAATCGGCCCCCCGCGAGCCGGTCATCGACCAGTATGGCCGCTCCTACGCCACCGGTAAGCGCAAGAACGCCGTGGCCCGGGTGTGGATCAAGCCCGGCAAGGGCAAGATCACCATCAATGGCCGCGACCAGGAGATCTATTTTGCGCGCCCCGTGCTGCGCATGATGATCGCCCAGCCGCTGGAGATCGCTGACCGTCTGGGTCAGTTCGATGTCATCGTCACCGTCAAGGGTTCGGGCCTGTCGGGCCAGGCCGGCGCGGTCCGTCACGGCATCGCCAAGGCGCTGACCTATTACGAGCCGGGCCTGCGTCCGGTCCTGAAGCCGCATGGCTTCCTGACCCGCGACTCCCGTGTCGTCGAGCGTAAGAAGTACGGCAAGGCCAAGGCCCGCCGTAGCTTCCAGTTCTCGAAGCGCTAGTCGCACGCGAACACCGCGTATGCGAAATGGGGCGCTTCGGGGATCCGGAGCGCCCTTTTTCTTGTCCATCGTCCCAAGCGGGAGACGACCATGGCCCATAAGATCTTCATTGACGGCGAGGCCGGCACCACGGGTCTGCAGATCCGGCAGCGGCTGGCGGACCGGCGCGATCTCGAGGTGGTGTCCATCGACCCGGCGCGGCGGAAGGACGCCGACGCCCGAGCCGAGCTGTTGAACAGCGTCGATGTGGCCATTCTCTGCCTGCCCGACGACGGCGCCCGCGAGGCGGTGAGCATGATCGTCAATCCCCAGGTCCGGGTGATCGACCCCTCAACAGCCCACAGGACCGCGGCGGGCTGGGCCTTCGGGTTTCCAGAACTGGCGCCGGGGCATCGTGAGACGATCGCCACGGCGAAGCGGGTCACCAATCCTGGTTGCTGGTCCACCGGGTTCATCGCCCTGGTGGCGCCCCTCGTCCGGGCCGGTCTGATTCCGCCTGAGGCTGCGCTCAGCGTGCATGGGGTCTCAGGCTATTCAGGCGGCGGCAGGGGGTTGATTGAGGAGTTCGAACAGGCGCGACCGGCGGCCGGCACAGCCGACGCCTTTCGGCCCTATGGCCTGACCCTGGCCCACAAACATCTGCCAGAAATGGTCGCCTATACCGGACTTGCCCATCCGCCAATCTTCTCGCCGGCGGTCGGACGCTACGCCCAGGGGATGATCGTGGAGGCGCCCGTTGCGCTCTGGGCCTTGCCTGGACGACCAAAGGCGGACGATCTGCGCGCAGCCCTTTCGGAGGCCTATGCCGGGGAAAGGTTTGTTCAGGTCGCCACCGACCTGGAGATCGCTCAGCTGAGTCAGGCTCGGGCGGGGGCGGCTGGCTATGTCCAGGCCCTGGATCCCGAGGCGTTGAATGGCTCCAACAGCCTGCGCCTCTATGTCTTTGCTGATGAGAGCCAGGGTCAGGCGCGGCTGATGGCCGTGCTGGACAATCTGGGGAAGGGCGCTTCGGGCGCGGCCGTGCAGAACCTCAACCTGATGCTGGGTCTCGACGAGGCCGCCGGATTGAGCCTGGCCTAGGGAATGACGACCTGACGATCATCGCATTTTCGCCGACCGCAGGACGCGGGCGGCGACCTTTGCAATCAGTGCTTAACCTCGCGCGCGCAGTCTGGCGCGGTCGCAGTCTGACGCTTACGAGGGTTTCCTGCTCATGACTCACGCGCCGCATGTCGACTCGTGGTCTGAATCGTCATCTGCGAGGGGCGAGGGGGTGGCGCTGGATGTCGGCACCTTCTTCGAGGTCTCCCTCGACCTGCTGGTCATCCGCGATATCGACGGCCGTGTGCTCAAGGCCAGCAGATCCTGGCACAGCGCCCTGGGTCATCGGCCTGAAGAGATGGAGGGCCGGCCGTTACTGCGCCTAGTTCATCCCGACGATCTTCCTGGCACCATGGACAGCGTGACCGAGGTCGAGAGGCGCCGCGCCGGAGATCCTGCGGTGGGCTTCATCAACCGGTATCGACACAGGGATGGCGGCTACCGCACCCTGGAATGGCGGGCCCAGAGGTTTGGCGATCGAATCTATGGAGTCGCCCGCGACGTGACCGAGCGGGTCGCCGCCGAACGCGAACTGATCGAAGCCAAGGCCGCCGCCGAGGCCGCCAGCCGCGCCAAGACGGACTTCCTGGCCAATATGAGTCATGAGGTTCGCACCCCCCTCAATGGCGTGATTGGCATAGTCGACGCCCTGTCCCGGACGCCCCTTAGCCCCGAGCAGGCGGAGATGGTGGGCCTGATCCGGGACTCTGGCGTAATCCTGGAACGGCTGGTGTCCGACTTCCTGGTGGTCTCAAAGATCGAGGCGGGACAGCTTGAGCTCGAGGCTCGCCCCTTCGATCTGGAGGAGGCGTTGCGGCCCTGTATCGAGGTCATGCGTCATCGGGCCGATGACAAGGGGCTGGCCCTTCACGTCGAACGCGACGAAGCCGCTCGGGGACACTTTCTGGGGGATGCGACCCGGATTGGCCAGATCGTCGGCAATCTTCTGTCCAACGCGGTCAAGTTCACTGAGCAAGGTCACGTCACCCTGCGCATCGGGCGAGTTCAGGGCGCGAATTCTGATCACCTGACCCTGGTGGTCGAGGATACGGGAGTCGGCTTTGACGCTGTGTCCGCCGCACGCATTTTTGAGCGGTTCAGTCAGGCCGATGAAACGATCAGCCGACGATTTGGCGGCACGGGTCTGGGCCTCTCGATCTGTCGCGCCCTGACCGATCTGATGGGCGGCGACATTTCGGCGACCTCGGAGCCTGGTCGAGGAAGTCGTTTCACGGTCTCGATCCCGTTGACGCAGGTTGAACCCCCGCCGGCGGCGGAGGCCAAAAGCATGGGCGCGCGTTTGAATCCCGCCCAAGAGGGCCCCATGCGAATCCTGCTGGCGGAGGATCATCCGACTAACCAGCGGGTCGTGCAGTTGATCATGGCCAGCCAGGACGCTGAACTGACGATCGTTGAGGACGGACGCCAGGCGGTGGCGGCCTTTTCTGGCGGGGCGTTCGACATTGTCCTGATGGACATGCAGATGCCCAACATGGACGGACTTTCGGCCACGCGCGCCATCCGACTGATGGAGGCCGAGCGGGGCGGGGCGAAAACGCCCATCGTCATGCTCAGCGCCAACGCCATGGCCGAGCACCAGCGTGAGGCCCTGGCCGCGGGGGCCGACATGCATGTCGCCAAGCCCATCACCGCCGCCAGCCTCCTGGGCGGAATACAGGCTGTTCTGGCCAGTCAGGCGGCGCGGTCAGCCTGAGGAATTCTTCAGGCGGCTTCATCCACACGCTGATCTGGGGCGTAATGGAAGCATGAACCTGCTCAACGCCCTCCATCGCCGGAGCTTCCTTTTCGGCGCCAGCGCGCTCTGCGCCTGCAGCGGTGCGCCTCATGCCCAGGCGACTGAGGCCCACGCCAATTCCCCCTGGCGCAAGCTGACGGACGCCGAGTGGAAGGGCCGCCTATCGCCAGCGGCCTATCAGGTCCTTCGCCGGGAAGGCACCGAACGCGCCGGCACAAGTCCACTCGATCGGGAGACGCGTCGGGGGACCTATGTGTGCGCTGGCTGCGAACTTCCCCTGTTCAAGTCCGTCTGGAAATACGACAGCCGCACCGGCTGGCCGAGCTTCTATCGGTCCGTCGAAGGGGCGCTCGGCGAGAAGACAGACTTCAAGATTGGTCTTCCGAGAACCGAGTACCACTGCGCCCGCTGCCTGGGCCATCAGGGGCACGTCTTCAAGGACGGACCCCGCCCGACGGGACTCCGCTACTGCAATAACGGCGTGGCCCTGAAGTTCGTGCCGGCCTGACCCAAAAGCCAGACCCAGGCGACCTAGGACTTCACGCGAACATAACGGCCCGGCGCGTCCTCAATGGGTGGCAGCGGTCCTTTCGCTGGATCGCGGGCCGGGACCAGATCACCAGCATAAGACTTCAGCCACTCGATCCAGTGTGGCCACCAGGAGCCTGGCGTTTCAGTCGCGCCAGCCTGCCACTCAGCCAGGCTGGGAGGGAGCTGATCGAAGGTCCAGTGCTGGTACTTCTTGGCGGCCGGCGGATTGACCACTCCGGCGATATGACCAGACCCCGCTAAGGTGAAGGTCACCGGTCCGCCAAACAGGCGGGCGCCGCGATAGACTGAAACGGCGGGCGCAATATGGTCCTCCTTGGAGGATTGCACATAGATCGGCGTCTTCACTGTTCCAAGGTCCAGCTTCACGCCATCCAGCTCCAGCTCACCCTTGGCCAGGGCGTTACGGCCGTAGAACTGGCGCAGGTAGAACATGTGCAGCGCCTTGGGCATGCGGGTCTGGTCGGAGTTCCAGAACAGCAGGTCGAAGGGGCGCGGCTCCTTGCCCATCAGATAGTTGTTCACGAAGAACGACCAGATCAGGTCGTTGGAGCGCAGGATATTGAAGGTGTCGGCCATGGCCTGACCCGACAGGACGCCGCCTTCGGCGTCCATCTTCTCCTCCAGGTCCTTCAGCCAGGATTCATCGGTGAACAGGAGCAGATCGCCGGCCTCGGCGAAATCCTGCTGGGCGGCGAAAAAGGTCGCCGAGGCGATCCGTCTGTCCCCCTTGGCGGCCATGTGCGCCAGGGTGGCCGACAGCAGAGTGCCGCCAATGCAATAGCCAACGGTATTGACCCGATCCACGCCAGCCTGGGTCATGGCCGCCTCCGTGGCGGCGTAGATACCGTCGCGCATATAGTCTTCGAAGGTCCGGGCGGCCAGGCTTTGGTCCGGATTGACCCAGGACGCCACGAAGACGGTGATCCCCTGGCTGGCCAGCCAACGGATCATCGAATTGTCAGGTCGCAGATCAAGAATATAGAATTTGTTGATCCAGGGCGGGAAGATGACGAGCGGGATTTCATGGACCTGGTCTGTCGACGGCGAGAACTGCAGAAGCTGTAGAAGCTCGTTCTCAAACACCACCTTGCCCGGCGCGGTGGCGACATTCTCGCCGATCTTGAACTGCTCGTAGTCGGTCTGGCTGATCGAAAGTTGCCCCCCGCCCCGCGCCAGATCTGCGGCGAAATTCTCCATGCCCCGAACGAGGCTTTCCCCTCCCGTCGCCATGATTTCCCGCAGCGCTGTGGGATTGCTGGCCAGGAAATTGGTGGGCGCAAAGGCGTCTGTGAGCAGCTTCATGAAGAACTCGACCCGACGACGGGCCATGGGGTCCACCCCCTCGACGCCGCCAATCAGCCCGTTGAGCCAGTCAGCGGTGACGAGATAGGACTGCTTCATCACATCGAAGACGGGGTTTTCGGACCAATCTGGGTCCAGGAAACGCTTGTCCCCTTTGGCGGGCAGGGCGATGGGATCAGGCGTCTCGCCCGCCATGCGCCGGGCCGTCGATTGCCAGAGCTCCATGTAACGCGACAGCAGGTCGGCCTGGGCGCGAACCAACCGGTCCGGCTGGCTGGCCAGCTTGCCCATGACCTCGGTCAGGGCCGGGGCGATGTGGAAGGGATCGGTGGACAGGGCTGCGGGACGGTCGGCCTGCCGCAGGGCCGCCTCGGCGATAGCCCCCTGGGCGGTCATGGCCGCCCGAGCAAGGTTGCTCGACAACCCTTCCAGCAGTCGGCGCTGTTCGGCGGTGAGGTCCTCAGGGGCGAGCAGGGGCGGGGGAGCGACGCTGTCAGGATTCGCCGCAGGCTTGGCCTTAGGCGCAGCCTGCACGGGTTTGGCGGTCGGCGTGGCGGCCTTCGGGTCCGAAGGCTTGGCCGTTCGCGGGGCCTTGGCCGCAGTCTTGGCGGGAGCGGTCGCTGGCGCAGCGGCCTTGGCGGAGGCGGTTTTGGTCGCCGTCGCCGGCGCAGCCTTGGCGCGTGCGGTGGTTGTCTTGGCCTTGGTGGCGGGCTTTTCTTTGACCTTTGCCACGCCGGCTTCAGGCGTGGACCTGGCGGCGTTTGTGGCGGAAACCTTGGGCGCGGCTTGCAGCGCAGCCTTGGGCTTGGAGGCCGGTTTGCGGGTCTTCGGGCTCTTTTCGCTCATGGAAGGCCGTCCTCCGGACAGATGGGCGGATTGTCGCCCTTTCGTTGGACCCCATCATGTCATAAGAGCGAGGCGGAAATGAATGTCTCAGCTCGTCTTTTTCTGAACTCTCATGGCGCGCCGCTTCGGCGCGGAGCGATCGTCTGCCTCGGGGCGGCGATCCTTGGCGGCTGCGCCAATGCAAATCCGTTCGCCGCGGCCCCCGTCGACCCACAATCCCCCGCCGCCAAGGCTGTCCTGGCCAACGCCCGGGCTGACCGGGCCTATCCCAGGTTCAGCGACATTCCTGCAGCCCCCGTCAACGCCCGCGCGCCGGGCGCCTGGGCTGCGGCCGTCTCCGATGTTGAGGCCGCCCGGGCCACGCTCTATGCCGAGACGGCCCCTGGAACCTGGACGCTCGAAGGAACAGAGGCCTTCGCCGCCCGGGCCCGGACCCAGGTGACGCCGCCGCCAATGGCCGGCGCAGCGTCCGACACCGAGGCCTTCGCCCGGGACGCCCGGGCCCGAGCTACACCGCCTCCGTCGTCCCGTTGAGGGGACCTGCGGAGGCGAAAAGTTCCCTGAACCTGCTTGGCGGACTCCTGCCCGGAGTCTATCCATGCGCGACTTTCAGCTCCCAGAGGCCGCAATCGCGGCAGAGCTTGCAATGACCCCTGAATTCCACCGCATCCGACGCCTCCCGCCCTATGTCCTGGAGGAGGTCAACCGTATCAAGGCGCGGCTTCGCGCCCAGGGCACCGACATTATTGACTTCGGCATGGGCAATCCCGACATGCCGACGCCCAAGCATATTGTCGAAAAGATGATCGAGACCGCCCGCGATCCCAAGGCGGGTCGCTATTCGGCCTCCAAGGGGATTGTCGGTCTGCGCCGCGCCATGGCCGGCTACTACAAGCGTCGCTTCGGCGTGACCCTGAACCCCGACACCGAGGTGATCGCCACCCTGGGCTCCAAGGAGGGGTTCGCCAATCTGGCCCAGGCCCTGACCGCGCCCGGGGACGTCATCATCTGTCCAAACCCGGCCTATCCGATCCACGCCTACGGATTCATCATGGCTGGCGGGGTGATCCGTCACGTGCCGGCCCATTCTCCGGAGGAATATCTGGCGGGCGTCAGCCGCGCGGTGAAGCACTCCGCCCCGCCGCCGAGCGTCTTGATCCTGTCCTATCCGTCCAACCCGACGGCCCAGTGCGTTGACCTGGACTTCTACAAGGACGCCATCGCTCTGGCCCGGAAACACGACCTGCTGGTGATTTCCGACATCGCCTATTCGGAGATCTATTTCGACGACAACCCGCCGCCGTCGGTCCTGCAGGTCGAAGGCGCCAAGGACATCGCCGTCGAGGTCAATTCCCTGTCCAAGACCTACGCCATGGCCGGCTGGCGGGTCGGCATGGTCGTGGGCAATGAGCGGATCTGCAACGCCCTGGCGCGCGTGAAGTCCTATCTGGACTACGGCGCCTATACGCCGATCCAGGTCGCCGCCGCCGCCGCGCTCAACGGGCCGCAGGATTGCGTCGCCGAGATCCGCGCCATCTACAAATCCCGTCGCGACGTGCTGGTGGAGTCCATGAAGCGGGCCGGTTGGGACATTCCCTCACCCCAGGCCTCCATGTTCGCCTGGGCGCCGGTGCCTGAAAAGTTCAAGGAGGCCGGGGCGCTGATGTTCTCCAAGCTGCTCATCGAGGAGGCCGGCGTCGCTGTGGCGCCCGGCGTCGGTTTTGGCGAGTACGGCGAGGGCTTTGTCCGCGTGGGGCTGGTCGAGAACGAGCATCGCATCCGCCAGGCCGCCCGCAATGTGAAGAAGTTCCTCGGCAACGCCGATGAGATTCTCGCCCGCGCCCATAACTCGGTGACCAGCTGATGAGTGCTCGCAACTGGCGCGTCGGCGTCGCCGGACTTGGCACCGTCGGCGCAGGACTGCTGACCTTCCTGAATGAGCGTCCTGATTTCGCCCCTGCAGGAGGCCTGGTGAGCGTGGGTGGCGTATCGGCCCGCTCGCGCAGTCGGCCGCGTCCCTTCGACATCTCTGGTCTGGCCTGGTTCGACGATCCTGTGGCCTTGGCCCAGTCCGATGAGGTGGACATCTTTGTGGAGCTGATCGGCGGGTCTGACGGCCCCGCCAAGGCCGCCGTCGAAGCCGCCCTGAAGGCGGGCAAGCCGGTCGTCACGGCCAACAAGGCCCTGATCGCAGAGCATGGCGCTGATCTGGCGGCCCTGGCCGAAGCGGCAGGCGTTCCCTTGCTGTTTGAAGCCGCCGTCATGGGCGGCACGCCAGCCGTCAAAATGGTCCGGGAGGCCATGGTCGGCGACGATGTCCGCAGTCTGTCAGGGATACTCAACGGCACCTGCAACTTCATCCTGACGGAGATGGAGCAGGGCGGCCGGGCCTTTGAAGATGTCCTGGCCGAGGCCCAGCGCCTGGGTTACGCCGAGGCTGATCCCACCATGGATGTCGGCGGGATCGATGCGGCTCACAAGATCACCATCCTGGCGGCGCTGGCCTTCAACTGCGCACCCAATTTCGCCGCTTGCGAGATCGAGGGGGTCGAGCAGGTCGAGTTGCTGGATATTCGCATGGCCAAGGACCTTGGCTACCGCATCAAGCTGATCGCCTCGGCTGACCGGAGCGAGGATGGGGTCTCGGTGCGGGTGCATCCGTCGTTGGTGCCCTTGGATCACCCCCTGGCCCAGGCTGGCGGGGCGCTCAACGCCCTGTTCATCGAGGGGCAGAGGCTGGGTCGGATATTCATCCAGGGCGCGGGCGCAGGAGCCGGTCCGACGGCTGCGGCCGTCGCCGCCGACATAGCCGATGTAATGACTCAGGCCGTCCGTCCCGTGTTCCAGCGACCGGCGACGGATCTGGCCGCCTTCACGCCCATTGACCGTAGCCGCAGCCTGGTGCGGGCCTATCTGCGCCTGCTGGTGAAGGATGAGCCGGGGGTGATCGCCGCCGTGTCCGAGACCCTGGCCGAGGCGGGGGTCTCCATCGAGAGCTTCCTGCAAAAGCCCGTCGCCGACGCCGAAGGGGTCCCGATCGTTCTGACGACCCATGCCGTCTCTGAATCGGTGCTGGCTCAGGCGGTTGAACGCATCGCCGGTCATCCGGCTGTCATAGAGGCGCCGCGTCTGATGCGAATCGCGCGGATATGAGACTTCCCGGAGACTAGGGCGCCCTGGTGGGCAGGACGGAGACCGACATGAGCGCTGAGACCCTTGATCGCGGACTGGTGCTGGATTCGGTTAGGGTGACAGAGACCACCGCCATCGCCGCCTGGAGCCTGGTGGGGCGCGGGGATGAGCGCGCCGCCGATCAGGCCGCCGTTGACGCCATGCGCACCGCCCTCAACGACCTCGATATCGATGGGGAAATCGTCATCGGCGAGGGGGAGCGCGACGAAGCCCCGATGCTCTATATCGGCGAGAAGGTGGGCCGCGGCGGCCCTGCGGTGGATATCGCTCTCGACCCCCTGGAAGGCACCACCTTGACCGCCAAGGCCATGTCCAACGCCCTGACCGTGATGGCCTGGGCGCCCAAGGGCACGCTGCTCAACGCCCCTGACACCTATATGGACAAGATCGCCTGCGGACCGGGCTATCCAGAGGGCATAATTGATCTGGACGCGACGCCGGCTGAGAACGTCAACGCCCTGGCCCGCATTCGCGGGGTGGACGCCAGCCAGATCACCGTTTGCGTCCTTGATCGTCCCCGCCATGGCGAGATCATCGCCAGCCTGCGTGAAGCCGGCGCCCGGGTTCACCTGATCACCGATGGCGATGTGGCCGGCGTGATCAACACCGCCGATCCGGAGACGGGGATCGACCTCTATCTGGGGCAGGGCGGCGCCCCCGAGGGGGTGCTGGCTTGCGCGGCGTTGAAGTGTGTCGGCGGCCAGTTTCAGGGGCGGCTCGTCTTTCGCAACAGTGATGAGCGCCTGCGGGCCGAACGCTGTGGGATCACAGAGCTCGACAAGAAGTACGACCTCCACGAGATGGTGCGCGCCGACGCGATCTTTGCAGCGACCGGCGTCACCAAGGGGGTGCTGCTGGACGGGGTCCGCCTGAAGGACGGATTTGTGCACACCCATTCCCTGGTCATGAACTCGTCCACCCGCACGGTTCGGGAAGTGCGGATGAAGCGGCCGGTGTGACCATGGCCGACGGCGCCGGCGCCCTGGGCTATCTTGATGTCGACCGCTCCCTCAGCGGTCGGCTCTGGCGCGCCCGGCCAGCCGACCCAGCGCTGGTCCGCAGCCACCAGATGGCCCTGGGACTGGACGAGCCCATGGCGCGGGCCTTGGCGGCGCGCGGGGTCAGCGCTGAGGCGGCCGAGAGTTACTTGCAGCCGACCCTGAAGGCGCTCTTTCCGGACCCCACAACCTTCGCCGACATGGACAAGGCGGCTGGGGTCCTGATGGACGCCCTGGTCGCTGACAAGGCGGTTGTGGTCTTCGCCGACTATGATGTGGACGGCGCCTCCAGCGCGGCCTTGCTGGTCAGGTGGTTCGCCGCCATGGGCAAGCGCCTGTCCATCTATGTTCCTGACCGGGTCACGGAGGGCTATGGCCCATCACCGGCCGCCTTTCGTCGGCTGCGGGAGGAGGGCGCCGACCTCGTGGTGACGGTGGATTGCGGGGCCGCAGCCTGCGACGCCATCGCCTGCGCCAATGAGATCGGGTTGGACGTGGTGGTGATCGACCACCACCTGATGCGCGACGAGGTTCCTGTGTGCGCCGCCCTGGTCAATCCCAACCGCCCAGACTGCGAGTCCGGGCAGGGGGTGCTGGCCGCGGCTGGCGTGACCTTCGTCCTGTTGGCGGCGCTCAATCGGGAGGCCCGCCGCCGAGGGCTCTTCGCTGAGCGGTCAGAGCCGGATCTGCGCCAATGGCTCGACCTGGCGGCCATGGGCGCGGTCTGTGACGTCACCCAGTTGGTGGGCTTCAATCGGGCGCTGACGGCTCAAGGGCTGAAGGTGATGTCCGCCCGGGGAAACCCTGGACTGAAGGCCTTGCTGGAGACCGCCGGCGCCAAGGGGCCAGCGACCACCTTCCATGCCGGCTTTGTCCTGGGACCGAGGATCAACGCCGGCGGGCGAATCGGCCGTTCGGACCTGGGCGCGCGACTCCTGTCCACCGACGATCCCGATGAGGCGCGCAAGCTCGCCCTTGAACTGGATGCGCTGAACGCATCGCGGCGGGAGGTGGAGGCGGAGGTCCTTGAGGCCGCCGTGCGACTGCTTGAGCGCGAGAGCAACTTCGCCGATCAGCCCCTTCTGCTGGTCTCGGCGGACGATTGGCATCCAGGCGTCATTGGCATCGTCGCCGGACGCCTGAGGGAGCGATACCGCAAGCCGACCCTGGTGGTGGGGATCGACCGCGCCGCCGATGTGGGCAAGGGTTCTGGTCGATCTCAGCCTGGGGTGAACCTCGGCCGGGCGATCCAGGCCGCCTTTGACGCCGGTCTCCTGCTGGCCGGTGGCGGCCACGCCATGGCGGCGGGCCTATCGGTGCGTCCCAGCCTCCTGCCGGACTTGCGAGAGTTCCTCTGCAACCGACTGGCCAATGAGGCTGAAGCCGCCGCGGAATCGGATGCGCTGGAAATTGACGCCCTGATCACCACAGCCGGAGCCGACCGCGGGCTGCTGGAATCGTTCCAGCGGCTGGCGCCCTTCGGGCCAGGCAATCCAGAGCCCCTGTTCGCCCTGGCTGAAGCTCGTGTGGAGCGTCCGATGATGCTGCGGGGAGGGCATGTTCGTTGCACCCTGACGGACCGGTCAGGCGGGCGTCTGAAGGCCGTAGCGTGGCGGGCGGAGGCTACGGAGGTCGGTCGGCGGCTGATGGCCGGCGGCGGCGCGATCCATGCGGTGGGTCGTCTGAAGGCGGACGATTGGAATGGGCGACAGGGCGTAGAGCTGGAGATCGACGACATCGCCGATCCCCGTCGCAAAAACGTCTAGGCTGCGGGTTGCGTGGGGCAGGGAAGGCGGATATAGAGCCGCCCTCCGCGTCGAGTGGTCCCTTCGTCTATCGGTTAGGACGCCAGGTTTTCAACCTGGAGAGAGGGGTTCGACTCCCCTAGGGACTACCACGCGGAGTTCTGATCTTCCCTCCTGCTGAGACCTTCTTGCGATCGGGTTCGCCAAGGCGGGCGTTCGCAACGAACCTGCGCTGTTTGCGTTGAAATGATGCAGCAGACGGAGATCGCGATGAAAACCCTCCCCCTCATCATTCTCGGCGCCGCCGCCCTCGCCCTGGGCGCCTGCACTGATACGAATCCAGAGCAGACCGCGACCGCTGCGGCCATGCCCGACACCGCAACACCGGCGCCGGCCGACGCCGCGCCGTCGCAAACGGCTGAGACCGAGGAGAATCTGCCCCCGGTCAATCTGCCCCCGGTCTCAAACTAGCGGCCGCATCGCCAGACAGCCCCTGATCTGCCCGGCCCCTGATCTGCCCGGCAAGCCGGCGATTTCGGCATTGCCAAGCTTGTTCGACCAAATGGTTATTGACGGCTCTCGCCTAACGAGAACACTGTTATAACTGGCCCGGTTGTTAGCATTGAGGGAGATCGGGCCAGAGGGGCGCATGTCTGGTTACGATTTTCACGATGCCGGCGCTGACGACGCTGTACGCATCAGCGGTCGCGTAAAATGGTTTGACGCTGGCAAGGGGTACGGCTTCGTCGTTCCCGACGACCCCAGCAAGACAGACCTAAAGGACGTCCTGCTGCACGTGACCTCGTTGCGGGATTCCGGTCATGAGAGCGCTTTGGAAGGCGCCATTATCGTCTGTGAGGCCATTCGACGCCCCAAGGGTTGGCAGGTCGCCGAGGTCCTCGAACTGGATGAGAGCGCCGCCCCCCCGCCCGAGGTTCGTCGTCCCCGCGAGGAGGTCAGCCGTCGTGATGGGGCCGACCGCGGTCATGACCGCGGCGACGGCTTCACGCGGCCCCGCAGGCCTGTCCTGGCGGGCGGTCCCCCCGAGCGTGCCAAGGTCAAGTGGTTCAATCGCGCCAAGGGCTACGGGTTTGTGGTTCGCGAGGCTGAGCCGGGCGACATCTTCATCCACATCGAGACCCTGCGCCGGGCGGGACTTGAGGATCTGCAGCCGGGCGATGATGTGATGGTGCGGTTCGCCGAAGGTCCGAAAGGCCTTGTGGTGGCCGAGATCGAGTCGGTAGGTCTGGCCTAGAGCCATAATGCCGCCGCGCTGCGCGGGATGATGTGTATGGATGGCTCCGCTCGCTGTCTGACGGAGGTCGCGCCCTTGTCCCATCCCCTGGTCCACCGCCGGGCCGTTCTGGCAGGCTTTGCAGCCTTGGCCGCGCCCGGACAACTGCTGGCCAAGACCGCTGGTCCAGTCCTAGAGCCCCTGTCGATTGTCACGGCCCGGGGGCCTGTCAGCTTCCAGGTCGAGATCGCCGCCGACGACCAGAGCCGCGCTCGAGGCCTGATGCATCGCCGGTCGCTGGCGCCGGATCGGGGCATGCTGTTTGATTTCCACACCCCGCGTCCGGTCTCTTTCTGGATGCGCAACACCTACATCTCGCTCGACATGATCTTCATCCGCGCTGACGGGCGGATCCTCTCCATCGCCCGCAACACTGTGCCGCTGTCGGAGGAAGGCGTGCCTTCCGGCGGGCCGGTCCGCGCCGTCCTCGAGCTGATCGGCGGGCGGTCTGCGGAGATTGGCGCCTTGCCAGGCGACCGGGTCATTCATCGAATCTTCCCCCGTGGCTGATTCCGTCGACGAGATTCCGCCGCCCCCGCCGGGCTTCGTGCGATCCGAGGGCCGTGGCGCCTATTCGGGCCACAACGGACCCTTTTTCCACCGGGCCGAGCCCGGTGAGTCGACAGAGCAGGCCTTCTTCGCCTTGCCCCGCCACGCCAACGGACTGGGCTTGGTGCATGGGGGCATGCTGACGAGTTTTCTGGATGGTCTGATGGGAGCGGCGGTGTTTCGCGCCGCCCGGCGCCCAGGGGTCACCATCCATCTGTCGGTGGACTTTCTGCACATGGGCCGGGTGGGAGAGTGGGTGATGGGGGAATCCCGCGTCACGCGCCTGACCCAGGATGTGGCCTTTGTCGAAGGTCGCGTCTATGTGGGCGCCCGCGACGTGGTCCGGGGGTCTGGCGTCTTTAAACTGATGCACAAGCGTCGATGATGGCGCCACTCACATTGCGGCGCGGCGCCTTGCGTGGCATGAGACGGCCAATGTCGGCGTCCGTCTCGGGGCGTAGCGCAGCCTGGTAGCGCATCTGCTTTGGGAGCAGAGGGTCGCGTGTTCGAATCACGCCGCCCCGACCAGACGCCGACATCGGGATTCTGCGGAACGCCGGCGGCTGGCTCCGCCTCGCGCGCCGGTTTTGAGAACGAGTTGGGACCGCCACATGCTTGCGCGCATCTTCCGCCCCGCCAAGAACGCCATGCAGTCTGGACGCGGCAAGTCCAAGGACTGGGTCCTGGAATTTGAACCCGCCAGCGCCCGTCGCCCGGACGCCCTGATGGGCTGGACCCAGACTGACGACACCCGCACCCAGTTGCGACTGACCTTCGACACCAAGGCCGAGGCGGTCGCCTATGCCGAGCAGAACGGCGTCGCCTTTGAGGTGTTTGACCCCAAGCCGGCCAAACGCATCATCAAGGCCTATGCCGACAACTTCGCCTTTGGCCGCAAGGTTCCCTGGACCCACTGAGATCCCGGCCTCTCCGGGCGCGGCGCCCTTAGCTCAACCGGATAGAGCATCCGCCTTCTAAGCGGACGGTTGCAGGTTCGAGTCCTGCAGGGCGCGCCATTTCTTGAATCGTGGAATCGGCGGAAAGCGGTGGCTGGCTTCGGCTTCGGCGCAGCATCCCGGCGTTGGCCGCTCGCAAGTCGCACGGCGAACATCGGGGATGGCGGTCATCTCGCCGCCGGTTCTACAACCGGCGGCGCAGCGGGGGCGGGCGTGAAGGCGCCTGCGCGCATCTCGGCGAGGCCCTCCTCCCAACTGACAACTGCGCTGTATCCGAGTTCGGATGTGGCTTTTCCGATGTCCACCGTGAAATCCTTGCCGATCAGCCGCAGCATCTGGCGCGTGATCGGCGGCTCGCCCTTGAGGCGCAGCGTGCGCCAGACAAAGCCCATGACCCCCGCCAAGGTCCAGACGACCCCGAACGGCGCCGCGCGCTGGCCGGGATCGACGCCGCGCGTCGCAAGAAGCGGCGCGATCACGCTCTTCAGCGTCCCGTCGCGTCCATCGCTCACGAAATAGGCCTCGCCGCCGCGGCCACGCTCGGCCGCGAGCATCAGCGCGTGGCAGAGATTGTCGACGTGGCAGGTCGACATGGCTTGGTGGCCGCCGCCAACCCACTGGAACCGGCCTGCGGCGACGATGTGCGCCATCTCCTCAAGCGTCGGCATGCCCGCGCCCCAGATGAAGGGCGGCCGGACCGCGCTCGTTTCGAACCCTGCGCGCGTGCCATTGGCGTCGAGCAGCAGCCGTTCGGCGCGGGCTTTGGACGCCGAATAGGGCGCGTAGCGTTGGAAGCGAAGCGGCTCGTCTTCGCGGACTGCGCGCATCGGTTCCGGCTTCCCCATCACCACCGCGGCGGCGCTGACCATCACCACGCGGCGAACCTCGGGCGTCGCGCGCGCCGCTTCGACGATCGCGCGTGTTCCACCGACATTGACCCGCTCGAACAGCGCGCGGGGGCCCCACAGCTTGAAGTGGGCGGCGACGTGGAACACCACCTCGCAGCCGCGCATCCCGGCCGCTAGCGCCTCCTGGTCCGTCAAATCGCCTCGCACGGGCTCGGCTCCGAGCGCCGCGACCCTACGCAGCGCTCCATCGCTGCGGCCAAGGGCGCGAACTGACCATCCGTCGGCGACGAGCCGCGCGATGAGCCGCGCGCCGACAAAGCCCGAGCCGCCTGTGACGAAAGCCGTTCGGGGCGTCACTCGCCTAAGCTGTTCCATGGGTCACTCCTGGCCGACAATTCTGAGCCGCGTTATAACGAACATAATCCATATTATGTTTATCGTTGCAACATGGGATGCCGCGCGCTAAAAAATGCGGATGAAACATGATGCGGCTACCGATGACGGGGTTCGCGGCCGCATCATCGAGGCGGCGATCGAGCAGCTCCGCCGGTATGGGGGCGCGAAGACAAATGTCGTCGACATTGCGCGCGCGATGGGCACCTCGCACACCACGCTGTACCGCCACTTTCGTTCAAAGGCCGACATCTTCGATGCAGTGGTCGAGCAGGCCATGCGCGACGAGGCCGCCATGGCGTCCGCATTCGTCGAGGCGGATGGCCCCGCCGCCGACCGGCTGGAGGCGATGGTGCTGGCGCTCCAGGCCCGCAAGCGCGAGCGCCTGGCCGGCGATCCGGAAATCTACGCACTTTATCGCCGCATCATGGAGGAGCGGCCCGAGATCATCGCCGCCTATGGGCGCGCCATGACCGGACTGGTCGAGCGCATCCTCGCTGATGGCGTGCGGCGCGGCGAGTTCCAAATCGGCGATGTTGGCGCCGCTGCCGGCGTCGTGCGCGACGCAGTGACGGTGTTCGTCCACCCCCTGCATGTTGAAGCCGCTGTGAGAGCTGGCCTGCCGATCGAGGACATGGCCCGAGCCGTGGTGCGCACCCTGGTGAAGGCGTTCGTCCGCTGATCGGACGGTCAGCGTTCGCGCTCGAATCTGGCGGCCAGTCTGACATCGCGCCTGAGCACAGCGTCCCCTCGGAAAGGATGTCGCCGTGTCCAGCGCGCCAAATGACGACAACCTGGATGAGCTTGGCTACAGTTTCACAGCTTAGAGAAGTGTCGGCTGGCTGACAGACCTCAACGCAAAACCAGGCTGCAATGACGGGTGGTGTCGCCCCGGGTGGCGGGGTTCGTCTGTGGGAGGCGATCAATGGCGTGGCTGGCGAAGGCTGGAGCAACTTCCGACAATCTGATCACTGTGACCCCGGTGGAGGGCGGTTGGTCTGTCACCTCCAGTCTCTGCGACCATCCCCTGATGTTCATGTCCGGCGCCCATGCGGAGGCCAAGGCCCGCAGCCTCGCCCAGCTCATCGCCACGGCGGGCGGGGACGCCCAGGTTGTCGTCCATGATCGCAGGAACGCGCTGATCGGGACGGTGCGCTACTTCGCTGTCGAAGGGATTGAGGTGGGCCCTACGGAACCCGCCATGTCGGTCCCGCCAATCGCATCGTCCGGTCGGGACCAAGCTCAATGAGCAAATCGGCCCGCTCGGGCAGGGTGTCGAGCATGTGGCGGGTCAGCCGCTCATAGAGTTGAACGAAGCTGCGTACCTGGTCGGCGCTCATGGCGCGGGCGGCGTGAACGGGGCCGAGCGTGCGCAGCTTCGACTCCTGCTCCTCCCGCCAGTCGGCCACCACCTCGAAGCCTGGCGCCCGCAGCAGAATGAGATAGTCGATCTGGCCAAAGAGCGTCTGATAGGGGCCCGCCAGGGCGTCATTGACGTAGCGCCGCCACACCCCGTTGGGGTCCTGGTCGGCTTCAAGGCTGTTCACGGCTTGGACCAGCTGGGCCTCGGGCTGGGCCTGAGCGCCGACGCACCAACCCTCTAGCAGAATGATGTGAGCAGGCCCCAGGAACCGCGGCCACAGGGCGGTGGGGCGTGGGTCGTCGGTCCCTTTATCAAAGCGTGGCAGGGCGACCTCGAGGGGCTGCGCCAAATCATCCATCAGGGCGAGGCCCGCCCCGATGTCGTGGGTCCCGGGCGGACCACGGACGGCGAGCAGGGGGTGGACGTCCCTGGCCAGAGCGGCGCGCTGGTCGTGGGTCAGATAGAGATCATCCAGGGAAATGACCGCCACGCGCAGCCCGCGTCGCGCCATCAGGCGCCGCAGGGCGGCGGTGAGGCTGGACTTGCCCGACCCTTGGGCGCCGCACATCCCGACCACCAGCGGGCCCCGGCGACCGGCGCAAAAGGCCTGCAGCCGTTGGGCGAGGGGTTCGGCCACGGCTGAAATGCTCGCGCGATAGACCGACGGCAAGCCTTCCTCTCGCAGGAAGGCTGCGATCCAGTCATCCCCGCCAAGCATCAGCCCGCCGCGCGCCAGGCTGCAAGCCCGGCCGCCAGGTCCTGGATCAGGTCGTCAGGGTCTTCCAGTCCGATGTGCAGGCGGATCATCGGCCCGCCATAGGCGCCTGAATTCAGGCGGCCAGGGAACTGCGGATCACAATTGATGGCGAGGCTCTCAAATCCGCCCCAGGAGAAACCCAGACCAAAGATCTCCAGTCGATCAAGAAAGGCCGCCGGCGCCATGGGAGCGCCGGGCTTGAAGATGAAGGCGAAGAGTCCACATGCGCCGCTGAAGTCCCGACGCCAGATGTCGCCCCCCGGGGCTCCGGGCAGGGCGGGATGAAGAACCTGTGCGACCTCTGGCTGGCGGCTAAGCCAATCGGCAACCTGACGCGCAGACTGATCGTGTCGCGCCATACGGACCGCAAGGGTCCGGAGTCCACGCAGCATCTGGTAGGCGTCGTCCGGCGACACCGCCCAGCCCAGATTGAGGACTCCGTCATCAAGGGCCTGAATCAGGCCGGGCGCGCTCACGGCCACTGACCCCATAAAGACGTCGGAGTGGCCGCCCACATATTTGGTCAGCGCCTGGACGCTGATGTCGACCCCGTGATCAAGGGGCTTGAAGAGCAGGCCTGCGGCCCAGGTGTTGTCGATCAAGGTCAGCATGCCCCGCGCCCTGGCCGCTGTGGCGATGGCGGGCACATCCTGGAACTCGAAGCTGAGCGAGCCCGGAGACTCCAGGAGGATCAGCCGGGTGGCCGGTCCGCAGACCGCCATCAGGGCCTGCGCGTCGAGGGAGGGCGGATAGTAGCGCACCTTCACGCCAAACCGCTTCAGGACCGTGTCGCAGAACCGGCGCGTGGGCTTGTAGATGGTGTCCACCACCAGCACCTCATCCCCCGCGGCCAGGACGGCCAGCATGGCGCCGGTCAGGGCCGCCAGACCCGACGGATAGAGGGTCACCGATTGCGCGTGCTCCAGTTCCGCCAGGGCGTCGGTCAGCGCATTCTGCGCGGCAAGGCCCTGGCGGCCATAGGTGACGTGGGCGCCGTGGTCATACAGCGCCGCTGCATTGGGCAGCAGAACCGTCGATCCCCGCTGAATGGGCGGGCCGACAGTGCGGGCGAGGGGCGTTTGCGCCAGACCCGAGTGGATCAGGCGGGTTTCTTCGGTCATGCGGGTTGACGTTCGTGAGGCATCAGGGGCGAAACTGCCAGTACTAGACCTCTCCCGTCCTGTCCGATCAAGGAGCCCCCCATGATCCGACGCCTCGCGGCGTCCGTTGTCCTGTCATTGGTCCTGGTCGGATGTGGCCGGGAGACGGAGTCCCCGGAACCTGAACCCGCGCCAGCGCCCAAGCGGCCGGCGGTGGCGCGCGACTTCCAGCCGACCCCCAGCCCGACCCTTGAGGCGGTGCGGCGACGCGGGCATGTGCTGTGTGGCGTCCATGCGGGACTGGCGGGCTTTGCAGTGCGCGACGTGCGCGGGGTGTGGCGGGGCTTCGATGTGGATATCTGCAGGGCTGTCGCCGCCGCCGTGCTCGGTGATGCGACGGCGGTTCGCTACCGCTCGGTGTCGGCGCAGAACCGGTTCGCCGAGTTGCAGGATGGCTCAGTAGATATTCTGTCGCGCAACACCTCCTGGACCCTCTCGCGGGACGCAGGCCTCGGCCTCGATTTTGCGGGGGTGACCTATTATGACGGCCAGGGTTTCATGGCGCCCCGTTCCCTCAACCTGACCAGCGCAGACGAACTCAGCGGCGCCCGGATCTGTGTCCAGGCGGGGACGGTCACCGAGAGCAACCTTGAAGACTACTTCCGCGCCAGGGGCCTGGAATTCACCCCCGTCGTGGTCGAGAACGAGGCCGCGGCGCGCACGGCATATGAGGCTGAGCGGTGCGACGTCTTCACCGCCGACGTCTCCGCCCTGGCGTCGGCCCGTTCGATCATGAACAACCCAAACGCCCATGTGATTCTGCCGACGGTCGTCTCCAAGGAGCCCCTAGGGCCCGTGGTGCGGCAGGACGACCCGGCCTGGACCGATATCGTCAGATGGACGATCAATGCGTTGATTATCGCCGAGGAACTTGGCGTCAATTCAACCACAGTCGCAGGATCGAGGGAGGCCGCCTCTGATCCTGAGACCCGGCGACTCCTGGGGGTCGAGGGAGATCTCGGCGAACTGCTGGGACTGGAAGCGGACTGGGCCTATCAGGCGATCGCCCAGGTTGGAGCCTATAATGAGATCTTCCGCCGCAATCTGGGCGCCGATTCTGGCCTGAAGCTTGAGCGGGGCCTCAACGCCCTGTGGAATGCGCCGAATCCGGGCCTGATCTATGCGCCGCCCGTTCGCTAGGGGCTGATGAGATCAGGCAGAACCATCAGAGCGTTGGGCCTTAAGGCTCATGATCATGGCGCAGCGGCGGGCGGGGTCGAGGCCTCGGGACGCCTCCCTATCGAGATAGGCCTGGAGGGTTTCCGGGGCGGCGTCCCGCTCGATGACTTTGAAGCCGGCGGAGGCGTAGAAGGGGGCGTTCCAGGGGGCGTCGCGGAAGGTGGTCAGGCTGAGCCCCTCAAGTCCGCGCCGCCGCGCCTCGGCGATGGCGAAGGCCAGCAGGCGCCGGCCCAGGCCCTGACCCTGATGACGCCGGTGGACGTCGAACTCGAGGATGTGCAGGCGATTGTCCTCAATCCGAGCCGCCAGGAAGCCGCCGGGCGGACCCTTCTCCTCAGCCACCACCCACAGCAATCCAGCCGCAGCGATCGGTTTCCACACCGCAGCCGGGGTGAAGTCGAGGGGCGCGCCGTCGGTCTCGTCGGAGGTGATTGCGAGGCCCTGGTCGCGAAACAGGGTGGCGGCCGACACCTCGATTTCTGGCAGGAGATCGAGATCTTCCGGCCTGGCGAGGCGAATATTCATCATCCGACGACCACCGGCGTGTCACTGCGCCCGCCCCATTCGCTCCACGATCCGTCATAGATCGGGACGTCCTCGACACCCAGGCGCGCCAGGGCAAGGACGAGGACGGCGGCGCTGACTCCTGAACCGCAGGTGGTGATGACCGGCTGATCAATATTGATCCCGGCGGCGACAAAGGCGCCCCGCAGTTCGTCGGGCGAGCGCAAGGCGCCGTCTGGGCCGACGACGGCGTTCCAGGGGAGGTTGCAGGCGCCAGGCATATGCCCCCCCCTCAGCCCCGGCCTGGGCTCCGGGGCCTGACCCAGGAACCGGGCGGCGGGCCGGGCGTCCAGGATCTGGAGGCCGGAGTCGCCCAGGGCTTGGCGCACGTCGTCGAGGCCGCGCACCAGGTGTGGGCGATAGCGCGCAAAGGCTGGGGCTGGAACGGGCTCGGCGTCGCCCGAGGCCAGCGGCATCCCCGCCGCCTGCCAGGCCTTCAACCCGCCATCAAGGACCGCGACCGTCTCGAAGCCCATGAGCCGGAGGGTCCACCAGACCCGCGGACTGGAGAAAATGCCATGGCCGTCATAGACGACGATCTTGTGGGCGGGGCTCAGGCCCAAGGCTGAAGCCGCCTGCGCAAAGACCTCAGGCCTTGGCGCCATGTGCGGCAGGTCGACCTCTCGGTCAGCGATCTGGTCGATGTCGAAGAAGACCGCGCCAGGGATGTGACCCTTTCGAAACTCATCCAGCCCAGGCCGCTGCTCGGCCGGCATGTACCAGGTGGCGTCGACCACACGCAGGTCTGGGTCATCCAGGCGTTGCGACAGCCAATTGACCGAGACGAGGGGGCCGGTTTCCACCGCTTACAGCCAGGACGGGATGGGCAGGCCCTTTTCCGTCAGGAAGGCCTTGTTGAAGATCTTGCTCTGATAGCGCGCGCCCTGGTCGCAAAGGATGGTCACGATGGTATGGCCTGGACCCATGTCACGGGCCATGCGGATGGCGCCGGCTACATTGATGCCGGTGGAGCCCCCCATCACCAGACCCTCATGCTCCACGAGGTCGTAGATCACCTCGAGCATCTCCTCGTCGGGGATGCGGTAGGCCCGGTCGACCTTGAGGCCTTCCAGATTGGCGGTGATCCGGCCCTGACCGATACCTTCGCTGATCGAGCCGCCTTCCGATTTCAGTTCGCCCGTGGTGAAATAGCTGTAGAGGGCCGCACCATAGGGATCGGCCAGGCCGATCTGCACGTCGCCCCGCTCAGACCGCAGGGCCTGGGCCACACCAGCCAGGGTGCCCCCGGACCCGACAGCGCATATGAAGCCGTCGACCTTGCCTTCGGTCTGGCGCCAGATCTCGGGACCGGTGGTCTGGGCGTGGGCCTCACGGTTGGCGACGTTATCAAACTGATTGGCCCAGACGGCGCCATTGGGATCGCTGGCGGCGAGCTCTTCGGCCAGACGGCCTGAATAGCGGACATAGTTGTCGGGGTTGGAATAGGGGACAGCGTCCACCTCGACCAGCTCGGCCCCGAACAGTCGGATCGCGTCCTTTTTCTCCTGGCTCTGCGTCCGGGGGATGACGATGGTCGCCTTATATCCTAGGGCCTTTGCGACCATGGCCAGGCCGATCCCGGTATTGCCGGCCGTGCCTTCGACAATCCGGCCGCCGGGGCGCAGCAGCCCCTTGGCCTCAGCATCGCGAACAATGAAGAGGGCGGCGCGGTCCTTGACCGACTGGCCCGGATTCATGAACTCGGCCTTGCCGAGGATTTCGCACCCGGTCAGGTCGCTGGCCCGGTTGAGGCGGATGAGCGGCGTATCGCCGATGGTGTCGAGAACGCTGTGTGCGACGGTCATGGCCGGTATTTAAGGCCGGGCCGACGGGTCGAACAGGGGGCAGGCGGTCCTTTGCCTAGGTTTTCGACAGGGAAAGCTGGATCACATTGGTGCGTTCGGTGCGGAAACCCGCCTCACAGTAGCCGAGATAGAACCGCCAGAGCCGGCGGAACCGGTCGTCAAACCCCTGCGCCTCAATGTCGGGCCAGGCCGCCTCGAAGTTGCGCATCCATTCGCTGAGGGTGTCGGCATAGTCTTGTCCGAAACAACTGACCTCCCGCCAATCCAGGCCTGCGCCCGCCGTCTCGGAGCGCAACCGCGTCTCGCTGATCAGCATACCGCCGGGGAAGATGTAGCGCTGGATGAAATCGGCCCGGCGGCGATACTGTTCGAAGAATTCGTCTCTGATGGTGATGATCTGCAGCCCCGCCTGGCCGCCCGGCGCCAGAACCTCGGAGATCTTGCCGAAATAGCTTGGCCAGTACTTTTCCCCCACCGCCTCGAACATTTCGATGGAGGCCACCCGGTCGTAGGTTCCGGCGACGTCGCGATAGTCCACCAGCTTGATCTCCGCCCGCTCGCTGAGGCCCTGGTCGAAGATGCGCTTGGCGGCGAAGGCGTACTGCTCCTGTGAAATGGTGATGGCCGTGACCTTGGCGCCAATTTCACCGGCGGCGAACTCGGCGAATCCCCCCCAGCCGCAACCGATTTCCAGCACGTGATGGTCTGGCTGCAGCTGCATTTGATGCGCCAGGGTTCGGTATTTGTGGGTCTGGGCATCGGCCAGGGCTTGGCCCTTTTGGGCGTAGCGGGCGGCGGAATAGGTCATGGTGGGGTCAAGCCACCGGGAGTAGAAGGCGTTACCCAGGTCGTAGTGCGCGTGGATATTCTTCTTGGATCCTGTCCGGCTGTTGTCACGAAACAGGTGGAGGATGCGGTTGAGCACCCACATCAGCGGTGCGCCAAGCGCCAGCCGCTCGATCTTGTCGAAGTTCAAGCTGAACACGCAAAGGAGGGCGGCCATGTCAGGCGTCTCCCACTGCCGAGCCATATGACCCTCGGCGAAACCAATGTCGCCGGCGGCCAGAACCCGGTTCATGAAGGCGTAGTCGCGGATGATCAGACGGCCGCTTGGCCCTGGCTCGGGTCCGACAAGATCCAGTTCGCGCCCGGTGGGCAGGACAAAGGTGAGGGTCCCGACCGTCCAGTTCCGCGCCAGAAGCCCGAGGGCGCTGCGGAAGGAGGCTGGAGCGCCGCTGAGCTCTGGGGCGCGACGCAAGGCTCCGGGCGCCGCGGCGAGTTCGGCCAGAGAAGACGAGTTATGGGCGATGGTCATCGTCGCTTACCCCTCGTGTCGTTCACAAACCTAGCACAATCGACCCAGGGGCGACACTCACCCGGAACCGAGTGTACGCGCCCTAGCCCGGAGCGGACGCAGGCCTTGGGGCCGCCGGTCTGAATTCTGGCTTGTGAAGCCGCAAGCTGGGGGGCACTTAGGCCCCTATCTGCAGACCCAGGACGATCCTATGGCCGCTCTCGAACTCAAGCGCTGGAACCTGTCGATCGGCGTGGGCCACCCCCTGGTGGTCATCGCCGGCCTCAATGTGCTTGAGGATCTGGAACTGGCGCGCGACGCCGCGCGGCACTTGAAGGCGGTCTGCGCAGAACTGGGCCTGCCCTATGTGTTCAAGGCCAGCTTCGACAAGGCCAACCGCTCTTCAATCCGGAGCTATCGCGGGCCGGGCCTTGAGGAAGGCCTGAAGATGCTGCGCCAGATCAAGGCTGAGTTCGACGTGCCCATCTGCACGGACCTGCATGAGATCGATCAGGCCGAGGCCGTGGCCGCAGTCGCCGACCTCGTGCAGATCCCGGCCTTCCTGTGCCGTCAGACCGATCTTGTGGTGGCCACGGCCCAGGCCACCAAGGCGGCAGGGGGCCTTTTGCATGTGAAGAAGGGCCAGTTTCTCGCCCCTTGGGATTGCCGCAACATTCTCGACAAGATCAAGGAAGCGGTGGAGACGGACATGACCATCCTGTGTGAACGGGGGGTCAGTTTTGGCTACAACAATCTCGTCGTCGACATGCTGGGTATCGCTGAGATGCAAGGTCTGGGCGCTCCGGTGACGATCGACGCCACCCACGCCGTGCAGCTGCCGGGCGCCAACCCCAAGTCCAACGGGGCCTCGACCGGCGGGCGGCGGGAAGGGGTGCCGATCATCGCCAAGGCGGCGGTGGCCGCCGGCGCCGATGGGGTCTTCCTGGAATTCCATCATGACCCCGATAGGGCTCTGTGTGATGGTCCAAGCTGTCTGCCCCTCTCCGAGGCGGCGCCCCTCCTGCGGACGCTGAAAGCCCTTCGGGACGCCGTGCAGGCCTAAGGGATCAGATGATGGATCTTGCCGCTCTGCAGCACCTGCTCTCCACCGTACCCGGGGTGCGCGTGGCCTGCGTCGGCGATCTGATGATCGACCGATTTGTCTATGGGGAAGTGACGAGGGTCTCGCCTGAGGCGCCTATCCCGGTTCTGGCCCGCGAGCGCGAGCTGGTCATGCTGGGGGCGGCCGGGAATGTGGCCCGAAACGTCGCGGCCCTCGGGGGGCATGTCTGCCTGGTGGGCCTGGTGGGGGGCGACGGGGAAGGGCACGAGGCTCTGCGACTGGTGGCCGCCGAGGCTGGCGTCGAGGGCTTTGTCATCACCGATGCGGCCCGTCCCACCACACTGAAGACCCGCTTCGTTTCCGGCGGTCAGCAATTGCTGCGCGTCGACAATGAGATCAGCACCCCGGCCAACGGAGATGTCGAGGAGCGCCTGGTGCGCACGATCCGCGACGTGGCCGCCGATGTCGGCCTCATCCTGTTGTCAGACTATGGCAAGGGTGTTGTGACCCCGGCGGTGATCGCCGCCTGCCGGGCCGCCGGGGCGCGGGTCATCGTCGACTCCAAGGCCCGTAGCTTCGCTCGCTACGGCGAGGTCGACATCATCAAGCCAAACGCCGCCGAGCTGGCCCACGCCACGGACATGCCCACCTCCACCGATGAGGAGGTGGCCGCAGCCCTCGATCACGCTTTGAGCCTTTGCGAAGCGCGGGCCATTCTCGTCACCCGGTCGGCCAAAGGGATTTCCCTGGCCGTGCGGGGACAACCGGTCCGACATTTCCCGGGGACGCCCAAGGAGGTGTTCGACGCCTCGGGGGCGGGGGACACCACCCTGGCGGCCCTGGGCCTGGCGCTCGCAGCCAAGGCTTCCATTGAGGACGCGGCGGCCTTCGCCATGCTGGCCTCGGGTGTCGCTGTGGGCAAGGCCGGCACGGCGGTGGTCACCCCAGGCGAACTCATCGAGGCGGCTCTCGCCGCCCATCAGGCGCCGGCCGAGGCCAAGGTCTGCACGCCTCAACGAATGGCCGAAGAGGTCGCCCGGTGGAAGGCCCGCGGGCTGCGGGTCGGCTTTACCAATGGCTGTTTCGACATTCTGCACAAGGGCCACGTGGCCTATCTGAACCAGGCCCGGAGTTGGTGCGACAGGCTGATTGTCGGGGTCAATGACGACGCCTCTGTCAGGCGTTTGAAGGGCGAGAGTCGCCCCGTGAACGACCTTGAGAGCCGCGCCGTCGTTCTTGCGGGCCTGGGCGCCGTCGATCTGGTCGTGCCCTTCGGGGGAGACACCCCCATCGATCTGATCGAACTGGCCCGACCCGATGTGCTGATCAAGGGGGCGGATTATTCCGAGGATCAGGTGGTCGGCGCCGCCGAGGTCCGCGCCTGGGGGGGCGAGGTTCGACTGGCGCAGATTGTCGAGGGCTATTCCACCACGGCCGCCCTTGGCCGGATGCAGGAGAAGGCATGAGCCGTCGCATTGTTTTCGTCACCGGGGGCGCTGGTTTCATCGGTTCCAATATCGTCGCCCGACTGGCGCAGGATCGCAGCCTTGATGTGGTGGTCTGCGACCGCCTGCGCGAAGCTGATCTTGGCAAATGGCGCAACATCGCCAAGCATCCCATCGGAGACTTTGTCGCCCCCGAAGAGATGTTCGACTGGCTGGAGAAGCGCTGGCGCGACGTGGAACTGGTGGTCCACATGGGCGCCGTTTCGTCGACCACGGAGCCGGACGCCGACAAGATCATCCAGTCGAACTTTGGATTGTCTCGAGACCTGTTTCGCTGGTGCGTCGATCGCCAGCGGCGTCTGATCTACGCCTCGTCGGCCGCCACCTATGGCGACGGTCACCTGGGTTTCGGAGACGACAACAGCTTTGAGGCGCTCGCCGCCCTGAAGCCCTTGAACACCTATGGCTGGTCAAAGGCCCTGTTCGACATCTTCGCTGTTCGTCAGGCCGCCCGGGACTATGCGCCGCCCCAGTGGGTGGGGCTGAAATTCTTCAACGTCTATGGTCCCAACGAGGGCCACAAGCACGCCATGAAGTCGGTTGTGGCCCAGATCTGGCCCAAGGTTCGGGATGGTCAGACCGTGCAGCTCTTTCAATCCCACCGACCCGACATCCCCCATGGCGGCCAACTTCGCGATTTCGTCTATGTCCAGGACGTGGCTGAGATCGTCGCCTGGCTGGCGGTCAATCCGCAGGTCAACGGGGTCTATAATCTGGGCTCAGGTGAGGCGCGGAGTTTCGCCGATCTGGCCGGGGCGGTGTTCGGCGCCGCGGGGCGGGCGCCGGATATCGACTACATCCCGATGCCGCCGGCGATCCGTGATCGCTACCAGTATTTCACCAAGGCGGAGATGAGCCGGCTTCGGCAAGCGGGATATGCAGCCCCGCTCACCAGCCTGGAGGCTGGGGTCAGTGACTATGTGACCCGATACCTGTCGCAGCCGGATCCCTATCGCTGAGGAGGCTCGCCCTGTCAGCCGACCTTGGGCTAGGTTTGAATCATGGCCGAGACCCCGAGACGAACAAAGCTCTGGCTGACGGGCGCAGCGGTGCTGCTGGCGGGCCTGCTGATCGCCAGCGGCGTCGTCTGGCGAGACGACATTCTGCGCACGGGCCTCGACCCCAAGGAGCCCTTCCAGACCTATGAGCCGCCGCCGGCGCCGGACTATGGTCGCCGGGAGGCCTGGAATCTGCTGCCGACCCAGCCGGAAGCATGGATCGAAGACGGGCCGCCGGCCGATGTCTTCTTTGTGGGGCCGACCAGCTATGATGGCGGCCGTCACTGGAACGCCCCCATTGATGATCCCCGCGCCGAGCGTTTCTTCCAGCAAACGGTGGGTCCCAACTATGTCGGACCCTTCGTGCGAATGGGGCGCGTTTTCGCGCCGCGCCACAGACAGGCCAGCCTCTATTCGATGCTGACCCTGCGCGATGACGCGCGGGAGGCGCGGCGTTTCGCCTATGGCGACGTCCGTACGGCCTTCACCCACTATATGGAGGCCTACAATCAGGGGCGCCCCTTCGTCATTGTCGGGGTTGAGCAGGGGGGAACCCTGGCTGCTCGGTTGCTCACCGACGAGGTCGCCTCAGACCCCGACCGCCTGCGACGCCTGGTCGCCGCCTATCTGATTGAAACCGCCGTGCCCGCGGCGGGTCCACCCCTGCCGCCATGCCAGACGGCCGATCAGACGGGATGCCTGGCGGCCTGGGTCTCGGCCTATGAGGGTGACCGGGAGCGCGCCCAACAGATCCGCGACCGGTCTCTGATCTGGGATCGCGACGGGCAGTTGTCCAACCTTTCGGGACTGGCGATCTGCTACAATCCCCTGCTCGGCCAGGTCAGCGATGACGAGGCGCCGGCGCGTCTGGCGAAGGGGGCCACCAACGCCACCAATCTGGAGTGGGGCGCCCGGCCAGCCCTGCAGAGCCGGCAGGTGAGCGCGCGTTGCGAGAATGGAGTCCTAAGGGTTTCCCGGCCCCGATCTGTGGCGTTTCAGCCTACGGGATCGTGGGCGAATCAAAGAAAAGTCCCAGGATACAATCTGTTCTATGGGGATCTTGAGGCGAGTTATGAGCTTCGGCTGAGCGCATTGCTCGCCGATCCTGACTTTCCAAGGGCGGCCCGTCCGATTCCGGCCGGCGCCGAGGTGCCGCCCTCACCGGTGCACCGGATCGACTGACACCTTGGCGTCAGCCGGCGTCCTGTTGCGCAGCGCTGGCCTGCCAGTCGAAGAGCGCCTGAAGCACCTGCAACGCCTGCCCACGCGCGGAGCTCAGTTGGGGATCACGGGCAAGGATGAGCCGGGCGTCGTCGCCGGCCGCGGCGATCAGGTCGCGATGGGCGATGGGATCTGCGAACACATAGGCTGGGAAACCGCTCTGACGCAGGCCCAGGGGATCGCCACCGCCGCGGAGCTCCAGGTCTCGTTCGGCGATCAGAAAGCCGTCGTCGGTGCGGCGCAGGATGTCCAGGCGCTTCTGACCAGCCTCCGACAGAGGGGGGTCATAGAGCAGCACGCAGGCGCTTTCGGCGCGGCCGCGCCCCACGCGACCGCGGAGCTGGTGGAGTTGAGCGAGGCCAAAGCGCTCCGCCTGTTCAATGACCATAATCGTGGCGTTGGGCACGTTTACGCCGACCTCAACGACGGTCGTCGCCACCAGCACCGACAGCTCGCCGTGGGCGAAGCGGGACATGACGGCGTCCTTCTCTGGCCCGGGCATCTTGCCATGGACCAGACCGACGCTGGGACCAATCCGTTGGCGCAGCTCGCCTGCGCGACGCTCGGCGGCGGCCAGGTCGGTCTTTTCGGACTCTGAGACCAAGGGGCAGATCCAGAAGGCCTGTGCTCCACCGGCGACCACAGACTTCAGTCGCGTCTCGACCTCGGCCATGCGCCCCATGGGAATGGCTCGGGTGGCGACCGGGGTTCGACCCGGGGGCTTTTCGTCGATCCGCGAGACATCCAGGTCGCCGAACACCGTCAGCTCCAGGGTCCGCGGTATGGGAGTGGCTGACATGGCCAAAAGGTGGGTGGCCTGACCCTTGGCCTGCAGACGCTGACGCTCGGCCACGCCAAAGCGATGTTGCTCGTCGATAATGGTCAGGCGCAGGTCACGAAAGACCACGTCGTTCTGGAACAGGGCGTGTGTGCCGACGGCGATCTGAACCGCCCCGCTGGCGAGCGCCCGCAGTTTCTCCGCCCGGGCGCCGCCCTTGTCCCGACCCGTCAGCAACACGGCGGCGAGGCCCTGGGCTTCCAGCGGCGCGGCAAGAGTTTCGAAGTGCTGGCGGGCGAGGATTTCGGTCGGCGCCATCAGGGCGCTTTGGCCGCCGGCTTCTGCGACATCGGCCATGGCCAGCATGGCCACCACGGTCTTGCCTGATCCCACGTCCCCCTGCAGAAGCCGCGACATCCGTTCGCCGCTGGCCAGGTCCGTCCGGATGTCCGCCAGGGCTCGGATCTGCGCCCCTGTGAGGCGGAAGGGCAGGGCCGCCGCCATGGCGTCGACCAGCCGACCCGCGGGTATCGGGGGCGAGGGCTCGGCCCGCCTTTCGGCCTTGCGGCGCCCCATGGCCAGCTGGTGGGCCAGAAGTTCGTCGAAGGCCAATCTTTGGCGGTGAGGCGCCTGCGCCGTCAGGTCGGCATCGGTCTCGGGGGCGTGCAGCTTGGCCAGGCTCTCGCGCCAACTGGCCCAGCCCTGCCGGGCGAGCCAGGCGGGGTCCTGCCACTCCGGAAGGTCTGGCGCCCTTGATAGGGCCTCCACAGCCAGCCGCCGCACGGTCCGGGCGGGCAGGCCCGCAGTGGCCGGATAGACCGCCTCGATTTCAGGAATCTGGTCGGCCTTATCCAGGGGCAGCAGGTAGTCCGGATGGGCGATCTGGATCTCCGACCCGAACCGCTCGACCTTGCCGCTGACCAGCCGTTGAGCGCCCACAGGGTTCTGCGCCTCAATTCGCCCCCCCAGTCCGCCGAAATAGACCAGGGTCAGGAAGCCCGTGCCGTCAAACGCCCGCACCCTCCAGGGTTGGGCGGCGCTGCGGGGCGGCTGAAAGGCCTCGATGGTCACGACGAACGTCTGGACCGCCCCTTCGACGGCCCCATCCACCCGGGCCGGGTGGCGGTGTATCAGGCTGTGCGGCGCCAGAAAGGCCACGTCGCGCACCACCGGTCCCGCCAGCTTGCCGAGCAGGGGCGCAACCCTCGGTCCCACGCCCTTCAGCGTGTCGATGGGCGCGAAGAGGGGATAGAGAATCTCCGGACGCATGGTGCAGACCATAGCGCGGGCGCGTTGGGCGTGCGCGATAGACGGAGCGGCGGACCTGTGGTGATCTCGCGAAAACACGGGGCCGATTGAGGGGGTGGATATGCGAGCCTGGATACTAAGCCTGACGCTTGCAGCGCTCACCGCCGCATGCGGGCAGGTGGAAACCGTCTCGACCCCCACGAATCCTTCGGCCGACTCGGTGAGCGCATCAGCCGATGCGGGCCTTAGCGGCTTCTCCCACAAGGCTGGGGAGAACCTGTTTGGCTATTATATTCCTACCCAGGACGTCCGGGTCGGCGACCTCAGGCTAGATCACCTGCACATTGGGGGAAAAACAGAGTTCGCCGCGTGGGAGGCTGGCCAGCGCAGCGAGACCTACGCCCCCGTCATGCTGGAGTTCTCCGATCTGTCCAGCCCCGTGGAGACCAATGAGCTGGGGGCGGAGGTCCACACGGTGAGGGTGAGGGTCCTGCCGAGCGCCTATCGGCTCGGCGACGGGGACTTCCGATTTGTGGGCGAGGACGCGCGGGTCGGAACGGTGACCCTGGATGGCATGCTGGATCTCGGCGTTCTTGGTCAGGCCCGCTCGGATGGCCCCAGTTCGGGGGAGCCTGAGATTGTCCTGCGATCGGCCGCTCAGTTTGGCTCAGAACGCCTGGGCGCCTTGTCGTTCTTCTGGTTCGGCGGAGACTGAGCGCCGACGGACGGATTCTCCCGCCCCAAGCCCCTGGCGCTCAGACGGCGGGGCCTCTATATCCGCGCTCGCAATGGACGATACGCACGACATCCGGCTCAAGCGCCTCAAGTTCCGATCCTGGCATCGGGGCTTCGTTGAGGCGGACCTGATTCTTGGTGGATTTGTGGACCGCCATGCCGGGGCGCTGAGCCCGGCTCAGCTGGATGTTCTCGAAAATCTGCTCGAGCAACCGGACCACGACATTTACGCCTGGATCGTCGAGCGGACCCCCACGCCGCCTGAGTTCGACACTGAGATCATGACCATGATCAAGGGGTTCAGGGACGAGGCTCACAAGACCATCGGCGGCGCCCGTGGCGGCTGACGGCGCCGCGGCTCCCAGCGCCACCCAGCTCAAGCGCATTAATACGGACCCGGAACGCGTCGACCTCGTCGGCGCGCCGGAGGGTTATGACGCCCTGGTGATGTCCGACATTGTCCGCGCCCGGGGCGGACTGAGCGTCTTCATCGCCCGCGACACCGCCCGGATGAGCGCCTTCGCCGACGCCTTCGCCTTCTTCGCCCCGGACGTGGAGGTGATGCGCCTGCCATCGTGGGATTGCCTGCCCTATGATCGGATCGGCCCATCGCCGGGCGTCGCCGCCCAGCGGATGACGACCCTGGCGCGGTTGGCGACCGGCGGGTTCGCGGCGAAGACACCCGCCCTGCTGGTCGCGGCCATCCCAGCTATGATCCAGCGGGTTCCGCCCAGGGCCGCGGTGGAAGGCGCCTCCTACAGCGCTCATGTGGGCCGGCAGGTGAAGATCGCCGATCTGGAGCGCTACTTCGCCGTCAATGGCTATCAGCGGGCCTCCACCGTGTCGGAGCGGGGCGAGTTCGCGATCCGGGGGGGCGTGATCGATGTCTTCCCGCCGGCCGCTGACGAGCCTGTCCGCCTGGACCTGTTTGGCGACATTCTGGAGTCCATCCGGGCCTTTGACCCCGAGACCCAACGCTCCACCCGTCAGTTGACCGAGGTCAGCCTGCTGGCCGTCAGCGAGGCCCTGCTGGACGCCGAGGCGGTGTCCCGCTTCCGCAAGGGTTATGTGGCGGCCTTTGGCGCGGCGGGCGATGACCCGCTCTACGCCACGGTGAGCGAGGGCGGCCGTCGCGCCGGCATGGAGCACTGGCTACCGCTCTACTATCCCAGCCTCGAAACCGTTTTCGACTATCTGCCCAACGACACCCTGATCGCCGTCGACCATCTGGCGCCCGAGGCCCGGGACGAGCGGCTGAGCATGGTGCGGGACGCCTATGAGGCCCGGGCTGAAGCCGGCCGGAAATCCAACTATCGGCCGCTGGCGCCGGAAGGGCTCTATCTGTCGGTCGAAGACTGGGAGCGCGCTCTTTCGGTGCGTCCCAATCGGCGGTTCTCGGCTTTCAACGCCGTCGAGGGCGAGCAGGTCATCGACCTGGGGGCGCGCGCCGGGCGCAGCTTTGCGCCTGAGCGGCAACGTGACAGCGTCAACCTGTTTGAGGCCACCGTCGACCACGCCAAGGCCCAGACCGCTGCGGGCAAGCGGGTCCTGTTCGCCTCCTGGACCGAGGGCGCCTCTGAGCGCCTGGGCGGGATGCTGGCCGATCATGGCCTGTCCAAGCTCTCCCTCGCGCCCTACTGGCAGGCGGCCAAGGCGGCCGATCCGAAGATCCCCCAGCGGGTGGTCCTGCCCCTCGAGGCGGGCTTCGAGACCGACAAGCTGGTGGTCATTTCCGAGACGGACATTCTCGGCGACCGGCTGGCGCGGCCGCGCAAGCGCCGGCGGGCCGCCAACTTCCTGGCTGAAGCCTCTGCGCTGACGCCAGGCGATCTCGTCGTCCACATCGAGCATGGCATTGGGCGCTATGAGGGACTGAAGACGCTCGATGTGCAGGGCGCCCCCCACGACTGCCTGGAGCTGCAGTATGGCGGTGAGGCCAAGCTCTACCTGCCTGTGGAGAATATCGACCTCCTGACCCGCTATGGCGCGGAGTCCGACGGCGTCACCCTCGACCGCCTCGGCGGGGCGGCCTGGCAGGCGCGAAAGGCCAAGGCCAAGGAGCGGCTGCGTGAGATGGCCGGCGGCCTAATCCGCATCGCCGCCGAACGGGCCATGAAGTCCACCCCTGGCATTGATCCGCCGCACGGGGTGTTCGACGAGTTCTGCGCCCGGTTCCCCTATGAGGAGACCGAGGACCAGCTGAACGCCATCGGCGATGTGCTCACCGACCTGGGGTCGGGCCGCCCGATGGACCGGCTGATCTGTGGCGACGTGGGCTTTGGCAAGACTGAGGTCGCCCTTCGGGCCGCCTTTGTCGCGGCCATGAGCGGCCAACAGGTGGCGGTAGTCTGTCCCACCACCCTGCTGGCGCGGCAGCACTACAAGACGTTTGAAGCCCGCTTCCAGGGCTGGCCGGTCAAGGTTCGGCGCCTGTCGCGTCTGGTCCCGGCCAAGGAAGCCGCCGAGACCCGCGAGGGCCTCAAGAACGGCGAGGTCGAGATCGTCGTCGGCACCCATGCGGTGCTGTCCAAGCAGGTCGGATTCAAGGATCTCGGCCTGGTGATCGTCGACGAGGAGCAGCACTTCGGGGTCAAGCACAAGGAGAAGCTCAAGGAGCTTCGCGCCGACGTGCACATGCTGACCCTGACAGCCACGCCCATCCCGCGGACGTTGCAGATGTCCCTGTCGGGCATCCGCGAGATGTCGATCATCGCCACGCCGCCGGTCGATCGCTTGGCGGTGCGGACCTATGTCACCCCGTGGGATCCGATCACGGTGCGCGAGGCCCTGCTGCGGGAGAAGTATCGCGGCGGCCAGGCCTATTTCGTCACGCCCCGAATCTCAGATCTGCCCAGCCTTGAGCGGTTCCTGCGCGAGCAGGTGCCTGAGGTGCGGTTCGTGGTCGGGCATGGCCAGATGCCGCCCACGCAGCTCGAAGAGGTCATGTCGGCCTTCTATGACGGCCAGTACGACGTGCTGCTCTCCACCACGATCGTGGAGTCGGGCCTCGACGTCCCCACCGCCAACACCCTGATCATCCACCGGGCCGACATGTTTGGCCTGTCGCAGCTCTATCAGATCCGCGGTCGGGTCGGCCGGGCCAAGGCGCGGGCCTATGCCTATATGACCACGCCCGAAGACAAGGCCATCACCCTGTCGGCCGAGAAGCGGCTGCGGGTGCTGCAGTCCCTCGACAGCCTGGGCGCCGGCTTCCAGCTGGCCAGTCATGACCTCGACATCCGCGGCGGCGGCAACCTGCTGGGCGAGGAACAGTCGGGTCATATCCGAGAGATTGGGGTCGAACTGTACCAGCAGATGCTGGAGGACGCGGTCAACGAGCTGAAGGAGCTGGTGGGCGCTGAGGGCGTGCAGGATCGCGGCTGGTCGCCGCAGATCAACACCGGCGCCGCCGTCCTGATCCCAGAGGCCTATGTGCCCGACTTGAATGTGCGGCTGTCGCTCTATCGTCGCCTGTCGGAAGCCGAGCAGGCCGCCGATCGCGAGGCGCTGGCGGCGGAACTGATCGACCGGTTTGGACCCTTGCCGCCGGAGACCGACCAACTGCTCAAGGTCGTGGCCATCAAGGGCATGTGTCGCCAGGCCAATGTGTCGAAGATCGATGTCGGACCCAAGGGCGCAGTCGTCACCTTCCGCAATGACGCCTTCCCGAACCCAGGCGGGCTCATCGAGTTTGTCCATCGCAACCAGATGGGTTGGCGTCTGCGGCCGGACAATAAGGCCGTAGTCAAAGGCGAGTGGGAGACTCCCGAGCAGCGGCTGAACGCCGCCGAGCGGGTTCTGACTGAGCTGTCTCGACTGGCGCTGGCCCCAGCCTGAGCCTGGTCGCCTGGCTAGGTGGCCATGGCTCGGCGCGCGGCCTCTTCCAGGGCCCGGCCAGCCCCCTGTGCGGGGCTCACCTCGGCCACGCCGATGTCGAACTCCACGACGAAGGGCGGACGGGCGTCGCCGGCTTCGAACGCCGTGCAGCCGATGACCGCGGCGATGCGTTCGCCGGCGGCCCGGGCTGCGGCCGCCGTGGTCGCCGGCAGCGCCAGGGCGAAGACCTCATGGCTGAGACGCGCGGCGGTGTCTTCGACCCTCACCAGCCGGCCGATCATGGCCCCGATCTGCGGGATCGCCCGGTCCAGCCAACCCTGAGCGCGGGCCTCTGCGACATCGGTCCGCTCGGACACCTTGAGGACGCACACGCTCAAAGGCCGGTTGCGGATCCGGGAGGCGTGGGCGAGCCGGCTCAGATGGGTGGCGAACAGTTCGCGGGTGAACAGCCCTGTCGCGGGATCCATGAGGCCCGAGCTGCGCGCCCGTTCCAGGGCTTTGCGCGTGGCCGTCTGCCGACGATAGGCCCGGGCGAGCTCGATCACCCGGCCGGCGGTCTCACCTTCGGCCGAACTCGGAGAGGCCACATCCGACACGCCCCGATGATAGGCCTCGGACATGGTCAGATAGGATTCTTCACTCATGTAGAGCAGGGCGGGCACGTGATAGAGCCGGGTGTTGCGACGCATGCCAGCGGCGATCGACAAGGCTTCGTTCGGGTTTTCGCCGGCCCAGAGAACGACGGTGTCGAAGGGCCGTTCGTGCAGGTAGTCGAAGGCGGTGTAGGCGGTGAAGGCCCCCA
>NZ_JAUSBZ010000126.1 GCF_030651755.1 Phenylobacterium sp. | reverse complement strand
GCGATCGGCCGGCAGGTCGGAGGAAAAGCGCGCGGCGGTGGGGTCCCGATCAAAGGCGGTGACCCGGGCGCCGGCGGCCAGAAAGGCGCGCGTATAGCCGCCCGCCCCGAAGGTGCCGTCAATGATGAGGTCTCCGGCCTTGATCGCCAGGGCCTCGACCACCTCGTCCAGCAGGACCGGAAGATGGGGCGCGCTCATGACGCGACGCCCAGGCGGGCGGCGCGCTGGTCGGCGCGCATCTTGGCCAGGCCCTCGCGGGCCAGTTCGCGCTGGGCGGCGCGGTGGGCCTGGAAGGCGTCTCGTTCCCAGATCTGGAAACGGTCGCCCAGGCCGACGATGACGACCCAGTCGGACAGGCCAAACAGGTCGCAGAGGGTCTCCGGCAGGGTCACCCGGCCTGCTGTGTCGAAGGACAGGCGCGCCATGCCCCCGAGGACGGAAACTTCAAGGGCCGAGCGCAGCGGATCGCCGAACTCCAGCTCCTCGATCAGGCCGTTGTAGCGATCGAACAGGGCCTTGCCGCCCCCCTCAATGCAGTCGGCCTCAATGGAGGGAAAGCAGACGACGCCATCGAAGGGGCCCGACACGAGGGCGCGGAACTCCTGCGGCACCACGAGGCGCCGCTTGGCATCCAACTGCTTCTCGAAGGTCGAGACAAACATTCGCGCCCGACACCCTCTCCCGCGACCCCCACCGGCCGCTGACCCCACCATCCCGCTGGCGCGCCAACGGAGTCCGCCAAGCCCCAGCGAACAGGAAATGGGTTAACATGGGATGGATTGGGCTGCAATGACTCTAGAGGACAGAATCCCCAGAATACAAAGATGTCGCACGAGGTTTATGGTTAACGCACGTAAACACTCCACAGAACATACACGGAACATGTTAAGTATAGTGGGGATTGGACGCTCTGCGCGGTTCGCGGCGAAGGAGGAGTGGCGGATCAGACGGCCTATAAGCCGGGTTCTGTGCCACCCGGCCCAAGGCGAACCTTGGGGCCGGATGCGACGACCATTCCTCTGGACCGGCCCTTGCGGGACGGTTCTCGCGACCAACCCGGACGCCTCAGGCCAACGACGGCCCTACCGGCTTGCGCCGGCGCGGAATCCCTATTCGGTCTTGCTCCTGGCGGGGCTTGCCGTGCCGTCGACGTCGCCGCCAACGCGGTGCGCTCTTACCGCACCCTTTCACCCTTACCTCTCCGGAGAGAGGCGGTTTGCTTTCTGTGGCGCTTTCCCTGGGGTCGCCCCCGGCGGGCGTTACCCGCCGCCATGTCGTTGTGGAGCCCGGACTTTCCTCGACCGCCGAAGCGACCGCGGCCGCCCAGCCGTCTGATCCGCGCAGATCAGTGGGCGCAGGGGCGCCTGCGGTCAAGAGTGTCAGTCAGAGGCGCCCGGCCCCATCGCCCTGGCGATGGGGTGATCCCCGAGCGCCGCGGCCACGCGAGCCCGCTCATCAGCCGCCTTGTTCTGCGAAAGCTTGACCGTGCTTTCCAGCCGGCGCGGCCGCAACCTGAACCCCTGGATGCCGGCGAGCATGGCTTCAAAACGCCCGGGCGACATCTTCTGGCGCGTCCAAGGGGCCTTAGGCGCGAGCCTGGCTTCTTCCTGGGCTGACAGATCATCCAGCAACGCCACAAGCCCTAGGTCATCGAGGGGCGTCACCTCACCCTCGGCCTCGACAGTGAGGTAGTTCCAGGTGGGAACCTGATCAGCCGCCGCGTACCAGTCCGGGCTGACATAGGCGTCCGGCCCCTGGGAGACCGCCAGGGCGCGCCCGCCCCTGGCGAAGGTCGCTGTCAGGGCGTTGTTGCGCGACAGGTGAAAGTCGAGGGTCAGCCCCTGCCCCTCCCGCCGGACGACCACGGGGGCGTGGGCGACCCGCAGGCCCGCCTCACCGGCGGCGAAAAACCCCATGAACGGATAGACCGACAGGTGAGCGAGGATCGCCTCGACCTCCGTCACCCGAAAGGGCGCGGCCGGATGCATCAGGCCTGGGCTCGCAGCAGGGCGATCAGCCTCGCGCGGGTTTCGCCGTCGGCGACTCCGTCCACCTGGTGCGGTCTCCAGTGGCGCTGGAAGGCGCTGATGACCGTCGTCGTCGCCGCATCGAACCTGCCCGAAGGCGGACACTCATAGCCCAGGCGGGTGAGTCCTGCCTGCAGAGCGAACACACCAGCGCCCTCGGCGCCTTCGATCAGCGGCGCGCCGGGGGCCGGGTCAGGCTCGACCCACAGGCCGTGGCCCGCTTCGGCCAGGGTCTTCCAGGGAAACAGTTCGCCCGGATCAATCTTGCGGGCCGGCGCCACGTCGGAATGGGCGATGATGTCGCCGTCAGCGATCATCCAGCGGGTGCGAATATCGGCCGTGAGCGCGATGACGGCGGCGATCTGGGCCTCTGGAAAGGGCCGATAGCCGAACTCATGACCGGGATTGACGATCTCGATCCCGATGGAGCGGCCGTTGATGTCCCGCTCGCCCTTCCAGAACGAGACCCCGGCGTGCCAGGCGCGGCGTTCCTCGGCCACCAGGGTGAAGATGCGGCCGTCCTCCTCCACCACATAGTGGGCGCTGACCTTGGCCTCGGGGTCGCGCAGGCGGGCGATGGCGGCCTCGCCGCTCTCCATCCCCGTATAGTGCAGTACGAGGATGTCCGGGGGGCCGGCCCGTTCGTTGAAGTTGGGCGAAGGCGCGGGGATGATGTCCATGGCCCTATTCGGCGCGATTTCGCCAGGCGAGCAAGAGGGGGGCGACCTGATTGGGCCGAAGGGCGATGATCAGGACGCCAGCGAGGGCCACCGCCGTGCCGATGGCCATGCGCGGACCGAAGGGATCGCTCATGATCGCGACCCCCAGGGCGATGGTGGCCAGAGGGGTCATCAGGGTCAGCGGCGAGATCAGATTGGCCTCATAGCGCTGGATCAGACCGTCATAGGCGGTGTGGGCGGCCACCGAGA
>NZ_JAUSBZ010000116.1 GCF_030651755.1 Phenylobacterium sp. | reverse complement strand
GAGATGGTGTCCTCCACCGTCGGCTCGGACACGAAGACCGGCTGGAAGCGGCGGGCCAGGGCCGCGTCCTTCTCCTCATGCTTGCGATAATCATCCAGCGTCGTGGCGCCGACGCAGTGCAGTTCGCCCCGCGCCAGGGCGGGTTTCAATAGGTTGGAGGCGTCCATGGCGCCTTCGGATTTGCCCGCGCCCACCAGGGTGTGCATCTCGTCGATGAACAGGATGATCGAGCCCTCGGCGGCGGTGACCTCGTTGAGCACGGCCTTCAGCCGCTCCTCGAACTCACCGCGGTACTTCGCCCCGGCGATTAGGGAGCCCATGTCCAGGGACAGGAGCTTCTTGTCCTTGAGGCTTTCGGGCACGTCGCCGTTGACGATGCGCAGGGCCAGCCCCTCCACGATCGCGGTCTTGCCGACGCCGGGCTCGCCGATCAGGACGGGATTGTTCTTGGTGCGTCGCGACAGCACCTGGATGGTCCGGCGGATCTCCTCATCCCGGCCGATGACCGGGTCGAGCTTCTGGTCCCGGGCGGCCTGGGTCAGGTCGCGGGCATAGCGCTTCAGGGCGTCATAGCCCTCTTCCGCCGAGGCGGAATCGGCTGTGCGGCCCTTGCGGACGTCGCTGGCGGCGCTCTCTAGAGCGCTGGCCTTGACGCCGGCGCTCTTCAGGGCGTCGGCCGCCTCCCCCCCTTCGGCGGCGATGGCCAGCAACAGGCGTTCGGTGGTGACGAAGGCGTCGCCGGCGGTCTTGGCGTCGGCCTCGGCCTTGGCGAAGACCCGGGCGGTCTCTGGCGCCATATAGAGCTGGCCCGAGCCCCCCTCGACCTTGGCGCGTTTGGCGAGCGCCGCTTCAACGGTGGCGTCGGCCTCGTCGGGCCGGCCGCCGGCGCTCTGGATGAGCGCGCGGGACAGGCCGTCCTTCTCCTCCAGCAGAACCTTGAGGAGGTGAATGGGAGCAAGCTGTTGGTGTCGGCGGGCGAGCGCGAGGCTCTGGGCCGACTGGATCGCCTGTTTGGCGCGATCGGAATAGACATCGATGTTCATGGCATCCCCTCATAGGCGGATTGACGGGTCCTGCCTTGAGCAAGCGCAAGCCCGTGGATCAGATGTAGGTGTGACACTTCGGCCACACAAGCGAGAGACCCCGGTT
>NZ_JAUSBZ010000115.1 GCF_030651755.1 Phenylobacterium sp. | reverse complement strand
AACCGGGTCCAGGTGATCGCCGGCAATGTCGCCACCTATGACGGCGCTCGCGCCCTGATCGACGCCGGCGCTGACGCGGTGAAGGTCGGCATCGGCCCTGGCTCCATCTGCACCACCCGTGTGGTGGCCGGGGTCGGCGTGCCGCAGCTGACCGCCATCATGGACGCGGTCCGCGCCTCAGGGGATTCCGGCGTGCCGGTGATCGCCGACGGCGGGATCAAGTATTCCGGCGACCTGGCCAAGGCGCTGGCCGCCGGGGCCCAGGTGGCGATGATGGGCTCGGTCTTCGCCGGCGTCGACGAGGCGCCGGGCGAGGTGTTCCTGTATCAGGGCCGCTCCTACAAGGCCTATCGCGGCATGGGCTCCCTGGGCGCCATGTCCCGGGGCTCGGCCGACCGTTACTTCCAGAAGGAAGTCTCCGACGCCCTGAAGCTGGTGCCTGAAGGCATCGAGGGACAGGTGCCATTCAAGGGGCCGATCGCCCCCATCGTCCACCAGATGGTCGGCGGCCTGCGGGCGGCCATGGGCTATGTGGGGGCCGGCAACCTGCAACAGTTCCGGGAACGGGCGCGGTTCATCCGCATCACCGGGGCGGGCCTGCGCGAAAGCCACGTCCATGACGTCATGATCACCCGCGAGGCGCCCAACTATCCGAGCGGGATCTAGACCATGACCATGGCTCTGGAGCTCAAGCTGCTCGCCGTCGCCGTCGTGATCGGCCTGATTCAGATCCTCTGGGGCGCAGCTGCAGCGCGCCGCCAGCAGGGTCTGAAGTGGGCGGCCGGCCCACGGGACGAGGTGCGGCCCATCGACGGCGTCGCCGCCCGTCTTGACCGGGCCCTGCGCAACTTCCTCGAGACCTTCCCCTTCTTCGCCGCGGCGGTGATCGTGGCCTATCTGGGTGGAAAGCTCGGGGCTCTGACCCTGTGGGGCAGCGTGCTCTATGTGGCGGGCCGCGCCCTCTATGTTCCCCTCTATGCGGCCGGCGTTCCCACGGTGCGCAGCCTCGTCTGGTTCGCCGCCATGATCGGCCTTGGCATGGTGGTGGCGGCCATTTTCCTGTGAGGCGGCCCAGTGCGTGACGGCGGACGGCTGGCTGCGGCCATAGAGGTTCTGGACGACATCGAGACCCGTCACCGACCTGCGCGCCTGGCCCTGAAGACCTGGGGCGAGCGATCGCGGTTCGCCGGCTCCAAGGACCGGGCCTTCGTCTCGGGCCTGGTGCTGGATGTCCTGCGCAAGCGACGCTCCCTGGGCTGGCGGATGGGGGCGGACTCCAACCGCGCGGCCGCGATCGCCGCCCTGAAATTCGAATGGGGCTGGACCAGCCAGGCCGTCGCCGAGGCCTGCGCCGACGAGGAGCATGGGCCTGGCGCCCTAAGCGAGGCGGAGGCTGCGGCCCTCGAGGCGCCGGCCGATCTGTCGGGCGCCCCTGATCCGGTGCGCGGCGACTATCCCGACTGGCTGGATGAAGACCTGGGCCGCGCCTTTGGCGATCGCCGGGTCGCCGAGGCCCAGGCGCTGGCTCAGCGTGCGCCCGTCGACCTGCGGGTCAATCTGTTGAAGACCGACCCGGTCCGGGCGCTCAAGGCCCTGTCGCCCCTGGGCCCTGAGACTGTGGACCTGCTAGAGGGCGCCATCCGCATCCCGGCGCCCGACCCGTCGCGGCGGGCGGGCGCGGTGGAGACCATCCCCGCCTTCTCAAAGGGCTGGTTTGAAGTTCAGGACCTGGGCTCCCAGATCGCGGCCGCCTGCGCCGGAGAGGTGAAGGGCCGTCAGGTCCTCGACCTCTGCGCCGGCGGCGGCGGCAAGACCCTGGCTCTGGCCTCGGCCATGGGCAACACCGGCCAGATTTACGCCTATGACTCCGACGCCCGGCGCCTGACCGACACCATTCGCCGGGGGGAGCGGGCCGGGGTTCGCAACCTGCAGATCCGTTCGCCGGTGAACGCCGAGCCCCTGGCGGGTCTGGAAGGCAAGATGGACGTCGTCTTCATCGATGCCCCCTGCTCAGGCTCAGGCTCCTGGCGGCGGCATCCCGACACCAAGTGGCGCCTGAGCCCTGAGGCGCTGGAGCGCCGCATGGCCGACCAGGACCAGGTGCTGGACCACGGGGCGAGCTTCGCCCGGGTGGGGGGGCGGCTGATATATGTCACCTGCTCCATCCTTCCGCGGGAGGACGAGGACCGGGTGGAGGCCTTCCTGGACCGGCAGGCCGGCGCCTTCACCGTCCGGCCCGCCACCGACCGAACCGAACTTGCCCCCTGGCTCACGCCGCAGGGCTATCTGCGTCTGACGCCGGCCGGCGCCCAGACGGATGGCTTCTTCGTCGCCGTGCTGGAGCGTGCGCGCTAAACCGACCGAATGACCAAGGCCCCCGCCATGACCGAGCTTCTCGAACCCAACCACGAGCGCGTCCTGATCGTCGATTTCGGCAGCCAGGTGACCCAGCTGATCGCCCGACGCCTGCGGGAGAACGGTGTCTATTGCGAGATTCATCCCTTCGACAAGATCGAGGCGATGCTGGACGTCTATGCGCCCAAGGCGGTGATCCTGTCGGGCGGGCCGGCCAGCGCCCACGAGGATGAGGCCCCGAAGGTCACGCCCAAGGTGTTCGAGCTCGGCGTCCCGGTGCTGGGCATCTGCTACGGCGAGATGCACATGTGCGCCAAGCTGGGCGGCGCGGTGGAGAGCGGTCACCACCGGGAGTTCGGCCGCGCCGAAATCCTGATCGAGCGTGAAAGCCCGCTGCTGGAGGGCCTGGGCGGCGTCGGCGCCAAGGAGACCGTCTGGATGAGCCATGGGGACAAGATCACCGCCATCCCCCAGGGCTTCCATGTGGTTGCGGCCTCCGAAGGCTCGCCGTTTGCGGTGATCGCCGACGAGGGCCGGCGCTTCTATGGCATTCAGTTCCACCCGGAGGTGGCGCATACGCCACGCGGGGCGCTGATCCTGCGCAACTTCACCCACAGGATCGCCGGCCTGAAGGGCGACTGGACCATGAAGGCTTTCCGCCAGGAGATGGTGGAGCGCATTCGCGACCAGGTGGGCGAGGGCAAGGTGATCTGCGGCCTGTCGGGAGGGGTCGATTCCTCGGTGGCCGCGGTCCTGATCCATGAGGCGATCGGCGACCAGCTGACCTGCGTCTTCGTGGACACCGGCCTCCTGCGGCACAACGAGGCCGAGCAGGTCGTGACCATGTTCCGCGACCACTACAATATCCCCCTGATCCATGTGGACGCGGGCGAGCAGTTCCTCGGCGAGTTAGCCGGCGTCACCGACCCCGAGACCAAGCGCAAGACCATCGGTCGGCTGTTCGTCGAAGTCTTTGACCGGGAGGCCGCCAAGATCGAAGGCGCGGCTTTCCTTGCCCAGGGCACCCTCTATCCCGACGTGATCGAGAGCGTCTCGGCCCGCGGTGGCCCGTCAGCGGTGATCAAGAGCCACCACAATGTCGGCGGCCTGCCCGACTACATGAAGCTGAAGCTGGTGGAGCCCCTGCGCGAGCTGTTCAAGGACGAGGTCCGGGCGCTGGGCGTGGAGCTTGGCCTGCCGCCGGCCTTTGTCGGCCGCCATCCCTTCCCGGGGCCGGGTCTTGCCATCCGCATTCCGGGCGAGATCACGCCTGAGGCGGTCGCCGTCCTGCAGCAGGCCGACGCCATCTATCTCGACGAGATCCGCAAGGCAGGTCTCTACGACTCCATCTGGCAGGCTTTCGCCGTCCTCTTGCCCGTGAAGACGGTCGGCGTCATGGGCGACGCCCGCACCTATGAGAATGTCTGCGCCCTGCGGGCGGTCACCTCCACCGACGGCATGACCGCCGACTTCTTCGAATTCCCCTGGGAGGTCCTGGGCAAGGCCGCCACCCGGATCATCAATGAGGTCCGCGGCGTCAACCGCGTCGTCTACGACGTGACGTCAAAACCGCCGGGCACCATCGAGTGGGAATGATTCAGGCCCGTTTGGGCCTATCGGCATCTTTCGCCAAAGTGCCACTAAGCTACTGAAATAAAAAAGTTATCTTCCGGCATCTATCGAGATCAATCGGGGGGCAGCGGCTCGCGCTGACGGCCTGCGCGACGGTATGCCGCAAACTTGCACCATGCCGCCAAGGGCGATACCGTCAGGGACATCGGCTTACATGACGGTATTTTTTAAGACCTAACACGCGGAAAACGCAAGATAAAAGGTCTAGAGGGATACCGAAATCGGGCCGACGGTATTTCTGTCGTGAAGGAGCCCGTATGCTCACCGATGTGGCGCTTAAGAATCTGAAATCACGCGAGAAAGCCTACAAGGTCACGGACCGTGACGGGCTTTACGTTCATGTTTCCACGTCGGGTACGGTGACGTTCCGATTGGACTACCGCTTGAACGGCCGGCGGGAGACGCTGACGCTGGGCAAGTACGGCCCGACCGGGATCTCGCTTGCCCGCGCGCGCGAAAAGACGATCGACGCAAAACGCGCCGTCGCTGAAGGCCGGTCGCCAGCCCAAGAGAAGCAGCGGGAGAAGCGCCGCCTCAAGGAAGCCAAGAGCTTCGGAGAGTTCGGAGAAACGTGGCTGACCAAAGCGCCGATGGCTGACAGTACCCGAGCCATGCGGCGCTCGATCTTCGAGCGTGAGCTGCTGCCGGTCTGGAAGAACCGCCTGCTGCACGAGATCACGCCGGATGATCTTCGCGCCCATTGCGGAAAGATCGTCGATCGCGGTGCTCCGGCCACCGCCATCCACGTCCGCGACATCCTCAAACAGATCTACGGATTTGCGATTCTGCACGGCGAGAAGGTGGCCAATCCGGCCGACGATGTCGGGCCGGCCTCGATCGCGACGTTCGTGCCGAAAGACCGCTCGCTGTCACCGACCGAGATTCGTGTGATGTTGAAGCAGCTCGAGCATGTCGCCACGCTGCCCACGATCCGGCTCGGTATGCGCCTCTTCCTGCTGACGATGGTGCGCAAGAGCGAACTACAGGACGCGACCTGGGACGAGATCGACTTCGAGAACGCTGTCTGGACGATCCCCAAGGAGCGGATGAAGCGATCGAAGGCGCACAATGTCTATCTGTCTCAGCAGTGCATCGACATCATGATCGCGCTCAAAACCTGCGCGGGAAATTCCCGCTACCTGCTCCCATCGCGCTACGATGCGGACGCACCCATGTCGCGCGCCACCTTCAATCGGGTGACCTATGCGGTGGTGGAGCGGGCTCAGAAAGAAGGCCTCCCGCTTGAGCCCTTCACGGTGCACGATCTGCGCCGAACCGGCTCGACCCTTCTCAACGAGCTGGGTTTCAACAGCGACTGGATCGAGAAGTGCCTGGCCCATGAAGACGGCCGCTCATCGCGCGGGGTCTATAACAAGGCCGAGTATGAGCATCAGCGCCGGCACATGATGCAGGAGTGGTCCGACATCGTAGATGCTTGGGTCGCGGGGCAGAAGCGGGCGCCGGTGCTGGTCCCGCCCACGATGGCTATGCTCGCGCCTGATCCTGCGCTTTAACGGGACGGGTCCTGCGCTTGCGCACATCCGGGTGCGGCGCTCGATCGACGCTCTGTCGCCGCGCCTTGCTCAGCCGCTCTGTCAGCCACGCTTCGACCTCGGCGAGGTCCCAGACCACACAGCGCGGCGTCAGCGCAAAGCGCCGGGGAAATTCTCCGCGCTGCTCCATCTCGTAGATGGTCGTGTCGGCCAGCGGCACGATTTGGCGTAGCTCATGCCTGCGGATCATCCGCTTCTTCAACGCATCGGACCGTGTCGACATGCTCTTTGACTCCCGGGAGGTGACGTGTCGCCTCGAATGGAGCCGATAGACCCGGCGTGAAAAGAGCTTGTGGACCGGCGTAGGGTTGCAGGCGGCTCTGGCGTGCAAATCGGCGGGGTCGTCTGTCCGCCCATAGGCGGCTACTCGGGCGCTGGCGGCAGTCCATCGATGGCGGCCACGGCATCGACCAACTGACGCCGCAAGCTTGCGAGCCCGACCGCGACGACCAGATCCTGACGATCGGCCAGCCCCAGGACGGTGCGGAGCACCAAATCGGAATGGCGCATCAGGACCACCAGGTTCTCGCCGCTGGGCCCGTTCTTGGCCTCGAACCAGTTTCGGACCGCCCGCTCGTTCGAAGCGGTGAGCTGGGCCACCGTCTTCAGCGCCGAGGGCGTGCTGCCGAACTCGGCCTTGAGCGCGAGTGCAACGGCGCGCGCGAGAGGCTGGGCCGTATCGACCGGAAAAGGATTTCCGGCTTTCGACTGAACTTTTCGGTCTTTCTCGGAGAACGACATTCGTTCTGA
>NZ_JAUSBZ010000113.1 GCF_030651755.1 Phenylobacterium sp. | reverse complement strand
AGCCCACCCGGCCGCCGCCCATGCCGAGCGCCCCGGCGCCGCCCCCCGTCCCGCGTCCTGACCGCACCATCGCCTCGCAGCCCGTCTTCCTTGACGAGCGACAGGCCGTGGCCGGGCAGCTGAGCGCCGAGGAGCGAAGCTATGAGGAGCGGTTGCGGGCCTCGTACAATTCCGCCCAGGGCCTCCAGGGTCCCCTTGACGGGGGCTGGTCCCTGGAGACCATCGCCGGACAGGACCTTTACGCCCTGCGCTTTGTCGACCGGGGGTCTGGCCCCCTGGAAGGCGCCTGGCGCGACGCCCGCCGCCCCGGGGCCTTGGACGGCTACGGCTTTCTCGACAGCATTGATCGCAGCGGCGGCCGGGTGACCCTGCGGTTCACGCCGCGGCGCGGCGCCCCGCCGGCTGTGATCACCCTGACCGCCGCCCCCAGCGGCCAATGGTCCGGGGAAATGATCGAGGACGGCGCCCCCCGCAGCGTGGTCATGCGTCGGCGCTAGGACGTCTCAAACACTGCGTCAGGTTGCCGCACGCCTTCGACGCTACCAGGAGGCGAGCCCCTGGGGTTTTCTATAAGTTATTGAACTCAAATAGCTTGTATCCCGACTGAGCCCCGGCGTCGCCCCCGCGCGGTTAAGCCCTTGGGAACGGCTGTTAACAATAGCTCTCGCTTCTGACTGTCTCCCTGCACACCAAACGCGAAGGCCGGAAGCGATGACCATCTCCAAGCGCATTCAGTTGATCCTGGTCCCTCCGCTGCTGGCCCTCCTGGTCGCCATGGCCGCCCTTCTCGCCCAGAGTTGGAACGGACTCCAGCGCACTGGAGCGATCCTCGACGAGATCGCCGCCGCCACAGCCGGCGGTCGGCTGGTGCACGAGCTCCAGGCCGAGCGCAGTCTTTCGAACCTGGGTCTGACCATGGGGACCCCGGCGGACAAGCTGGACGACCAGCGGACCCGGGTGGACGCCGCCGCGCAGGCCTACCGCGCCGCGGTGGCGCACGCCCCGCCGCAGATCAGCGCCCAGGTGCTCGCCGCCTTGGAGAGCCTGCCGAGCCTTCGCGCGGAAATCGACGCTGGCGGCCTGACCACCGAGCGCCTGCTGGCGGGCTATGCCGAACTCATCGACGCCGAGCTTGCGTCGCTCGAGGAGGTGGCGATCGACGCCGCTCAGGAAGGCCACACCCTCGGCGCGACCTTCCGCGCCTATGACGCGGCGGTGATCGGCAAGGAGTTGGCGGCCGAGGAGCGCGCGCTGACCCTGGGAAGCCTGGCCGCGGGCGGCCTGACCCCCGACGCCCTGGCCACGCTCAGCCGCCTGCAAGGGGGCGAGGCCACGGCCTTCGCCTTCCTGGATCACACCACCGAGCCAGGTGTCAGCCAGGCCTGGAAGGCCTTCCTGGCCTCGTCGGAGCATCGCGCCGTCGTCGAACTGCGCGACGCCATCCGCGCAGGCGAGGCGCCCTCGACGGCGGCCTGGAACGACGCCGCCGGCCGGCGGGCCGAGGCCCTGCACAGCCTGGAAGACGCCCTGGCGCAACAGGTGGACGCCGCCGCCCAGACCGCCGCCGCCGCGCACCGGCGCACCCTTGGCCTGCTCGCCCTGATCCTGTCGGTCACCTTGATCGGCGTCGTCGCCCTGGGCCTGCGGGTGGCGCGCGCCATCACCCGGCCCATGGCCGACCTCACCGACAGCATGGGACGGCTGGCCGAGGGGGATACCAGCGTCGCCGTCCGTCACGTGGATCGCCGGGACGAGCTGGGCGTCATGAGCCGGGCCCTGGCCCACTTCCGGGACATACTGGTGGCCAAGCGAGAGGCTGACGCCGAACTGGCCCAGGCCGAAGCGCGAGCGCTACAGGATCGCCAGGCCGCCGAGGCCCGGGCCCTGGCCGAGGAGCGGGCCCTGGTGGCCGGCAGCATCGGCGCGGCGATCAGCCGGCTGGCCGACGGCGACCTTACCCACCGACTCTCGCGAGACCTGCCCGAGGCCTATCTGCAACTGGCCACCGACTATAACGGCGCCATGGACCGGGTGAGCGCCATCATGGGCGCCATCGCCGAGCTCACCGGGACCCTGCATGGTAGCGCCGAAGAGCTCAGCCGCGCCTCCGACGCCCTGTCGCGCCGCACCGAGCAGCAGGCGGCGAGCCTGGAGGAATCCGCCGCAGCCCTGGAACAGACGGCTCAGTCGGTCCGCAAGACCGCCAATGGCGTCGGCCATACCCGCGACGTGATCGCCGGCACCACCAAGGCCTCGCAGGACACGAGCGCTGTGGTGCGCGACGCGGTCGCGGCCATGGCGCGGATCGAAAACTCCGCCGGCCGTATCTCCACCATCATCGGGGTGATCGACGAGATCGCCTTCCAGACCAATCTGCTGGCCCTGAACGCCGGCGTCGAAGCCGCCCGGGCCGGGGACGCCGGTCGCGGCTTCGCCGTCGTCGCCTCCGAAGTCAGGGCGCTAGCCCAGCGCTCGGCGGACGCGGCCAAGGAGATCAAGGGTTTGATCGCCGCCTCAAGCGAGAACGTAAATGAAGGCGTCGGCCTGGTCCGCCGGACGGGCGGCGCGATCTCCGAAATCACCGAGCAGGTCAGCGCCATCGACAGCCTGGTGGCCGAGATCGCCGGCTCCGCCGAGGAACAGGCCCACGCCCTGGCCCTGGTCAGCCAGGCCGTCAGTCAGATGGACTCGGTGACCCAGCAGAACGCCGCCATGTCGGAAGAGAGCACGGCCGCCAGCCAGTCGGTGAGCCACGAGGCCGACCGCCTGCGGCAGATGATCGCCCACTTCCGGATTTCTCGCGGCGGCGGGGGCCTTCAGCGGGCCGCCGCCTGAGGCCCGAGCCCAAGGGCCGGACTGGCCGCGGCCAGGGCCCTCGCCAGCTCGGCCGCGCCATAGGCCCGCCCGCCGCCGCGTCCCCAGACGGGGTCTGGCCAGGCGGGGTCATCGGACCTGCGGCCGACCACATGGATGTGGAGCTGAGGCGTCACATTGCCCAGGGCGCCGACGTTCAGTTTCTCCACCGGCCGTCCCAAGGCCTCGCCCGCCGCCCGGACCCCCCGCCCAGCCGCAAGAATCTCGGCCATCAGACGGGTCTGATCGCCTGCCGACAGGTCCTCCAGCTCCCGGGCGCCGGACACCCTGGGGATCAGGACGATCCAGGGATAGCCGGCGTCGTCCTGCAGCCTGGCGGCGCACAGGGGCAGGTCGGCCAGGGGGTGTGAGGTGGCGACGAAGGCCGGGTCGAGGACGAACATGGCGCCAGACTGGCCTGGACCCGCCAGGGCGGCAAGCGGGACCCGTCGCGCGCCCTGGTCCGCCGCGGCGCTTGCGGCCTTACCGCCCCTTGGGCTAGGGACCGCCAACAAAGTCGGCCAAAGCCAGGAGATACCCCATGACCAGCAAGACCCCGATCCGCGTCGCGGTCACCGGCGCGGCCGGCAATATCGGCTACGCCCTGCTCTTCCGCATCGCCTCTGGCGAAATGCTCGGCAAGGACCAGCCGGTGATCCTGCAGATGCTGGAGATCCCCACCGAGGGCGCCCAGAAGGCCCTGAAGGGCGTGGCCATGGAGCTGGACGACTGCGCCTTCCCGCTCCTGCAGGACATGGTGCTCACCGACGACCCCAAGGTGGCCTTCAAGGACGCCAACTGGAGCCTGCTGGTGGGCTCCAAGCCCCGCGGTCCTGGCATGGAGCGCGCCGACCTCCTGAAGGACAACGGCAAGATCTTCATCGCCCAGGGCCAGGCCATCGACGCGGTCGCCGCCGATGACGCCCGCGTCGCCGTGGTCGGCAATCCCTGCAACACCAATGTGATGATCGCCGCCAGCCAGGCCAAGCGCCTGTCGCCGGATCGCTTCACCGCCATGGTGCGCCTTGACGAGAACCGCGGCCGCGCCCAGCTGGCCAAGAAGGCCGGCGTCTCGATCAACGACGTCTCCGACCTCTACATCTACGGCAACCACAGCCCGACCATGTTTGCCGACTTCACCCACGCCAAGATCGGCGGCAAGTCTGCCGCCGACGTCATCGGCGACGAAGCCTGGCTGAAGAACGACTACCTGCCCACCGTGGGCAAGCGCGGCGCGGCCATCATCGAGGCCCGCGGCCAGAGCTCGGCGGCCTCGGCGGCCAACGCCCTGATTGACCATGTCCGCGACCTGGTCACGCCTGGCAAGATCCACTCCGTCGCCATCAATTCGGAAGGCCGCTACGGCTTCGCCGACGGCGTCTGGGCCGGCATGCCGGTGAAGACCACGACGCCGGGCGCCTATGAGGTCGTCACCAGCTACGAGATGGACGAGTTCGCCAAGTCGAAGATCGCGATCACCAATGACGAACTGGTGGGCGAGCGCGACACCGTGAAGGACATGCTCGGCTGAACGCCTGAGCGGACCTGACACCTGACAGATGGGCGGTCCGGGGAAGTCTGGGCCGCCCTTTCTGTTGCACGCTCACCAGGACGGCTGCACGCTCACCAGGACGGCGGCCAGGGCGGGGCCTCGGGCGGCGGAAGATCGGCCTGGGCCTCAAGTTCGGCGATCCGGGCGGCATAGACCTCGGCCACGGCGGCCGGGGCGTCCATGGCGGCGTCCTCCCGCGCCCGAAGCCAGCGCCGTTGCTGACGTTCCAGCCGCCAGTCGGCGACCCCGGCGGCGAGGGCCTGTTCATAGGCCGCCGCCAGCCGCTGGTCGGCCTCGGCCAGGAAGGGGTCGGCGCAGACCACCCGTTCGGCCCGGCTGCGGGCCCGGCGGCAGTCAAAGCTGGGCGGCACGACCATATTCGCCGGCTGGCGCAGGGCGTCGGGGTCCCAGGGAAGCGCGGGCGCCGGCGGTCCCTCGGCGCGCTCCACGGCGGGGGGCGGCTCAGGGATCAGCGGCGGATTGTGCGGCGCGGCCTCGGCCATGTCGTCGGGCAGGACGTCGAGCGGCGCCCCTGGGGAGAGCGGCGTCACGGGCGCGACGGCCGATTCGGCCAACTGAATGTCCAGGGTCTTGGCGCCCGCGGGGGCCATGTCGGGCAGCTCCCCCCCGGTCAGCAGGACGCCCAGGGCGAGTACGGCGGCCAGGACAAGCCCAAGGCCGCCCGCGACCCACAGCCCTGTACGCTTGGGACGCTCCGGCGGCGGCGGCGTCGGCTCAAGCCGCAGGTCGCCCGCCGCGTCGTGGGTCGGATCCAAGGCGTTGGGGCGCGGCGCAGATGGGTCTTGATCGTCGAGGTTCATGGACGTGCCAGGCTGATGATCTTGCGGACCGGTATCGACAAGGCTGGCTCCTTACGCCTGAATTGCGGCTGAACGATGCGAAATGGGATGAAGGGGAGGGTCATGACCCTTGCAACAGCGCCTAACGGTCAGACCCTTGGCCCGACCCTGGAAACCGAACGGCTGATCCTGCGGCCCCCGACCATGAGCGACTTCGAGCCCTGGTGCGCCTTTTCCGCCGATGAGGAGGCCGCCCGCTATATCGGCGGGGTGATGAACCCCGCCCAGGTCTGGCGCTCGATGATGATGATCGCCGGGTCGTGGGCGCTGGAGGGTTTCTCCATGTTCTCGGTGATCGAGAAGGAGAGCGGGCGATGGGTGGGCCGCCTCGGGCCCTGGCGGCCCCACGGCTGGCCGGGGACCGAGGTCGGCTGGGGGATCATCCGCGACTGCTGGGGCCGGGGTTACGCCACCGAGGGGGCGGCCGCGGCCATGGACTTCGCCTTCGACGAGCTCGGTTGGGACGAGGTGATCCACACCATTGAGCCGGTCAATGTGAACTCTCAGGCGGTGGCCCAGCGCCTGGGCTCCCAGGTGCTGCGGCAGGCCCGCCTGCCGGTCCCCATGGATGTGCAGGTCGATGTCTGGGGCCAGGGTCGCGAGGCCTGGCGGGCCCGGCGAGGCAAGCCCGGCTAGTACCAGCCGGCCGCCCGCAGCTGGCGGGAATAGGTGCGGCTGACGGGCGCCTGGACGCCGTTCTTGAGCGTCAGGACCGCGCGGCCGTCCCCCCGTCGCACATCCTCGATGGCGGCCCGGGCCACCCACCAGGACCGGTGGACCTGGGCGCCCTCCAGCCCCGCCAGCTCATCGATCGCATCGCCCAGGCGCATGAGGATCAGGTCCTGGCCCAGGGCGGTGTGCAGCCGCAGATAGTGGTCCTCGGCCTCAATGGCGTAGAGCGCCGCGCCGCGCAGGCGCGGCGGCAGCCGCTCCAGGAAGCGCACCGGCCCGGGCTGAACAGGGATCGCGTTCAGCCGCCGCATGGCCTGGCGGCGGCTCTCCACCAGGGTGTTCAACACCGTCATGGCCAGGGACAGGACGAAGACGCTGCCGAACAGATAGGGCAGGCCGCCCAGGGGAATCTGGTGGCCGAAGGCCAGCCAGGTGGCCAGCCAGACCAGGCCGGTGAACGGCGCCGCCATGGCCAGGGCGGCCCACAGGCAGCTGAGCCAGACCCCGGAAGGCGGCTCCTCCCCGCCCTGATCGGGGAAGAGGGCCCGGGCGATAAAGCCGCCCCACAGGGCGCCAAGCCCCATCATGGGCAGCCAGTAGGCCAGGCGCCGCCCGATTGAAGCGTCCTCATGGACGAAGGCGCCCGACAGGGCGAGGAACCCGCCGACCGCGAGCGCGATCGCCAGACCCCGGACCCAGCCGGTGACATCCTCATAGGGGCCCCAGGTCCAGGGGCGGCGCGCCGCCGACGTTTCGCCGACGGCGATAGGCGGCGCTTCACGACGGCGGGACGTCATCCCACGAAACCACGCTGGTCGTCCGCCGCGCCTCAACCCCTGTCTCCCCCAGATCGCGGCCAGCCCGCCGCCCCAGGAGATAACCGATGTCGCTCGCCCCGCAAGACGCCGTCCGCCAAACGCGCCGCCCCGTTGGCGCCTGGACCTTTGGCCGGGGCTTCGCGCTGAGCATGGCGGTGGTGCTGGCGGTCCTGGCCGGCGCCATGTGGGGGATCTGGCCCGCCATCTGGCGAGAACTTGCCGCGGCGCGGCCCCACGCGCCGGATTTCGCCGTGCTGGCCAGTCTGTCGCCGGTGGTCAGGATCCATCTCTACACCGCTCTGGCCGCCCTGGGGCTCGGCGCGGTGCTGATGGCGGCGCGCAAGGGGCGGATGTTCCATAGGACCGCAGGCTGGATCTGGGTGGCGCTGGTGATGACGACGGCGGTCTCGACCCTGTTCATCACCAGTCTGAGCCCCGGACGCTGGTCGCTGATCCACCTGTTCACCGGCTGGACCCTGATCATCCTGCCCCTGGCGGTGATGTGGGCCAGGCGCCGCGACGTGACCCGCCACCGGCGGGCGATGATGGGTCTGTTCTACGGCGCCTTCGCCGTCAATCTGGCCTTCACCTTCATTCCCGGGCGCACCATGTGGGACCTATTCTTTGGCTAGTTGGTACGCGTCACTTTGGTTAGGCCGTTACGTCGGGTTAGCGGGTTGCCACGCTGAAAGGCGGCGCCTATAAGCCCGAGAACTCGCCGGTCTGGGCGAGACGATTTCAGCGACATATCGCGGCCTCATGAACATTCACGAGCATCAAGCCAAAGCCGTCCTCGCAGAGTTCGGCGTGGCGGTCCCGCGCGGCTTCGCCGCCCACACCGTCGAAGAGGCCGCCCAGGCCGCCGAGAAGCTGGGAGGCCCGGTCTGGGTCGTCAAATCCCAGATTCACGCCGGCGGACGCGGCAAGGGCCGCTTCGAGGGCCTCGGTCCCGACGCCAAGGGCGGGGTCCGGGTGGTCAAGTCGGCCGCAGAGGTCAAGTCCAACGCCGAAGAGATGCTCGGCCGGGTGCTGGTGACCCATCAGACGGGCCCCAAGGGCAAGCAGGTCAACCGCCTCTATATCGAGGAAGGCGCGGCCATCGCCCGGGAGCTCTACCTCTCCCTGCTGGTCGACCGCGACACCAGCCGCGTCTCGGTGGTCGCCTCCACCGAAGGCGGCATGGACATCGAAGAGGTCGCCGCCTCCACCCCTGAAAAGATCATCAGCTTCTCCATCGACCCGGCCACCGGCGTCTTCCCGCACCATGGGCGAAACCTGGCCAAGTCGCTGGGCCTGACCGGCGGTCTGGCCAAGGAGGCCGCCACCCTGCTCGGCCAGCTCTATGGCGCCTTCGTCGCCAAGGACATGGAGATGCTCGAGATCAACCCGCTGATCGTCACCGCTGACGATCATCTGCGGGTGCTGGACGCCAAGGTCAGCTTCGACGGCAACGCGCTCTACCGCCATCCCGACATCGTGGCGCTGCGCGACACCAGCGAAGAGGACGACAAGGAAATCGAGGCGTCCAAGTACGACCTTTCCTACATCGCCCTGGATGGCGAGATCGGCTGCATGGTCAATGGCGCCGGCCTGGCCATGGCGACCATGGACATCATCAAGCTCTACGGCGCCGAGCCGGCCAACTTCCTCGACGTGGGCGGCGGCGCCACCAAGGAAAAGGTCATCGCGGCCTTCAAGATCATCACCGCCGATCCCAGCGTGAAGGGGATCCTGGTCAATATCTTCGGCGGCATCATGCGCTGCGACATCATCGCCGAGGGCGTGGTCGAGGCGGTGAAGGAAGTCGGCCTGCAGGTGCCCCTGGTGGTTCGCCTGGAAGGCACCAATGTCGAGCTCGGCAAGAAGATCATCTCCGAGAGCGGCCTGAACGTCGTGTCCGCCAATGATCTGTCGGACGGCGCAGAAAAGATCGTCAAGGCCGTTCGGGAAGCCGCTTAATGTCCATCCTCATCGGTAAAGAAACCCGCGTCATCTGCCAGGGCATCACCGGCAGCCAGGGCACCTTCCACTCCGAACAGGCCATCGCCTACGGCACCAAGATGGTCGGCGGCGTGACCCCCGGTAAGGGCGGTACGACCCATATCGGCCTGCCGGTGTTCGACACCGTTGGCGAGGCGGTTCGCGAGACCGGCGCCGAGGCCAGCGTGATCTATGTCCCGCCGCCGTTCGCCGCGGACTCGATCCTGGAAGCCATCCAGGCCGAGATTCCCCTGATCATCTGTATCACCGAGGGCATCCCGGTGGCCGACATGGTCAAGGTCAAGCGCGCCCTGTCGGGCTCCAAGTCCCGCCTGATCGGTCCCAACTGCCCGGGCGTCCTGACCCCGGACGAGTGCAAGATCGGCATCATGCCGGGAAATATCTTCAAGCGCGGCTCGGTGGGTGTTGTCTCCCGCTCCGGCACGCTTACCTACGAAGCTGTGTTTCAGACCACTCAGGTGGGCTTGGGCCAGACCACGGCTGTCGGCATCGGCGGCGACCCGGTCAAGGGCACCGAGTTCATCGACGTGCTTCAGATGTTCCTCGACGACGACGAGACCGAGTCGATCATCATGATCGGCGAGATCGGCGGCGCAGCCGAGGAAGCGGCGGCTGAATTCATCAAGAATTCACCAAAGAAGAAGCCTATGGTCGGATTCATCGCGGGACGCACCGCCCCTCCGGGACGGCGTATGGGTCACGCGGGCGCAATCATTTCGGGCGGCAAGGGCGGTGCCGAGGACAAGATCGCGGCGATGGAAGATGCGGGCATCCGCGTCTCGCCTTCTCCGGCGAAACTCGGCGAAACCCTGCTCCAGGTGCTCAAGGGCGCCTGACACAATCAAAGCGTATGGCGGTCCGCCGTCGGCTCCTCTCACCAAGTAGCTTCGCGGACCGTCTGGAAGCGGAAGCATGGCGGACGACGCAGGTTTGATCAACGAGGTGCTCGCTGAGACCTCATTCCTCTACGGCGGCAATCTGGCCTTCGTAGAAGACCTCTACGCCCAGTGGGCGCAGAAGCCGGACGCCGTCGACCCCTCCTGGCAGGCCTTTTTCGCCTCGCTGCATGAGCGCGCCGAGGAGATCAAGGCCGCCGCGGCCAGACCCGGCTGGGTCCGCCCCGACGCGCAGCCTGCGCGCCCTGACTGGCTCTCGGCCCTGGACGGCCTCTGGCCCGCGGTCGAGGCCAAACTGGAAAAAAAGGTCGCCGATCGCGCGCCGGCCGCCTCGACTGACGAGGTCCGCGCCGCCACCCTGGATTCCCTGCGCGCCATCATGATGATCCGGGCCTACCGGATGCGCGGGCATCTGCGGGCCAATCTCGATCCCCTGGGCATCGCCATCGTGCCCGGCGACGCCAGCGAGCTGGATCCGGCCTCTTACGGCTTCTCGGAGTCCGACTACGACCGCCCGATCTTCCTGGACTATGTGCTGGGTCTTGAGACCTCCACCGTCCGCGAGATCCTCGACATCCTGCGGCGCACCTACTGCGGCGACCTGGGCGTGCAGTACATGCACATCTCCGATCCGCACCAGAAGGCCTGGATGCAGGAGCGGATCGTGGGGCGCGACAAGGAGATCGAGTTCACCGAGAGGGGCAAGGTGGCCATTCTCAAGAAGCTGATCGAGGCCGAGGGCTTCGAGCGCTTCCTGCACCGCCGCTTCCCCGGCACCAAGCGCTTCGGCCTGGACGGGGGCGAGGCCATGGTCCCGGCCCTCGAGCAGATCATCAAGCGCGGCGGGGCGCTGGGCGTCCGTGACATCGTCCTGGGCATGCCCCACCGGGGCCGCCTGAACGTCCTGGCCGCGGTGATGGGCAAGCCCTACCAGGTGATCTTCCATGAATTCCAGGGCGGCTCGTCCCTGCCCACCGACATCGAGGGCTCCGGCGACGTCAAGTATCACCTGGGCGCCTCGTCGGACCGGGAGTTCGACGGCAACTCCGTCCACCTGTCGCTGACCGCCAATCCCAGCCACCTGGAGATCGTCAATCCGGTGGTGATCGGCAAGGCCCGGGCCAAGCAGGCCTTCACCCTGCGCGAAAATCCAGACGCCGGCCGCAACCATGTCCTGCCCCTGCTGCTGCACGGGGATGCGGCCTTCGCCGGCCAGGGCGTGGTGGCCGAGTGTTTCGCCCTGTCCGGCCTCAAGGGGTATGGAGTCGGCGGCTCGATCCACTTCATCGTCAACAACCAGATCGGCTTCACCACCAGCCCGAAGAACAGCCGCTCCTCACCCTATCCTTCGGACGTCGCCCTGATGGTTGAGGCGCCGATCTTCCACGTGAACGGGGACGATCCCGAGGCCGTGGTCTTCGCCGCCAAGGTGGCCACCGAGTTCCGCCAGCAGTTTGGCAAGGACGTGGTCATCGACATGTTCTGCTATCGCCGGTTCGGTCACAACGAGGGTGACGACCCGACGATGACCCAGCCCCTGATGTACGCCAAGATCAAGGGCCACCCGTCGACCCGCGAGATCTACACCAAGCGCCTGATCGACGAGAAGGTGGTGACGCCTGAAGACGTGGATGGCTGGATCGCCGAGTTCGCCGACTTCCTCGACAAGGAATTCGACGCCGGCAAGGACTACAAGGCCAACAAGGCCGACTGGCTGGACGGCAAGTGGTCGGGCCTGACCCTGCCCACCACCGAGGATCGCCGCGGGGACACCGCCGTCCCCCTGCAGAAGCTCCTTGATCTGGGCCGCAAGATCACCGCCGCGCCGGAACGGATCAGCGTTCACAAGACCGTCGCCCGGGTCTTGCAGACCCGCCGTGACGCCATCGAGAGCGGCGAGGGCCTGGACTGGGCCACCGCCGAGCACCTGGCCTTCGCCACCCTCCTGGACGAGGGCTATCCGGTCCGCCTGTCGGGCCAGGACAGCGTGCGCGGCACCTTCACCCAGCGCCATTCGGCACTGATCGACCAGAAGACCGAGGACGCCTACTTCCCCTTGCGCAACCTCTCGCCCAATCAGGCCCATTTCGAGGTGCTGGATTCGGCGCTTTCGGAAGAGGCGGTGCTGGGCTTCGAGTACGGTTTCTCCCTGGCCGAGCCCCGGACGCTGACCCTGTGGGAGGCCCAGTTCGGGGACTTCACCAACGGCGCCCAGGTGGTCATCGACCAGTTCATCTCGTCTGGCGAACGCAAGTGGCTGCGGATGAGCGGCCTCGTCATGCTTCTGCCCCATGGCTATGAGGGCCAGGGGCCGGAGCACTCGTCGGCCAGGCTCGAGCGGTTCCTGCAGTCCTGCGCCGAGGACAATATGCAGGTGGCCAACTGCACCACCCCGGCCAACTATTTCCACATCCTGCGCCGCCAGCTGCTGCGGGAGTTCCGCAAGCCGCTGATCCTGATGACGCCCAAGAGCCTGCTGCGTCACAAGAAGGCGGTTTCGCGCCTCACCGACATGTCGGAGGGCTCGTCCTTCCACCGGGTGCTGCTGGACGACGCCGAGCGCGGCGAGAACACCTCCGTCGCCCTGGTCCCCGATGACAAGATCCGCCGGGTCATCCTGTGCTCGGGCAAGGTCTATTACGACCTGCTGGAGGCGCGCGAAGCCAAGGGGATCAACGATGTCTACATCCTGCGCCTGGAGCAGTTCTATCCCTGGCCGGTGAAGTCCCTGTCCAATGAGCTCAAGCGCTTCAAGGACGCCGAACTGGTCTGGTGCCAGGAAGAGCCCAAGAATATGGGCGGCTGGACCTTCGTCGATCCGTGGCTGGAGCTGACCCTTGAGCGCCTGGACGTCCAGTCCCGTCGCGCCCGCTATGTGGGCCGCCCCGCCTCGGCCTCGACGGCTGCGGGCCAGATGAGCCGTCATTTGGCCGAGCTTGAAACCTTCCTCAACGAAGCCTTCGCCTAGGCGTCGTTCCGTCTAAAGAACTGAATAAGAACAGGAATCTACCACTATGGCCGACATCATGACCCCCGCCCTGGGCGAGTCCGTCACCGAGGCGACGGTGGCGCGCTGGACCAAGAAGGCGGGCGATGCCGTCCGTAAGGACGAGATCCTGGTGGAGCTGGAGACCGACAAGGTCAGCCTGGAAGTCGCCGCCCCGGCCGATGGGGTGCTGAGCGAGATTCTGGCCGGCGAAGGCGACACGGTCGAGCCGGGCACGGTGCTGGGCAAGATGTCCGAAGGCGCCGCCGCCGCCCCGGCCAAGGCTGAAGCCCCCAAGGCCGAAGCCAAGCCGGAACCCACGGCCGAGGCGCCCAAGGCCGAAGCGCCCGCCCCCAAGGCCGACGCCCCCAAGCCCGCAGCCCCTTCGGCCCAGCGGATCGCCACCGAAAACAGCCTCGACCTCTCCAAGGTCGGCGGCTCGGGCAAGGACGGCCGGGTGACCAAGGGCGACGCCATCGCGGCCCTTGAGGCCCGGGCCAACGCGCCTGCGCCGGCCGCCGCCCCGGCCGCGCCGCGTGAACTGCACGAGCGCGAGGAGCGGGTCCGCATGACCCGCCTGCGCCAGACCATCGCGCGTCGCCTGAAGGAGGCGCAGAACAACGCCGCCATGCTGACCACCTTCAACGAGGTGGATATGAGCGCGGTCATGGCCCTGCGCACCGAATACAAGGACGTGTTCGAGAAGCGCCACGGGGTGCGCCTGGGCTTTATGAGCTTCTTCGTGAAGGCCTGTATCGCGGCCCTGAAGCAGGTGCCCGACGTCAATGCCGAGATCGACGGCCAGGACATCATCTACAAGAACCACTACGACATCGGCGTGGCGGTCGGCACCGAGAAGGGCCTGGTGGTCCCGGTCATCCGTGACGCCGACGAGATGAGCCTGGCCGGGGTCGAAAAGGCCATCGGCGCCATGGGCAAGAAGGCCCGCGACGGCCAGCTGGCCCTGGACGACCTGCAGGGCGGCACCTTCACCATCTCCAATGGCGGGGTCTATGGCTCGCTGATGTCGACGCCGATCCTCAATGCGCCGCAGTCGGGCATCCTGGGCATGCACAAGATCCAGGAGCGTCCGATGGTCGTGAAGGGCCAGGTGGTGGTCCGCCCGATGATGTATCTGGCGCTGTCCTACGACCACCGGGTGGTCGACGGCCAGGGCGCGGTGACCTTCCTGGTCAAGGTCAAGGACGCCATCGAAGATCCCCAGCGCCTGCTGCTGGACCTCTAAAGACAGCCTGGGGCGCGGGGAACCGCGCCCTTTTCGGCTCTTAAGACCCTCTGACCTACGGATTGCAGTCCCATGTCCCAATACGACGTCGTCATCATCGGGGGCGGCCCCGGCGGATACAATGCGGCCATCCGCGCCGGCCAGCTGGGGCTGAAGGTGGCCTGCGTCGAGAAGCGTGAGACCCTGGGGGGCACCTGCCTGAATGTCGGCTGCATGCCGTCCAAGGCGCTGCTGCACGCCTCGGAGCTGTATGACGCGGCCATGGGCAAGGAATTCGCCACCCTCGGCATCGAGGTGAAGCCGAAGCTGAACCTGTCGCAGATGATGGCCCAGAAGGCCGACTCCGTGACCCAGCTGACCAAGGGCATCGAATTCCTGTTCAAGAAGAACAAGGCCGACTGGATCAAGGGCGCCGGCAAGATCACCGGCCCAGGCAAGGTCGAGGTCACCGGCGCCGACGGTTCGGTCCAGACGCTCGAAGCCAAGCACATCGTCATCGCCACCGGGTCCGAGCCCACCCCCCTGCCGGGCGTGACCATCGACCAGAAGCGCATCGTCGATTCCACCGGCGCCCTGTCCCTGCCTGAGGTGCCCAAGAAGCTGATCGTGGTCGGCGCCGGCATCATCGGCCTGGAGCTGGGCTCGGTCTGGCGCCGCCTGGGCGCCGAGGTGACCGTGGTGGAGTTTCTGGACCGCATTACGCCCGGCATGGACACCGAGACGGCCAAGACCTTCCAGCGGTCCCTGACCAAGCAGGGCATCGTCTTCAAGCTGGGCGCCAAGGTGACCGGCGCGGAAACCTCCAAGTCCGGGGTCAAGCTGACCGTGGAGCCCGTGGCCGGCGGCGAGGCCGAAACCCTGGAGGCCGACTACGTCCTGGTGGCCATCGGCCGTCGCCCCTACACCGAAGGCCTGGGGCTGGAGAGCGTCGGCGTCACCACTGACAAGCGCGGCGTCATAGAGACCGACCACTTCAAGACCTCGGCGCCCGGCGTCTGGGCCATTGGCGACGCCATCCACGGGCCCATGCTGGCCCACAAGGCCGAGGAAGACGCCGTGGCCTGCATCGAGCTGATCGCCGGCAAGGCGGGTCACGTGGACTACAATCTGGTGCCCAGCGTGGTCTATACGGCCCCGGAAGTGGCCTGGGTCGGCAAGACCGAGGAGCAGCTGAAGGAGGCGGGCGTCGCCTACAAGGTCGGCAAGTTCCCCTTCACCGCCAACAGCCGCGCTAAGATCAACCACGAGACCGACGGCTTCGCCAAGATCCTGGCCGACGCCAAGACCGATGAGATCCTCGGCGTCCACATTGTCGGCCCCCAGGCCGGCGAGATGATCGGCGAATACTGCGTGGCCATGACCTTCAAGGCCGCCAGCGAGGACATCGCCCGCACCAGCCATCCCCACCCCACCCGTTCGGAAGCCGGCCGCCAGGCCGCCATGGGCGTCGAGGGCTGGACGATGCAGTCCTAAAGGGCGTTCCGAAGGCTAAGGTGGTCCGACCCGCTCAGCCCGCCTGGGCGAGCGGTTCGGGCTCCAGCACCATCACATATTCCTCGACCTCTTCGCCCCGGCCGGGGGCGAAGGCCTTGTCCTGGCCGCGGATGATGAAGCCGGCGTGCTGCAGCACCTTGAGCGAAGCGATATTGTCCTTGGCCACCCGGGCCTGGATGGGGCGGGTGCTGATCTTCTCGAGGAAGGCGATCAGGGCCCTGGTGGCGACCCCCTGTCCCCACCAGGGCTTGCCGACCCAGTAGGAGATGGACGGCGAGCCGGCGGTGGTGTGGTTGATGATATGGCCCGCCACGTCCCCCGCCACCTCAATGGTCTTGGCGGTCACACCCGGGGTCTTCAACAGCCCGTCCCAACGGGCCATGAAGGCGCTCCGGTCCTCGGGATCGGCCGCGCCAAAGGCCGCCATGCGGTTGGCGGTGGGGTCCCGCTGCTGCTCGAAAAAGATCGGCAGATCACCGGACGTCACGGGGCGAAGTCGGACTGGGCAGGTCATGCGTGGGGATGGGCCTTCGAATAGACGGCGAGCAGACGCTCGGCGTCCACCGCGGTGTAGCGCTGGGTGGTGGAAAGCGAGGCGTGGCCTAACAGTTCCTGGATCGAACGCAAATCGGCGCCGGCGCCCAGGAGGTGAGTCGCGAAAGAATGCCGCAGGGCGTGCGGCGTCGCGCTGGCCGGAAGGCCGAGCCGTCCTCGCAGGACCTGGACGGTGGCCTGGACATGCCGCGGGCTGAGGGGCCCGCCACGCTTGGCCCGAAAGAGCGCGTCTTCCGGCGCGAGGACAAAGGGCTGGTCGTCCAGATAGGCCGCCACGGCTTCGGCCACCGCCGGCAGAACCGGAACGAGGCGTGTCTTGCCGCCCTTCCCCGTGATCCGCAGTCCCTCGCCCAGGGGGGCGTCGGCGCGCCTGAGGGACAGGGCTTCGGAGATCCGCAGGCCGCAGCCATAGAGCAGGGTCAGGACCGCGGCGTCCCGGCTGGCCTCCCAGTCCTCGCGATCGGGGTCCAGGCCCGGCTCGGCGATCATGCCGCGGGCCTGATCCTCGGTGACCGGGCGCGGGGCGCCGGGCTTGATCCTTGGCCCGCGGACCAGGGTGACGGCGGCGTTGGCCACCCCCAGCCGCCGATCCAGGTACCGGTGAAAGCCGCGCACCGCCGAAAGCGCCTGGGACAGGGATCGGGGGGCGAGCGGATGGTCGCCCTGGCGCAGATGGGCGAGCCAGGCGCGCAGTTCGGCGGTCTCCACCCCGGCCAGATCGGCCACGACGAGGCCGCCCCCCCTGTGCTGTTGAAGGAAGGCCACATAGCGCCGCCCGGCCGCCCCATAGGACTCCACGGTCCGTAGGGAGGCGCGGCGTTCCTGGGTCAGATAGGCCAGCCAGGCCTGTACGGCCTCGGCGACGGGCGCCTGGGCGCTCAGGGGGCTCAAAGGACCGGCCAACGCTCCGCCGTGCGCTCGATCACCCGGGCCAGGAAGGCCACAAGCTCGGCGCCCATATCCTCTGTGAACCCCTTCGGGTCCGTGGAGCCGAAGGCCACCAGCCCTTCCCGGGCCGGCTCCCACATGGCCAGACGCACGATGGCCATGGATTTCACCTCACCGGCCCGGTCCCCGAACAGGCCGAGCGCCGGCGCCCAGAAGCCCATGCGGGTCAGCTTCTGGTGACCGCCCAGGATCATGTCCACCTGCCCCTCGACCAGGGGCTTCCAGCCAGCGGGGGTGCGCTCAGGCCCCTCCAGGGCGAGCGCGCCGCAGCTCAGCGCAAACCGCAGCTGGGCCAGGTCGTCGACCCGCCGGGCGAGATCGGCGTGGTTGCGGGCCTCGAGGAGGTCGATGACCGCCCCATGGGTGTGGGCCTGGGCGGCGAAATTGGCCCGTGCGGTGGATTCCAGCTGTCGGCGGACGGCGGATTCCTTGCGATGGGCCGCATGGACCCGGGCCAGGGCCGCGGGCCCGAAGGCCACGACGTTCTCCGGCAGGGTCTGGAGGCCGAGCTGCCGCAACAGCTCCGGATCGTCCAGCAGGACCGCAGGATTCTCCAGCAGGAAGCGGCGAACCGCATCCTGGGCCTCGTGGGCGCTCATCGCCCCATCGATGCTCGTCCCGTCCATGCGTCCACGTCCCTCTAGAGGATCGACTGGCCGGTCTTGGCCCAGTCGCTCATGAACTGATCAAGACCCTTCTCGGTTAACGGGTGCTTGAACAGGTCGAGGAAGACCGCCGGCGGGATGGTGGCGCAGTCGGCGCCCATCAGGGCCGAGGCGGTCACATGGGCGGTGGTGCGGATCGAGGCGGCGAGGATTTCGGTGTCGAAGTCGTAGTTGTCATAGATGGCGCGGATCTCGGCGATCAGGTCCATGCCGTCGGCGCCATGGTCGTCCAGGCGGCCGATGAAGGGCGAGATATAGGTCGCGCCGGCCTTGGCGGCCATCAGGGCCTGGGCGGCGGAGAAGCACAGGGTGACATTGGTCTGGATGCCCTCGCGGGTGAATACGCCTGTCGCGGTCAGGCCGGCCCGGGTCAGAGGCACCTTGACCACGACATTGGGGGCGACGCCGGCCAGCTTGCGGCCCTCGGCCAGCATGGCCTCGGTCTCGACAGCGGCGACCTCGGCGCTGACGGGACCCTCGACGAGGTCGCAAATCTCAGCGATGACCTCCAGCATGGGACGGCCCGACTTGGCGATCAGCGACGGATTGGTGGTGACGCCGTCCACCAGGCCTGTAGAGGCCAGGTCCTTCAGGACGGCCGTGTCGGTGGTGTCGAGAAAGATCTGCATGGCCTGGGCCTCCCTGCGCAGTGAATGGCGGTGTTTAGCCGCTGCGACCGGTCCTCGCCACCCTGGCTTGATGACAGCTGAGGCGCGCCGGTCATGAGCCGTATCGCCTCGGTCCTGCTGCCCATGCCCCTGCCGGAAGCCTTCGACTATGCCGAGCCCGAAGGCATGGGTCTGGAGGTCGGCGACCAGGTGGCCGCCCCGCTGGGTCCCCGCACCTTGTGCGGGGTGGTGACCGCCCTGCGGGACGCGGTCGGCGGCAACCGGCCGTTGAAACCCCTGGAGTCGCGCCTGGACGATCCGCCTTTGCCCGCGAGGACCCTGGAGTTTGTCCAGTGGGCGGCCCGCTATGCGGTGGACGCGCCCGGACAACCCCTCGCCATCGCCCTGCGCGGCGCCCGCGCGCCCAAGGCCCGGCCGGAAAAACAGGTGGTCCCCACGGGCGTTGCGGTCCCCCGCATGACCCCGGCCCGGGCGAAGGTGATGGGGGCCCTTGAGGGGTTTTCCGGCGCCCCGGCAGACCTTGCCCGTCAGGCCGCGGTGTCGGCCGGCGTGGTCAAGGGGCTGATTGACGAGGGCGTTCTGGCGGTGCGCCTGGCGCCGGCCCCGGTCGCCTTCCCGGCGCCGGACCTTTCCCGGTCCCGGAGCCCGCTCAATCCCAGCCAGGCCGCCGCCGCCCAGGCCCTGAGCGCCATGATCGGCGAGGGGGGCTTCAATGTCGCCCTGTTGGACGGGGTGACCGGCTCGGGCAAGACCGAGGTCTATCTGGAGGCGGTCGCCGCCGTCCTGGCCGCCGACCCGGCCGCCCAGGTCCTGGTGCTGCTGCCGGAGATCGCGCTCACCCAGGCGGTGCTATCCCGCTTCGCCGAACGGTTCGGGGTCCTGCCCGCCGAGTGGCATTCCGGCGTCGCCCCGCCGGCACGGCGCCGGGTCTGGGAGGCTGTGGCCACCGGCGCCTGCCCCATCGTCGTGGGCGCCCGCTCGGCCCTGTTTCTGCCGTTTGTGAACTTGAAATTGATCGTGGTCGACGAGGAGCACGACACCTCCTTCAAGCAGGAGGAGGGCTTCATCTATCAGGCGAGGGACCTGGCGGTGGTGCGGGGCAAGATGGAGGCCGCCGCCGTCGTGCTGGCTTCGGCCACGCCCTCCCTGGAGTCCCTGCGCAACGCCGAGACCGGCCGCTATCGCTGGCTGCGGCTCTCGGCCCGCCACGGCGCGGCGGTCCTGCCGCAGATCGACCTGATCGACCTGCGGGAGGTCGCCCTGGAGCATGGCCGCTGGCTCTCGCCCCCCCTGGCGGCCGCTGTGGGGGAGACCCTGGCGCGGGGGGAGCAGGCCCTCCTGTTCCTCAACCGGCGCGGCTATGCGCCGCTGGTGTTGTGCCGGGCCTGCGGCGAGCGGTTGACGGCGCCCGACACCGATTCCTGGCTGGTGGAGCACCGCTATACCGGCCGGCTGGTCTGCCACCTCACCGGCTTCTCCATGCCCAAGCCCAAGGCCTGCCCTCACTGTGGCGCCCTCGACAGCCTGGTCTCGGTGGGGCCGGGGGTGGAGCGGGTGGAGGAGGAGGCCCGCGCCCTGTTCCCCGAGGCCCGGGTGGCGGTGTTCTCCTCGGACACCGTGTTCGACGCCCAGGCCGCCCGCCGGCTGGTGGAGTCCATGGCCGCCGGCGAGATCGACATCCTGGTGGCCACCCAGGCTGCGGCAAAGGGTCACAACTTCCCCAACCTGACCCTGGTCGGCGTGGTGGACGCAGATCTTGGCTTGAAGGGCGGCGACCTTCGGGCCGCCGAGCGGACCTATCAGCTGCTGGCCCAGGCCACGGGGCGGGCGGGCCGTCACGACCGGCCAGGCCGGGCGCTGGTCCAGACCTACGCCCCCGATCACGCGGTGATGCAGGCCCTGGCCGCCCAGGACCGGGACGCCTTTGTCGCCGCCGAAATGGCCGAGCGGGAGCTGGCTGGCCTGCCGCCCTTTGGCCGCCTGGGCGCGGTCATCGTCTCCAGCGAGAACCCCCAGGCCCTTGAAGCCTTCGTCCGCGAGATGGCGGCGGCGGCCCCAAACGCCGAAGGACTGGAGGTCTATGGCCCGGCCGATGCCCCCCTGTCCCTGGTCCGCGGTCGGCGACGCAAGCGCTTCCTGGTGCGGGCCGACCGCACCGTGGATCTGTCGGCCTATCTGGCCGCCTGGCGCGCCCGGGTGAAACCGCCTGGGTCCGTCCGGGTGGTGATCGATGTCGACCCCTACAGCTTTCTGTAGATCAGGCCCCCGGCCAGCCACCAATAGTCGGGCGCCCGACGGACTCGGCCGGCGCGAGGCTGTAGGGCCTTCTGTGAAGCTTCCCTGTCACCTCGTGCCGTTTGAGGCGTTTCCTTCCCATGTCCATGGGTCAGTCATCATCCGATCCCCGCGCCTATGCCGGGCTCTCCGACACCACCGCGCTGCGGGCCAACCGCCTGCTCGCCGCCCTGCCGGGCGCGGTTTTGCAGGATATCGCCCCGCACATCCGACAGCTGAACCTTGAGCGGGGGCGCGTGCTGTTCGAACCCGGCGACGATGTAGATCTCACCCACTTTCCGACCCGTTCGGCGATCATCTCCCTGCAGCTGGTGACCCGGGACGGGCGCGAGGTGGAGGCCGCCAGCATCGGCCGCGAAGGGGCCGCCGGCGGCATCGTCAGTTCTGGCCACAAGCCGGCCTATGGCCGCGCCGTGGTGCAGATCGCCGGTCCGGTCCTGGTGATCGCCACCGAGCAGCTGGAGGCGGCCAAGCGCCGTCGGCCGGAGATCGCCGACCTCTTCTCCCGCTATGCCGACGCCCTGCTCGCCCAGGTCATGCAGTCTGTGGTGTGCAACGCCCTGCATCCGGTGGAGCAGCGGGCCTGTCGCTGGCTTCTGACAACCCACGACCGCTCGGACACCGACATCATCCGCCTCACCCAGCAGAGCCTGGCCGAGATGCTGGGGGTGCAGCGGACCACGGTTTCGGGCGTGGCCAAGACCCTTGAGCATCGGGGGCTGATCCGTCAGCACCACGGCCATGTGGAGGTGCTCGACCGGGACGGGCTCGAGGAGGCCTGTTGCGAGTGCTACCAGGCGGTCGAGGACCACTTCAGCCTGCTCTTGCCCGAGGTCGCCGAGAGCTGATCGCACCATGCTAAGTCCCAAGGTTAGAGCGCGTTCCGATAACCGGCTCCGACTTATGGGAACGCGCTAGGGCGCGCCGGCCTTGGCCTCCTCGGCGGCGGCCAGCGGCGCGATCTCGCGCTCCTTCAGGCGGGTCGCCGGGATCATCAGCATCAGCACGAAGCCGATCAGCAGCACCGCCAGGCTGAAGATGATTCCGTAGACGACGGCGCGCGACAGGCTCTCGCGGATGACCTGGTCGGCCGCCGCAGAGGCCGGATCAGCGGCCCGGGCCTCGGCGAGGCCCGGATCGGCGTCCCGTTCCATGGCCATCCGCTGCAGGTCGGACAGCTCCAGGGATTCCATCTGCAGGGCGGGGTTGGCGGCCGACTGCCGGCCAAGCTCGGCGGTCAGCCCCCAGGTGAGGATGGCGCCGAACAGGGCGACCCCCATGGTCGAGCCGATCTGGCGGACGAACTGGCCTGAACTGGTGGCCACACCCAGCTGGTGCATGGGCACGGCGTTCTGCACCGCCAGGCCAAACAGGCTCTGCCCAGGCCCCAGGCCGATGCCGACGATCAGCAGCCGCCAGGCCAGATCAAGGGTGCTGGTGTCCGGACCGATGAAACAGAGGGTGAAGACCCCGAGGATCAGAACGGCGCCGCCGCCGATCATGAAGGGCTTGTAGATCCCGGTCTTTGTCACCAGGCGGCCGTTGAGGGTGGATGAGGCCACCAGGCCGACCATCAGGGCCAGCATGGTCAGGCCGCTGCGGGTGGCCGGGACGCCCTGGCCCACCTGCATGTAAAGGGGCAGGAAGGACGTCACCCCCATGAAGGCCATGGAATAGATGAAGGCCGCCCCGTTGGCGGTGTTGAAGGTGCGGTTCCTGAACAGGTCCAGGGGCAGGATCGGATCGCGCACCCGGCTCTGCACGGCGATGAAGGCGCTGAGGGAGATCGCCGCCGTCGCCAGCAGGCCCAGGATCATGGGTGAGCCCCAGCCATAGGCCTGGCCCCCCCAGGTGATGGCCAGGAGCAGGGTTGTGAAGCCCACGACGATCAGGGCCGCTCCGGCATAGTCGATCCGCCCTTCCCCCCGGGGCGGCAGGGCCGGCATCTTCACCAGGATCATCGCCACCGCCGCCAGGGCGAAGGGCACATTCACATAGAAGACCCAGCGCCACCCCTCGATGACATGACCGCCCAGGGTCACCGTCCCGTGGTCGGTGAAGAAGCCGCCGATGACCGGGCCAAAGATGCTGGCCACCCCAAAGACAGCGCCGAACAGGCCGGAGAACTGGGCTCGCTCCCGCGGGGCGTAGAGATCGGCGATGATGGCGAAGGCGATGGTGAACAAGGCGCCGCCGCCGACACCCTGTATGGCGCGGGCGGTGATCAGCTGGATCATGCCGCCGCCCAGCAGGGGCAGGTCGCCGAACTCCCCGGCCAGACCCGCCAGCCATGACCCGCTCAGGAAGACGCCGATGCCGATCAACAGGATCGGTTTGCGCCCATAGATGTCGCCGAGCTTGCCCCAGATGGGCACCATCACCGTCGAGGCCAGCAGATAGGCGGTGGTGGCCCAGGCATAGAGATGGAGGCCTGACAGGTCCGAGACGATCCGCGGCATGGCTGTCGCCACCACGGTCTGGCTCATGGCGCTCAGCAGGAAGACGATCAGGACCGAAATGAGCGTGAGGCGGCGATCAGCCTCGTCAAAGACTTGGGGCTCTTGCAACGCGGCGTTTCCAAAGCGACGTTCGAGCGCCGCCAATTATCTGCTTCTGCGCGACGCAAGCGCGTCACCCATCACAGGTCTTGAAAATGTCTGAGTCCGCCCCGGAAGCGTCCTGCGACGCCCCGGGACGGGATTAATGCTCAGAGGTTATCAGAACCGGCCGGCGATGCATGCTCCAATGCGCGGGCCTGATTTTTCCGCCGGGCCGCCCGGCGGGCGAAGATGTTCAACCCTTCCACCAGTCCCGAGAAGGCCATGGCGGCGTAGATGTAGCCTTTGGGCACATGGAAGCCGAAGCCGTCGGCGATCAGGGTGGCCCCGATCATCAGCAGGAATCCCAGGGCCAGCATGACCACGGTGGGGTTGGAGTCGATGAACTCCGCCAGGGGATCGGCGGCCAGCAGCATGACGCCGACGGCGAACACCACCGCGACCACCATGATCGGCAGGTGATCGGTCATGCCCACCGCGGTCAGGATGGAATCGATGGAGAAGACCAGGTCCAGCAGCAGGATCTGAACGATCACCGACGAGAAGTTGGCCACCACCGGCGCCTTCACATCCATCAGCCCGTGGGTGGCTTCGGGATCGACCTTCTCGTGGATTTCGGTGGTCGCCTTCCAGACCAGGAAGAGCCCCCCGGCGATCAGGATGAGGTCGCGCCAGGAGAAGTCCATCTCGAACATGGGCATGCCATGCACCGGGTCCGGGGGACCCTCGAGGGGGATACTGAACACCGTCTGGGTCATGCCGACCAGGAAGGCCAGGGTCGACAGCAGGCCCAGGCGCATGATCAGGGCCAGGGCGATGCCGATCTTGCGCGCCCGGCTCCGCTGGTGCTCGGGCAGCTTGTTCGAGAGGATTGAGATGAAGACCAGGTTGTCGATGCCAAGCACGACCTCCATCACGATCAGGGCGATGAGGGCGGCCCAGGCGACAGGGTCGGTGAGCAGGACGAGGAGCGAGTCCATCGGCGTGATTCTCCAGGATGAGACCGCCAGCCTTAGACGATTGCAGGATCGGTCGCAGCGCTAACGCGATGGTGAGGCTTCTGGGGCCAGACTGGGCGCTGAAAGCCGTTTTCAAGTCCGCCGCCGCCCGAGAGTCCGAAGGCCAATGACCGACGCTCAACAGATCCATCCTCTGACCTCGCTGCGGTTCTTCGCGGCCTTCTGGGTGGTGCTATTTCACTACTGGCCAGCCCTGGCGACGGCGACGACCCCCCTGTTCGTGGCCAAGGGGTATCTGGGGGTGGAGCTGTTCTTCATCCTGTCCGGCTTCATCCTCTGCCACGTCTATCGCAGCGAGGTGGAGACCGGCCGCTTCGCCTATGGAAACTTCCTCTGGGCCAGGCTGGCCCGGATCTATCCTCTGCACCTGGCCACATTGATTGGCATGGGCGTGCTGGCGGCCGCCGCCGGCGCGGCCGGCTTCGCCGTCGATCCCAACATCCTGTCTTGGGAATCCCTGCCGGCCAACCTGCTGCTGGTCCAGGCCTGGGGTCTTGCGCCGGTGGCCGGCTGGAACCATCCGTCCTGGTCCATCTCGGCCGAGTGGTTCGCCTACCTGACCTTCCCCCTTTTCGCCTGGGCGGCCCTGGCCCTGAAGTCCCGGCCCCTGGTGGCGGTGACCCTGGCGGCGGTCTTCATGGCGCTGCTCTATGCCGGATTCGAAGCCCTGGCCGGTCATCCCCTGACCCTGGCCACCATCCGCTGGGGCGCCCTGCGCATCGTCCCCTGCTTCGCCCTGGGCTGCGCCCTGCATAGCCTTTGGCGGGAACGGGCGGGCGGCGGGAGACGCAGCGCCCTCACCGGCGCCGCTATTTCGGGCGCCGCCGCCCTGTTTGCGGCCGCCGCGGGCCTGTCCGACACCCTCATCGTCCTGTCGACGGCCGCCCTGATCTTCTACCTCGCCCGACTGGCGCAGGCGGGCTCCCAGGTCCTGTGCGCCCCCATCCTGATCTATCTGGGTGAGATCAGCTATTCGATCTACATGGTCTGCGTGCCGTGGAAGATTGTATTCGCGAACGGCGCCGCGAGTCTGCTTAAGCTTGAAGGTGGCCAGTTGCCCCTAGGCCTGTGGCTGGTGCTGCTGATAGGCGTGGTTCCACTGGCGGCGCTCTCCTATCATCTGATCGAGAAGCCAGCCCGCGGACGCATGAAGCTGTGGGCGGAGCTGTGGAATGGGCGGGCGCCGAAGGTCGCAGGCGCATAAACCCTCTTTTCATTCGCGGCGTGAGAAACTATCCCTAACGCCAGTTCGCGTCGGGGAGTTACGCCCAACATGATGAAACGGACACGCCTGGTCCTTGGTTCCATGACGGCTGCGGCGGTTATGGCGCTTGCCCCTGTCAGCTCCGCCTTTGCGGACACCTACTGGCAGTGCGTGCCGTTCGCCCGGATGATCTCCGGGGTGCAGATCTTCGGCGACGCCTGGACATGGTGGAAACAGGCCGCCGGCAAGTACGATACGGGCAACACCCCCCAGGCTGGCGCGGTCCTCTGTTTCAAGCCCACCGGCGCCATGCGCCTGGGCCACGTCGCCGTGGTCAGCCAGGTGCTGACCGATCGGGTCATCCAGATCAGCCACGCCAACTGGTCGCGGATCAATGGGAGCCGTGGTCAGATTGAGCGCGACGTCACCGTGATTGACGTCTCCCCCAAGGGCGACTGGACCCAGGTCAAGGTCTGGTACGACTCGGTCGGCGATCTCGGCTCGACCACCTATCCCGTCCACGGCTTCATCTATCAGGACGCCACGGCCTCGACCCTGACCCGGACCGGCTTCACCACCGCCCAGAACACCGCAGTGACGGTGGCCCAGTCCGCCGCCAATCAGATGGTCGCCGCTGTGCGCCCAGGCTCTGGTCCCCTGCAGATGCTGAGCCAGGCGGCCGACGCCACCGACCGTATCGCCGCTCTTCTTCAGGCCGCCGGCCAGGGCGGCGCCTCGGCGGGTGACAGCCAGGATTAGTTTGGCTGCAGGGGCTGCGGACAACCCTTCCTTAAACGGCTCGGGACCACCTTGTCGGCCTCATCCAAAGGTCGTCCATGGCAAGTCCCGCCTCTCATCTGCGTCCCCAGACCGCCGCACAACTCCGTGCGATATTGTCCGCCCATGCCCGCTTCGCTCAGGGGCTGGCGGGGGGGCGGCGGGCCGATCTGGTGCGCGCCGACCGGGCCGACTGGAACCTGGAAGGCGCCCTTTTGGCCGAAGCCGACCTGACGGGGGCGCGCCTGTGCGGGGCGATCCTGGCGGGCGCCGATCTGAGCCGGGCCAATCTGTTCGGGGCTGACCTGCGAGACGCCGACCTTCGCGGGGCGCGTCTGCCCCAGGCTGACCTGCGCGGATCGAGCCTGCGGGGGGCCAACCTGTCGGGGGCTGACCTGTCGGGCTGTGATCTCCGCGAGGGCTGTATCGCCATGCAGACCCGAGCCGACGGCTTTCGGGTGCTGGCGCCGGAGGCCCGGGCCGGAAACCTGGAATACGCCGTCGCCGAGGGCGCCAATCTCATCGACATCATGACCGCGGTCGACTGCACCGACGCCAGCCTGACCGGCGCCATATTGGTCGGCGCCCGGCTGGTCGGCGCCCGCCTTGACGGGGCTGATCTCTCTGGCGCTCAGCTTGACGGCGCCGATCTCAGTGGGGCGTCCCTCCGGGGCGCGGTGGTCGCCGGGGCCAATCTGTCGGCCGCCGGACTCAATGGGGTCGATCTGAGCGAGGTGCTCAAGGCCCCGGCCACGGTCTTCTATGTGGACGACCAGCCCCTGCGGGAGATCGTCGACGACCACGAAGCCTATTGCGACAGTCACGGCGCCAAGGGCGCGGCCGCCCGGCTGGAGGGCGCCGACTTCAGGTCCCTGCGCCATCTCAGGGCCCGGCGCCTCAGCGGCCTGCCGGCCCCGGGCGCCATCTTCTTCGGCATGGACATGCGCGGCGTCCAGCTACAGGGCGCCGACCTGTCCGACTGCGACCTGCGCAAGGCCGACCTGCGGGGCGCCGACCTCCGCGGTGCGCGGCTGACCGGCTCCAGCCTGATCCGCGCCGATCTTCGCGACGCCAAACTCGGCCCCCTGGCGCTGGGGGAGGGTCGCCTGATCCGCACCGACCTGAACCGGGCGATCCTGCGCTATGCCGACCTCAGCGGCGCCCAGGCGCCCCGCGCCCGCTTCCTTGAGGCCGACCTGTCCGGCGCCAAGCTGACCGGGGCCGATCTGCGGGGCGCCGAACTGATCCTGTAGGGGTCAGGCCCGCCTACATCTCGTGGCGCAGGGGGCGCAGGTCGGGGAAGTCGGCCGGGCGCTTCTCGGCCTTGGCCTTGAAGGCCTCGCCCATGTGCGAACCGGCGAACATGCCCGTCTGCCAGACGGCGATATAGTCCAGCCCATCGGCGATGGTGTGGTCCCGGGCGTAGTTGATCATCACCTTGGACCCGGTGACCGCCAGGGGCGACTTCTCGGCGATCTCCCGGGCCGTGGCCATGACATGGTCGAGCAGGGCCTCCTGGGTCGGGAAGACCTCGTTGACCAGACCGATCTCCTTGGCCTTCTGGGCCGGCAGACGCCGTCCGGTATAGGCCAGCTCGCGGACCCAGCCTTCAGGGATCAGCTTGCACAGTCGCGGGAAGGTGCCGACATCGGCGGTCATGCCGATATTGATCTCCTGCACGCAGAAGAAGGCGTCCTCGGTGGCGTAGCGGATGTCGCAGGCGCTGGTCATGTCCACCGCCCCGCCGATACAGCCCCCCTGGATGGCGACCAGAACCGGCATGCGGGCCTCGTCCAGGCAGGAGAAGCAGTCCTGCAGCCAGCGCACATGATGGCGCTGGCCCTCGGCGGCGACGAAACGGTCGGGCGCCGCGCCGGCGTCGGCCGCCGAGGTGCCGCCGCCGCCGAACACCGCCAGGTCCATGCCGGCGGAGAAGTGCTTGCCGGTGGAGGAAA
>NZ_JAUSBZ010000111.1 GCF_030651755.1 Phenylobacterium sp. | reverse complement strand
GCCGAAATTGCCCTGGCCATTGATCAGCGGGTAGCGCTGGGAGAAGTCCTGGGCCAGGCGGACCAGGGCCTCATAGACCGCCGAGTCCCCATGGGGGTGGTACTTACCGATCACGTCGCCGACCACCCGGGCCGACTTCTTGGCCGAGGAATTGGGATCCAGGCGGAGCTGGCGCATGGCGAACAGCAGCCGCCGATGCACCGGCTTCAAGCCGTCGCGCACATCCGGCAGGGCCCGTCCTGTGATGGTCGAGAGCGCATAAGCCAGGTAGCGCCGCGACAGGGCCTCGGTGAGGGGCTCGTCGATAATGCGGTCGCCGTCGCCATCGGACGGCGGGGGGATGTGCTTGCTCATTGATTCTCCGTGGGCGCGATTTTAGCGCGCCGCAACCGCCCCGTCACAGGCGGTTGGCGTCAGACAGCCGGTCGATCATCCAGACCCTGGCCGGCGGCAGGGGCCGGTTGAGGGGATTGAAGACAAAAGCCTCCAGAAAGTGGCCCGTCAGATCGAGACCAGACCCGATATCGCCGGCCTCCAGCCCCCATTGCGCCGACAGCATGAAGGGCGGCAGGCGCAGCAGCTTGTCCTTGTAGGGCTCACCGGCCTCGGCGCTGACCGCCCGGCCTGTGCGGGGGCTGACATAGATCAGGTCGTCCACCGATCCCGTGGCTGCGCACTTGGACAGGTCCAGGCCAAAACCCAGGTCCTGCAGCAGACCCGCCTCGAACCGCACGAACACCGCCGGCCAGATGTCGGGGACCGCGAGGGCTGAAATCAGGGACTCCAGGGCCAGATAGGCGCCGTGGTGGGGTTCGCGCTCCGGCAGGGCGCCGGCGGCCACGGCCGCCGCCGCCGAGAGGCCATGCAGGGCTAGGGGGTCATCGAAGAGGGCGCCGGGTCCCTCCCCCATGGGCTCAAGGGTGACGGCGCCCAGCTGCTCGGCCACCCGGGCGCGAAACCGCACCCGGACCTGGGCGCCCGGCTGCAGGAAGGGCTTCAGGCGCCGTGACGCGCCGCCCGCCACATGGGCGGCGTAGCGACCGTGCTCGGAGGTCAGCAGATCGACGATGGCGCCGGTCTCGCCATGGGCCCGGGCCGAAAGCACGAAGGCGTCGTCCTCGAACTCCATCAGACGTCTCCCTTCAGACGTCGAAATCGAGGCCCACGTCGCCGTAGAACTCGCGCTTGTCGGCCCAGGTCTCGTCGACCTTCACATGCAGGAACAGGTGAACCTGACGGTCGAACAGCTCGGTGAGCTCCTCGCGGGATTTCTGGCCGATCCACTTCAGGGTCTGGCCGTTCTTGCCCAGAATAATCGGCCGCTGACTGTCGCGCTGGACATAGATGGTCTGTTCGATGCGCACCGAGCCGTCGCGGCGCTCCTCGAAGGCGGTAGTGTCCACCGCGGCCGCATAGGGCAGCTCCTCGTGGACCCGCAGATAGAGCTTCTCCCGGGTGATCTCGGCGGCCAGCAGGCGGGCGGGCAGGTCGGCCGTCTGCTCGGCCGGATAGAGCCAGGGGCCCTCGGGGACCAGTTCAGCCATCCGACGCTTGAGGTCGTCCACGCCGGAGCCGTCGGCGGCCGAGATCATGAACACCTCGGAATAGACGCCGGTGTCGAACAGGCGCTGGGACAGGGCCAGCAGACGCTCACGCTTGATCCCGTCGATCTTGTTCAGCGCCAGAATGGCCTTGCGGCCCGACGCCTTCAGCCCCTCGATGATCGTCTGGACGTCGATCACCGCCCGCTTGTCCGCCGGGCTGCCCGTCCCCTCGCCCACGGCGAGTTCCGCCTGGACATCGATCAGGTGGATGACGCCATCGGCCTCCTCGGCGCCGCCCCAGGCCGAGCGGACCATGGCCCGGTCCAGACGCCGACGGGGGGCGAAGATGCCAGGGGTGTCCACCAGCACGATCTGGCTTTCGCCCTCAATGGCGACGCCGCGCACGGGGAAACGCGTGGTCTGGACCTTCTGGGTGACGATGGAGACCTTGGCCCCCACCAGACGGTTGGTGAGGGTGGACTTGCCCGCATTGGGCGCTCCGATGATGGCGACGAAGCCGGCGCGGGTCATTGTGGTCCTTCGTGTTTCAACAGCATGGCCAGGGCGGCGGCCTTCTCGGCCTCCTGTTTGGAACGTCCCTGGGCGGCTTCGGGATCAAAGCCCTGGACCCTCACCTCGACGGTGAAGACGGGCGCGTGGTCAGGCCCCTCGCGGGCGACCACGCCATAGGTCGGTAGGGGCAGGCCCCGCCCCTGCGCCCATTCCTGGATCTGGGTCTTGGGATCCTTGCTCCGAGGGGCGCTCAGGCCCGCAAAGGCCTCGTCCCAGAAGCGCAGGAAAAAGGTCCGGGCGGTCTCGAAACCGCCGTCCACATAGAGGGCGCCGATCAGGGCCTCGCAGGCGTCCCCCAGCACGGTGTCTGAGTCCCGCGCCCCGATCTTGGTGGCGCTGGCCGAGAGCCGCAGGGCCTCTCCCAGGCCGATGTCCCGGGCGACCGTGGCGCACGCCTGATAGTTGACCAGCTCCGCCAGCCGTCGGCTCAGATCGCCTTCCCGCGCCTCAGCGTCCAGATCCATCAGGCGCTCGGCCGCCAGCAGGTTCAGCACCCGGTCCCCAAGGAATTCCAGACGCTCATAGTGGCGCACCTTGGTGGCGCCCTCGCCGACGCTGGCATGGGTCAGCGCACGCTCCAGCAGGTCGCGATCTGCAAACTGGTGGCCGATCCTCGCCTCGAGCTGAGCGACTGCGGCCGCACGCCGGTTCATGACCGGTGGATCACTGGAGGATATTGAAGAACCGACCGGGCCGGGCTTCGGTGACCCAGGTCCAGGGCTTGAACAGGGACGCCGCACGTTCCCAGGACAGCAGGATCACCTGCGCCTTGCCCACCAGATGGTCGGCCGGCACATAGCCCACCCCGATCTCGGCCGGGGCGCGGCTGTCCAGGGAGTTGTCCCGGTGGTCGCCCATGAAGAAGTAGTGGCCCTCGGGCACCAGGAACGGACCCTTGTTGTCCATCTCGCCGTCGGGACCCAGGTCATAGGTCACATAGGTCCGGCCGTCGGGCATCGTTTCACGATAGCGCATCACTTCGCGGGTGAAGCCGTATCCCGTGTCGATGATCCCCGGCGACATGGCCTCCCGGGGGATCGGCTCGCCATTGAGGATGATCTGGCCCCCGCGGATCTCGATCCGGTCGCCGGGCATGCCGATCAGGCGCTTGATGTAGTCGGTGCGACCATCCCGGGGCAGCTTGAACACCACGATATCCCCCCGCGAAGGCTCGCGGGCCATGATGCGGCCCTGAAACAGCGGCGGGCTGAAGGGAATGGAGTGGCGGGAATAGCCGTAGGAGTATTTGGAGACGATGATGTAGTCGCCTTCCAGCAGGTTCGGCTCCATTGAGGCCGAGGGAATGGTGAAGGGCTGGAAGAACAGCACCCGCAGGACCAGGGCGATCAGCAGGGCGTAGACGACCGTTTTCACGATCTCGACGATCTCCTGGATGGCGTCAGGCTTCTCCGAAGCCGGCGCGCTCTGCACGTTCTCACTCATGCGGTGTCCTTGGGGCGCGAAAAGAGCGCGCGGAATGGGATTAGCTATCGTCTGGGCCGTCCCGTAGCAAGCCAAGCGCCCCAGAAGCCGGCCATATCGCCCATTCCCCGACGCCCTGATGCTATTCGGGCACGGCCTCGATGATCACAAAGGCCTGGGCGTAGGGGTGGTCGTCGGTCAGGGTCACATGCACCACCGCCCTGTGGCCGGCCGGCGTGATCTCCTGCAAACGCTTCAGAGCCCCATTGGTCAGCGCCATGGTCGGCGCGCCAGAGGGCATGTTGGCCACCCCCATGTCGCGCCAGAAAACGCCGCGGCGGAAACCGGTGCCCAGCGCCTTGGAGCAGGCCTCCTTGGCGGCGAACCGCTTGGCGTAGCTGGCGGCCTTGTCGGGCTTACGTTCGGACCGCCGCTGCTCGGTCTCGGTGAAGATGCGGCGGATGAACCGTTCCCCGAACCGGTCCAGCGTCTTTTCGATCCGCCGGATATCGGCGAGGTCTGAGCCCAGGCCGATGATCACGCCGCCCTCTCCCCGCGAACCTGGTCCATCAGGGTCCGCATCTGGGCGATGGCCGCCGGCAGGCCGATGAAGATGGCCTCACCGATCAGGAAGTGGCCGATATTCAGCTCCACCACCTGCGGGATGGCCGCGATCGGCTTGACGGTCTCAAAGTCGATCCCGTGACCCGCATGGACCTCCAGGCCCAGGCGCCCGGCCTCGGCCGCTGCGGCGGCCAGGCGCGACAGGTGCTCGGCCGCGCGGGGATCGCCGTCGCGCACGGCGTCGCAATAGGCGCCGGTGTGAAGCTCAACCACCTGGGCGCCCATGGCCTTGGCCGCGGCCACCTGGTCCAGGTCTGAGTCGATGAAGCAGGAGACGCGGATGCCCGCAGCCGCCAGCCGGCCGACCACCGGGGCGACATTGTTGTGGCCCTTGATCAAATCGAGCCCGCCTTCGGTGGTCACCTCTTCCCGGCGTTCGGGCACCAGGCAGGCTGCGTGCGGCAGGTGGCGGAGCGCAATGGCCTCCATCTCGGCGGTCACCGCCATCTCGAAGTTCAGCGGCCGCCCGCGGCGCCTCAGAACCACCGCCAGGGCGTCGATGTCAGCGTCCGAGATATGCCGACGATCCTCTCGCAGGTGGGCGGTGATGCCGTCGGCGCCGGCCATCAGGGCCAGCTCCGCCGCCCGCACCGGGTCAGGATAGGCCGCGCCCCGGGCGTTCCGGATGGTCGCCACATGGTCGATATTGACCCCCAGACGCAGGGAACCGCTCACGTGTTCAGCCTCCGACTGCCGGGGTCCTCGATCGGGATCGCCGCCAGTTCGGGGGGAAGTTGGTCAGCGGGATAGGCCGGCACGTCCAGGCGGGCCAGGACCAGGAAGGGCGCCCCCGGATCGGCCCTGCCGCCCGAACGATCGACGAGGGCTGCGGCGCAGACCACCTCGCCGCCGGCCTCTCGGATCGCCTCGACACACTCGCGGGAGGACAGCCCCGTTGAGACGATGTCCTCGACCATGGCCACCCGGGCGCCGGGTTTCAGAGCGAAGGCCCGTCGAAACTGCAGCTTTCCGTCCACGCGCTCGACATACATGGACGGCACGCCCAGCTGGCGAGCGGTCTCGTAGCCGGGGATGATCCCGCCCACCGCGGGCGACACGCAGACATCGACCTCGCCCACCTCGCGGCGGATCAAATCCGCCAGGGCCTTGCACAACCGCTCAGTCCGGTCAGGATACTGGAAGACCAAATTCTTCTGCAGGAAAACCGCCGAGTGAAGGCCCGAGGAGAGCACGAAATGGCCCTCTCGCAGGGCGCCGGCGCCGCGGAATTCCTCAAGCACTTCGTCTGTGGTCATTTGGCCGACTCCTTGTGGGCGAATTATCTGAGGGCGACCTAGATGTCACGTCCGCCCGCCAATATGGGATTGGAGATTCGTAGGAGCCGAGTTCGTTCATGCCCGGGATTATCACGACCGAGCGCCTGAGACTGCGCCCCGCCCAGGCCAGCGACCTTGAGGCCATGCACGAGATTCTGTCCTCGGCCCATGCCATGGCCTTCTGGTCCACCCTGCCCCACGAGAAGCTGGAAGAGACCAAGCTTTGGCTGGACGGCATGATGGCAACCCGCAATGACGACTTCATCGTCGAGACCAAGGCCGGCGAGGTGGTGGGCAAGGTCGGCTTCTGGGCCGATCCGGAAATCGGCTACATCCTCCACCCCAAGGCCCAGGGCCAGGGCTACGCCCATGAGGCGGTCTCAGCCGTCATCGACCGGGCATTCAAGGAACGCGGCCTGACCGAGGCCACCGCCGATGTGGACCCCAAGAACGCCAGTTCCCGGCGGTTGCTGGAGCGGCTGGGCTTCGTGGTGGTGGGGAGCGCCAAGAAGACCTACCTGCTGGGCCACACCTGGGCCGACAGCCTCTATCTGCGCTGCACGCCGCAGACCTTCCCCGGCGCCAAGACCCCCTGGAACTGGATGGCGCCTCAGCCGGCCTGAGACGGGCCAGGCGCCTCTCCCGACAAGTTGCGACCAGTTTGCAACTAATGGGCCGCCAAGGTTAAGGTTGGGTCAGAGGCGTGATCGACGCCCGGTTCGACATTCGAGGAAACGGCCCATGACTCCCCCATCCCTCTCACCCCCGCCGACCGGCGGGGCGCGGCTTCTGCGCGCGGCCATGGCGCCTCTGGCCGCCATCATCCTGGCAGGGGCAGCCCAGGCGCAGGCGGCGGACCGCCCGCTGGGACAGGGTGAGGTGGAGATCCGACGCACCGCTCATGGCGTCCCGCATATCCGCGCCCTGGATCGGGAGGGGCTCGGCTTTGGGGCAGGCTATGCCTACGCCCAGGACAACATCTGTCTGATGGCCGACCAGATCGTGACCCTCAGCGGCGAGCGGGCGCTAACCTTCGGCGCCGATGGAGAGACCACGGTGTCCTTCCGCCCGATCCCCAATGTCGAGGCCGACGTCTTCTTCCGGACGATCTTCGACATGGACGCCCTGCGACAGGCCTTTGCGGAGGTCGATCCCCGCTATGCCGACATGGTCCGGGGTTATGTGGCGGGCTATAATCGCTATCTCAGCGACACGGGCCGCGCTGCCCTGCCGGCGCCTTGCCGCGACGCCGACTGGGTCCGGCCCATCACCCTCGACGACCTGCTCCGCCTGAACGACGAGAAGATGGTCCAGGCCAGCGCCGGGGCCTGGCTGTCGTCGATCGTCGCGGCCAAGCCGCCGGGCGGCGCGGCCCAGACCGCCCTCCTGGCCCCTGAGCCGGCGCAATATGCCGGTCTGGGCAGCAATGGCTGGGCCTTCGGCAAGGAAGCGACCGCGCAGGGCCGAGGCCTTGTCCTGGCAAATCCGCACTTCCCCTGGGCGACCACCAACCGGTTCTATCAGGTTCATCTGACCCTTCCGGGCGAGCTGGATGTCATGGGCGTCACCATGGCCGGCCTGCCCGGCGTCTCCATCGGCTTCAACAAGGACGTGGCCTGGACCCACACCGTCTCCACCGACCGTCACTTCTCGCTCTTTCAGTTGGACCTGAAGCCGGGCGATCCGATGACCTATCTGGTGGATGGCGCATCTCATCCGATCGAGGCCGTCGAGGTCGCGGTTCCCGTCAAGGGCGAGGCTGAGCCGCGCCGCAGGACGGTCTATCGGACGGCCTACGGACCCGTCGTCGCGGCTCCGTCCAGCGGCTTTGCCTGGGACACAGCCCACGCCTACGCCCTGCGCGACGCCAACCGCGGCAATCTGCGCGCCTCGGAAGTCTGGCTGCGGTTCGGCGTGGCGAGCTCCGTCGAGGACATCCACCAGGCCCTGGTGGAGAGCGTCGGCATGCCCTGGGTGAACACCATCGCCGCCGACCGTCATGGCCGCGCCCTCTATGCCGACATCACCGCGACACCCAATCTCAGCGACGCCCATATGCAGACCTGCGCCGCCGAGGCGCCGGCGGCGGCCAATTGGCGGGCCGCCCGGCTCTTCGTACTGGACGGCGCCCGGGGCGCCTGTGACTGGCCCGTGTCAGCCGAGACGCCCGTCGCGGGCCTGATGCCCGGGAGCGCCATGCCCGCCCTGTTCCGCGACGACTTCGTGGCCAACAGCAATGACAGCTACTGGCTGACCAATCCGGCCGCGCCCCTCACCGGCTTCCCGCGGGTCATCGGCGAAGAAGGCGTACCGCAGAACCTGCGCACCCGCTCGGGTCTGCTGGAGATCGCCGCGTGGCGCGAGGGAAGCGACGGGCAAGCCGGCCGCCTGTTTGACCGCAAGGGGGTGGAGACCATTCTCTACCGCAACAGGGTCCTGGCCGCCGACCTCGTTCTGGATGACCTGCTCGCCGCCTGCGGCCAGACCCCGCGCCAGACCCTGGAGACCGGGGTCGTCGACCTCACCCAGGCCTGCGCCGTCCTGGCCCGCTGGGATCGTCGGGCCGACGCCGACAGCGTCGGAACCCACCTCTTCCTGGAGTTCTGGACCACCGCCCACAAGATCCCTGACCTCTATGCGATCCCCTTCGATCCAAAGCAGCCGGTGACCACCCCGCACGGCCTGAGCCCATCGCCCGAGGTGCGCGCCGCCGCCCTGCGCGCCCTGGCCGAGGCCGTCCGCCTGACCCAGTCCCGCGGCCTGGCGCTGGACTCCCCCTGGGGTCAGGTTCAGGTCCGCCCGGTGGGCGCTGAGCGGCTGGCCGTCCACGGGGCCGACGGGGACATCGGGGTGCTGAACGCCCAGCGTTCGGTCTGGAGCGATGAGGCCAAGGCCTATCTGCCGGTCCATGGCTCAAGCTATGTGCAGGTTGTGGAATTCGAGGCGGACGGACCCAAGGCCGAGACGGTGCTCAGCTATGGCCAGAGCGCCCATCCGGACTCACCCCACTATGGAGACCAGACCCGTCTCTATGCCGCCGAAGCCTGGTGGCCCCTGCCCTTCACCGAGGCCGAGATCGCTGCTGATCCGGCCCTGACCGTGACTCGACTGACCCGTTGACCATAGCGACCGGGCGGCGGGTTCAGCCCTTCGCCCGGTCCACCGTCTCGACGCTGGGATTGGCCCGCAGGGCCGCGGCGATGTGGGTCAGGTGCTTGGCGTCCTTGACCTCGAGGTCGAAGTCCACATCGAAGAAGTCCCGCTGGCGGTGGTGCATGCGCAGGTTGACGATGTTGCCGCCCGCCTCGCCGATCACCGTACAGACCTGGCCCAGCATGCCCGGCGCGTTCTTGATCGTCGCCACCAGGCTCGACCGGGAGATGGTGTTGCGCTCGGCTTCCGGCGTCCATTGCAGGTCGCGCCAGACCTCCTCGCGGTCCTCGAACTCCGCCAGGGCCGCGCAATCGATGGTGTGGATCGCCAGACCGCCGCCCTCAGCGTCGAGAATCCCGACAATGCGGTCCCCCGGCACCGGGCTGCAGCAGGGCGCAAAGTGCAGGTTCAGTCCCTGGCTCAACCCGCTGCCGCGAACAAACAACCTGGCGCCGACGCCGCCTTCGATCCGCCGCTGGGCGGTGGCCGCGGCGCGGTCAGAGGCGTTCAGGCCGGGGAAGACCACGTCCAGCACCTGGGTCGGCGTCACCCGGCCCCGGCCGACAGCCTCATAGAGATCATCCTCCGCCGCCGTCGCAAACCGGTCGAGCGCCGGCCGCAGGGAGACGTCGGCCAGGCGCTTGCCGGCCCGCTCGAAGGTCTGCTCCACCGTGGCGCGGCCGAGCCTGGTGAATTCGTCCTTCTCGCTCTGGCGGATGTGCCGGCGGATGGCTGAGCGAGCGCGCCCGGTGACCGTCAGGGAGCGCCAGTCCGGCGGCACCACAGGCTTGGCCCCGCGGATCACCTCCACCACGTCGCCGTTCTGCAGCAGGGTGCGAAGGGGGCGCAGCTCGCCATTGACCTTCACCCCGATGCAGGTGTCGCCCACATCGGTGTGGACGGCATAGGCGAAGTCCAGGGGCATGGCGCCCCGGGGCAGGCTGACCAGCCGGCCCTTGGGCGTGAAGACGAACACCTGGTCGAGGAACATTTCGAGCTTGGCGTGCTCCACCAGCTCGTCCACATCGCCGCCGTGCTCCAGCAGCTGGACCAGGTGGCGCAGATTGACCAGCGGATCGCGCCCGCCGGCCGCGGCCTGGGCCTCGGCGTCGAAGCCATAGCTCTCGTTCTTGTAGCGCCAGTGGGCGGCGACCCCGTCCTCGGCCACCCGGTCCATGGCCTCGGTGCGGATCTGCATCTCGATACGCATGCCGCGGGGGCCGACGACGGTGGTGTGGATCGAGCGGTAGTTGTTCCGCTTCGGGGTCGAAATGTAGTCCTTGAACCGCTCGGGCACGCTGGACCAGGCCCGGTGGATGACGCCCAGCGCCCGGTAGCAATCCTCTTCGGAATCGACGATCACCCGGAAGGCGTAGATGTCCGACAGCTGGGAGAAGCCGATCGATTTGCGCTGCAGCTTGCGCCAGATGGAGAAGGGATGCTTCTCGCGGCCAAACACCCGGGCCGGAACGCCGGCCTCGGCCAGCTTACCCAGCACCTCGTCGGAGACCACCGAAACCGCCCCGCCCTGCTCCTGGCGCAGCGCCGACAGGCGCCGGCCGATGGCGTCGCGGGCCACCGGGTTCAGGTGGATGAAGGCCAGCTCCTCCAGCTCGGTGCAGATGCGGTGGCAGCCGATGGAGCGCGCCAGCGGCGCATAGATGTCCAGGGTCTCCCGGGCGATCCGCTCGCGCTTGGCCGGGTTCTTGATGAACTCCAGCGTGCGCATGTTGTGCAGCCGGTCGGCCAGCTTGACCATCAGGACGCGCACGTCCTTGGAGATGGCCAGGATGAATTTGCGCAGGTTCTCCGCCTGCCGGGTGTGTTCGGAATTGCCTTCCAGCTGCGAGAGCTTGGTGACGCCCTCCACCAGCTCGCCGATCTCTTCGCCGAACAGCTGGTCGATATCGGCCCGACTGACCGGACAGTCCTCGATCACGTCATGCAGCAGGGCCGTGACGATGGTCGCGGTGTCCAGGCGGTACTCGGTGAGGATGCCCGCCACCTCGATGGGGTGGGCGAAATAGGGGTCGCCGGACGCGCGCTTCTGCGAGCCATGCATCCGCATGGCGTAGACATAGGCGCGGTTCAGCAGCGCCTCGTCGGCGGTGGGGTCGTAGGAGCGGACCTTCTCGATCAGCTCATATTGGCGAAGCAGCCTGGGGGGACGCGCCGGCACGGGCGCGTCCTTGGGCTCGGCGACGGGTTGGGCCGCCTGGACGGTAAGGGGGTCTGCGCCTTCGGGGCTCAGTACCGCTCCTCCTGACCGCCATCCCGGTCGCTCTGCAGGGCCCGGATCAGTTCCAGCTCGCTCATCTGGGCGTGGGTCGGATCGGCCAGCAGGGCCAGGGTCTCGGCCTCTTCTTCGGCCTCGGTGTGTTCGTCCACACGCTGCAGGCTGGAGATCAGGTTCTCGCGCAGCTCCTCGGCGTCGACCACGTCATCGGCGATCTCGCGCAGGGCGACCACGGGGTTCTTGTCGTTGTCCCGGTCCACCAGCAGCTGGGCGCCGGCGGAGATGCCCCGCGCACGATGGGCCGCCAGAAGAACCAGGTTGAAGCGGTTCGGAACCTTCTGGATGCAATCTTCGACGGTGACGCGGGCCATGAAATCCTCAGATCTGATCTAGAACCCGCCAAAATAGGCGGTTCGCACCGATTGTGCAACGCCGCAGACAGACATGTGCTCAAGCCGAAACCCGTTAACGCCGTCGCATGCCGTCAACTGCTGCGGGTATCGCAGGAGTTAGAGTGTGGGAACAAGCCGAATGCACCAGTTTCCAGCTCTCCTCGGGGGAAGGCGGACACCTCTTAGCGGAATTCGCAAGCAAATATCTGGCGACGAGCCAAAAGTCGCAAGATTTCTGGTTCTAGCGATTACGACGCGATGGGAAAATTAGCCGCCACATGAACCCCCACAACACCCGTCCCCAAATCCACCGAAGCAAAACTGCTTGAAGAACACAAACCAGCAACATGATAACGAAGAAGGAAATCATGTTTTGCGAACCCCACTCATGCATTGCGGTCATAAACAGCAGCATGGTGAATAAAGCGACAGCTGCCGAAAGCCCGATGCGCGGACCTATATTTGACACCTCGGTCCTCCGATCTAAACGAAATCTGGTGAAGTTGGAGATGGGCGCACCCCCGTCAGCCGCGTCCGGCTCGCCAACCATGGCACAAGTCCCATGCATTTCGCTTTGGGGCGTCAAGCCCCAACCTTAACAGAGGGAAGGAAATTGGGGACACGCACCACTTCAGCCAAAATCCTCGTATTTGCGACCTTCGTTAGCCTAGGCGATCACAGCCTTCTTCGGCCGCCCACCCTTCCGACCGTTCTCGCGGGCGGCGCTCGCCTTCCGCGCCGAGCGCGCGCGGCCACCGGCTGCGCCGAGGGTTCTGGCCATCCAGGCCTTGGAGCCGAAGACGCCTGAGAGCAGTCCCGGCACATGGAGGTCCACGTCGAGGCTTGGCCAGTGGAGACCATCGCCCAGCGGACTGATCTCGATCTCGGACAGCTCAGCGGGCGTGGCGGCCTCCAGCCCTTCGGCCAAACGCGGTGGGAAGGCCAGTTCAAGGCCATTGTCTAGCTCAACCACAATGCGTGACACGCGTCGGTCGTAACGCGCCGTCACCGCTTTGGGCTGACCCTTCAGATCCTCCTGAAGCCGCGCCTCGGCGGCGATCCGCTCAGCGTCAGTAATCGCCATGGATCTGCTCCCATGCACCACATAGCGCCGCGAGTTTAGCGGCCAAGGCGTCCGCGATCCGGTTCAGCTCGGCCGTCGTCAGGCCATAGCTACCCCGCAAACTCGGCGGACCATCGGGACAGGCGAGCCAGAAGATGGCCTGCGTCCCCGCCCCCAGGACATGCACATGGGCTGGCCTGTGATCATTGGTGTAGATCACAACACGCAGGCCGCCGATGCGCAGGACCGTGGGCATGTTCAGACCTTACCATAACCCAAGCGCTTGGGAAATGGACGCAGAGCGCCCCCTCACCCTACCCGCGCGTCACACCCGACGCTCGCCCCCGCCGCCAACGCCTGCGCCGTCTCCCCCAACACCGGATGGCGCCAGTCCGGGGCGATTTCGGCGAGCGGGCCCATGACGAACAGACGGGTGTGGGCGCGGGGATGGGGCAGGATCAGGTCTGGCAGGTCGATAACGCGACGCCCATGGGCGATCAGATCGAGATCCAGCGTCCTGGGGGCGTTCCTTTCGCCCCGATTGCGGTTGAATTCCGCCTCGATTGAAAACAGGGTACGCAGAACCGAACTCGGTTCATTCGGCGTCTCGACAATGGCGACGCCGTTGCGATACTCCGGGGCTGAGGGGTCCGGCCAGGCGGCCGAGCGCCACCAGCGGGACCGATGAAGAACAGGCAATCCCGCCTGATCCAGACGCGCCAGGGCGGCTTCCAGAAGGGCTTCCGAGGACGAGAAATCTCCGGCGAGATTACTGCCCAGGGCGATCACCACCGCTCCGTCCCAGCCCGACCCCGCGCCGCTTTCAAGGAATTCCACGCTTATGACCTTCTACCCCACCGATCGGCTCGCCCTCTTTATCGACGGCGCGAACCTGTACTCGGCGGCCAAGGGACTCGGCTTCGACATCGACTACCGCAAGCTGCTGGAAGAGTTTCGCAAGCGCGGCGTGCTGGTGCGGGCCTACTACTACACCGCGCTTGTGGAGGACCAGGAGTACTCCCCCATCCGCCCCCTGGTGGACTGGCTGGACTACAATGGCTTCCGCCTGGTGACCAAGGCCGCCCGAGAGTACACCGACGCGCAAGGGCGCAAGCGCTGGCGCGGCGACATGGATGTGGAGATCGCCGTCGACATGATGGAGATGGCCGAGCACGCCGACCATCTGCTGCTGTTCTCCGGCGACGGAGACTTCCGCTGTCTGGTGGAGGCGGTTCAGCGCCGGGGCGCCCGGGTGACCGTGGTCTCGACGGTGAAGTCGCAGCCGCCGATGGCCTCAGATGATCTGCGGCGCCAGGCCGACGCCTTCATCGACCTTGCCGACCTGTCGGAGATCATCGGCCGGCCCTCCCGCCTGCCCCGGTTCCTGCAGGAGAGCCGCATGGGCGGCGAAGCCCAGGCCGATGCCGAAAGCTGAGCTCGCCGGTCGCGCCGCCGAGCCGCCCCGGGACTGTCCGCTCTGCCCCCGGCTGGTGGCCTATCGACAGGTCAATCGCGACGCCCATCCCGACTGGTGGAATGGCCCGGCGCCCTCCTTCGGCGATCCCGAGGCCCGGCTCGCCGTGGTGGGCCTGGCGCCCGGACGCATGGGCGCCAACCGCACCGGCCGTCCCTTCACCGGCGATTTCGCCGGCGTGCTGCTGTTTGAGACGCTGATCAAGCAGGGCTTTGCGGAAGGATCCTATGAGGCCCGGCCCGATGACGGCCTGCGCCTGATCGACTGCCTGATCACCAACGCCGTGCGCTGCGCGCCCCCGGGCAACAAGCCGGAGACCGCGGAAGAGGCCACATGCCGGCCCTTCCTGACGGCGCGCCTGGATGAGCTGCCGAACCTGAAGGTGATCGTCACCCTGGGGGATGTGTCCCGGCGCAACGTCCTGCGGGCCCTGGGCCTGAAGGCCTCGGCCGGCGTCGGCGGCCATGGCTCAGAGTTCCAGGCCGGCCCCTATACGGTGATCAATTCCTATCACTGCTCGCGGCTGAACACGAACACCGGCCGGCTCACGCCGCAGATGTTCGAGGACATCTTCATCCGGGCGCGTGAGCTGCTCGCCGCCTAGCTCCGCCAATAGTGGTAGCGCCAGAGCGGCGCAAAGCCGGCCCGGGCATAGAGGGCGAGCGCCGGCGCATTGCCCGCCTCCACCTGCAGGAAGGCCCGCGTGGCCCCGCGCTCAAGACCCGCCTGGGCCAGCCGCGCCATCACCTGTCCCGCCAGGCCCTGTCCCCGGCGGCCTCGCCGGGTGCGCATGCCGTGCAGACTGGCCCAGTCCGCGCTCAGGCTAAGCACGCCCACCGCATGGGTCCCCTCCCCGTCGCGCACGGCGGCGAACACCGCGCCCGGCGAACTCGACAGCACCGCCACCCGCTGCGCGCCGTCCTCGGGATCAAAGCCCTCCCCCAGGAACACCGAGGCCCAGGCCTCGTCCGGGCGCTCCAGCAGGACGACCTCGTCCGGGTCAGCGACTGCAGCCACCCTGGCCAGGTCGGCGCCCATCACCAGGGTCGGCTGGATCGGAACATAGCCCCGTTTGGCCAGGGCCTCGGCGAGGCTCGACAGCCCCTCAACCTCTGGCAGGCGAAAGACCGGCGACATGTCCTGGGCGCGAAAGGCCGCCTCGATCCGGGCGATCAGCCCGTCATCGCGCACCAGGGTGTGGGCCAGCGGCGCGGCGCTGTGGGCGCGGCCGATGGTTCCTGGCCGCAAGCCCAGGATCCAGGGTCCGATCACTTCATGGGCGTCATGGGCGACGGCGGCGATGGTCGCCCGCTCGATGGCCTCGATCTCGGCCGGGCTCGGGGCGGTCAGGCTCACCCCTTGTCGCGGAGCAGCCGGGCCTTGTCCCGGGCCCAGTCCCGCTCGGCCGAGGTTTCGCGCTTGTCGTGCAGCTTCTTGCCCTTGGCGAGCGCGATCTCCAGCTTGGCCAGGCCCTTGTCATTCCAATAGAGCTTGGTGGGCACGATGGTGCGCCCTTCCCGCTGGACCGCCCCGATCAGACGGTCGATCTGCTTGCGGTGCAGCAGCAGTTTCCGCGGACGCCGCGGCTCATGGTTGAAGTGGCTGGCCTTGGCGTAGGGCGGGATGTCGGCGTTGATCAGCACGATGTCGCGCCCCTCAACCGCGGCATAGGATTCGGCGATATTGGCCTTGCCCGCCCGCAGGGACTTCACCTCGCTGCCGGTGAGGGCTAGCCCCGCCTCCATGGCGTCGTCGAGGAAGTAGTCGAACCTTGCGCGCCGGTTCTCGGCGATGGGTTTTCCCGCCATGACGCCCTCAGATCAGTCCGGCGTCATGCATGGCCGCCAGGACTTCCTGGCGCGAGGCCTCAGAGGCCGGGGTGATCGGCAGACGGGCTTCTTCCGAGCACAGGCCCAGATGGGCCATGGCGAACTTGGTGGGGGCGGGCGAGGCGTCGGTGAACAGGGCCCGGTGCAGGCGATAGAGCCGGTCCTGCCAATAGAGGGCCGTCTTCCAGTCGCCGCTGAGGGCGGCGTTGTAGAAGGTGGCGCAAAGGTCCGGCGCCACATTGACGCTGACCGAGATCGAGCCGTGGCCCCCATGGGCCATATAGCCGAGCGCGCTGGGATCATCCCCCGACAGCATCACCCAGTCGGCGCCGCACAGCAGACGCTGCATGGTCGGCCGGGTCATGTCGCCGGTGGCGTCCTTGATGCCGACGATGTTGGGCAGCTTGGACAGTCGCCCCAAAGTTTCGTTGGCGATGTCCACCCCGGTGCGCGAGGGCACATTGTAGATGATGATCGGCAGCTGAACGGCGTCATTGATCGCCGCATAGTGGGCGTACATGCCCTCCTGGCTGGGGCGATTATAATAGGGGGTCACCACCATGGCCGCGTCGGCCCCGACGGCCTTGGCGTGCTTGGCCAGCTCGATCGCCTCGCGCGTGGAGTTGGAGCCGGCGCCGGCGATCACCGGCACACGACCGGCGGCGGTCTTGACGCACAGCTCGACCACAAGCCGGTGCTCGTCATGGGACAGGGTGGAGGTCTCCCCGGTGGTGCCGACCGGCACCAGGCCGTGCACGCCGCCGGCGATCTGGCGCTCGATAAGGGCCACATAGGTGTCCTCGTCCACCACGCCGTCGCGGAAGGGAGTCACCAGGGCCGGCATCACGCCCCTGAATAAAGGTTCGGACATTGTCTGCAAAAAGCCGTGAAAGCGCCGCATGCTGTTGCGGCCTATGATGTTGCGCGGACAATATGTCCGGCGCGGCCCCCGCCGCAACCGCCCGTATCGCCCAAGGGGCGAGAGCCTGGAGAGTTTCTGCTTGCCCGTCCTTGCGCCGAAGACCCTTCTGACCGCCGCCGCGTTGTTCCTCGTGGTCGGGGTTCCTCATGCGCAAACCCCCCGCGCCACCGACACAGACCCGTTCCCGAGGCCGATCGAACTCCAGCCGATCCAGCGCACGCCGCTGGCGCCGATGAGCGCCAGCGAGAGCCAATTGCTTCGTCAGGCCCTGGCCGCGGCGCGACGCAAGGATGTCGCCGGCGCCCGCAGCCTCATCGGCGCCATGTCCGACCCCACTGGAAAGAAGTTGGCCACCTGGACACTGGTGGATGTGGCCGGCGATTCGATTGGCTTCTTCGAGGCCGATCAGGCGCGACGGGACCTGGCCGGTTGGCCCAGGGGGGCCGCACGACAGACAAACGCCGAACGGCTCCTGGCGACCTCGGGCATGAGCGCGCAGCAGACCATCGCCTGGTTCGGCGGCGAGGCGCCGGCGAGCGCCCGTGGCGCCCTGGCCCTGGCCAGCGCCCAGAACGCCGCCGGGCAGCAGGCCGAGGCCACCGCCCTGATCCGGCGAGTCTGGCGCGACCAGGTGTTTGAGGCCGACGTGCAGGCCTCGATGCTGGCCCAGTTCGGCGGCTATCTGCGGCCTGAGGACCATGTCAGACGGGCTGACCGGCTGCTTTACGGCCAGCAGGGACCTGCGGCCCAGGCCATGCTGGGTCTGCTCCCGCCGGACGAACGCGCCATCGCCGAGACCCGGATCGCCCTGCGGTCGGGCTCGCCGGCGGCGGAAGGCATGCTGGCCCGCCTGACCCCGTCTCAGGCCGGTCATCCCGGCATCGCGTTTGAGCGGGCCGCCTACCACCGCGCCCGCGGTCAGGAGTCCCGGGCCTATGACCTGCTGGCGCCCCTGCCGGAGGATCAGGCCGGCGAGTCGGCGGCGGCGGGCCGGGTGTGGCGCGAGCGCTATCCCATGACCCTGGCCGCCATCCGGGCTGGTGACTATCGGAACGCCTATCGCGCCTCGGCCAATACCGGGTTGAAGGTTGGAGCTTCGGCGGCCGAGGCGGAGTTCTACGCCGGCTGGATCGCCCTGCGGCGACTAAACAACCCGCAACTGGCCGATCGTCACTTCGCCGCCATCGCAGAGATCGGTTCGGCCCCGATCACCCTGGGCCGGGCCTATTACTGGCGGGGGCGGGCTCACGAAGCCATGGGCGACGCCGCCGCGGCCCAAAGCTTCTATCGAGCCGCCAGCGAGCACAATACGACCTTCTATGGTCAGCTGGCCGGCGAGAAGGTCGGCGACGGGACCATGACCCTGCCCCCGGAACCGGAGATCACCGAGTTCGACCGCGCCCGATTCGAGGGTCGCGACGTGGTGCGGGCGGCGCGCCGGCTAAATGAGATCGGCGAATCGGCCCTCTTCCGGACCTTCGCCCTCCATCTGAAGGACACGGTTCCCAACGCCGCAGAGCAGGCGCTGATCGTCGACATGGCCCGGGGCTATGGGGACCAGACCGGCTCCATGCTGGTGGTGCGCGGCGCCGCCACCCTGGGACACGTCCTGCCCCTGCGCGGCTATCCCCACAGGACCCCGCCGCAGGTGCCCAACGCGCCGGAGCTGGCGCTCACCCTCTCGATCACCCGCCAGGAAAGCGGCTTTGATCCGGTGATCCGCTCGCCGGCCGGCGCCCGGGGCATGATGCAGGTGATGCCGGCCACCGCCCAGATTGTCGCCCGGCAGATGGGTCTGTCCTATTCGGCCGACATGCTGGACGAGCCCGACTACAATATGCGCCTGGGACAGACCTACATCTCCCAGATGCTGAACCAGTTCAGCGGCTCCTACCCCTTGGCCATCGCGGCCTATAACGCCGGCCCTGGCCGGCCAAATCAGTGGGTCGGTTTCTGCGGCGACCCCCGCGGCGCCGGCACCGATCCCATCGACTTCATCGAGTGCATCCCGTTTTCCGAAACCCGGAACTATGTGATGCGGGTGATGGAGGGCACGCAGGTCTATCGCGCCCGGCTGAACAATGGCACGGCCCGGATCACCGTCTCCCAGGATCTGGCCCGGGGCGGTTACGCCTATGCGCGCCCCACCGGGGCCGGCGCGCCTTAGGGACGCGTCGGCGCGATCTAGTCCACAGTAAGGCCGCTGAGCAGACCCTCAATGGTCACCTGGATCAGTTCATCCTCGGACCGCCAGGGGAAGTTGGGGCGCGACAGGCGCAGGGTGACGACCCCGTGGCAGGCGGCCCAAAGCGACTGGGCGGCGCTGTCGCCGTCCCCAAGACGCAGGCGCCCCTCGGCGGCGATCTCGCGGACCACACCACAGAACTTGTCGTAGCAGGCCGCCGCCAGTTCGGCGGTGGCGTCGGTCCCCTGCGGCAACGGGTGGGCGGCGGAGAACACCAGCTGGTAGGCATTGGGATGCGCAAACCCCCACCGCATATAGGCGTCCAGCATCATCCGGGTGCGGTTGACCGCATCAAGGGGGCGCAGGGCGATCTGACTGTTGCGGTCCAGAAGCTCCTGCATCACCCGCTGGCAAATCTCCACCAGGATGCAGGCCTTGTCGGGAAAGTGCATGTAGAGCGCCGTAGACGACACCCCTACCTCTTCGGCGATCCGGCGGATCGTGGCGCCTTCGAATCCCTCGGCTACAAAGATGCGTTCGGCGGCCTGCAGGATCTCGGCCCTGCGCAGATGGCCGTCTCCCTTGGCCTTGCGGGCCGACCGACGCCGTGCGGTGCTGACGCTCTCCACCTCAAATCCCCCTCGAACTCAGCCGACCACCGGATACCTGTTTTGGCCCTCTTACAACCCCGCGCCTGATTATCCAGCCTTTTCAGCCGCACCGACCATACCGCGGCCTATAGAACGACATCCCCTGGCGCGGGAGGCGGCTTTTTCGTAATCGAGACCCCATGACATCCCGACGCCCCTCCGTCGCCCCATCGCCGGGCGTTATGCGAACCACCGGCTGGGCCGACTATGGGCTGCTGGACTCTGGCGATGGCAAGAAGCTTGAGCGCTATGGCCCCTATACGGTGGTGCGTCCCGAACCCCAGTGCCTTTGGGCGCCCAGGCTGGATCCTGAAGTCTGGGCCGCCGCTGACGCCGTCTTCGACCCGAGCGACGAGGAGGACGCCGGCCGCTGGCGTTTCCAGGGCGCGCCGCTGGAGGCTTGGCCCATGGCCTGGCGCCAGGCGAAGTTCAACGCCCGCTTCACCGCCTTCCGCCACCTGGCCTTCTTCCCCGAACAGGCGGCCAACTGGGAATGGCTGGAGGCGCGTGTCCGCAGCCAGATCCAGGCGCAGGTCGAGCCGCCCCGGGTGCTGAACCTGTTCGGCTATACCGGCGTCGCCAGCCTGGTCTGCGCCGCGGCCGGGGCGGCGGTGACCCATGTGGACGCCTCCAAGAAGGCCATCGCCATGGCCCGGGAGAACGCTCAGCTTTCGGACCTCGCCGACCGTCCCATCCGCTGGATCTGCGAGGACGCCCGGCGCTACGTGCAGCGGGAGGTCCGCCGGGGGTCGCGCTATGAGGGGATCATCCTTGACCCGCCCAAGTACGGCCGCGGCCCCACCGGCGAGGTGTGGCGGCTATTTGAGGACCTGCCAGAGCTTTCGGCCCTATGTGCCGAACTTCTTTCGGAAAATGCCTCGTTTCTCATCCTGAACGCCTATGCCGCACGGATCTCCGGCGCGGCCCTGGCGAGTCTCATGGCTGAGCGCCTCGCCGAGCGCGGCGGAACAATCGAGTGGGGCGAGCTGGCCCTGGCCGAAGAGTCCGGCGAGCGGGAGATCGGCCTGTCCTTCTATGCCCGGTGGGCTTCGTGAGCGGTCGCACCGTCACCTCCCTGACCAATCCCACGGTCAAGGCCGTGCGCGCCCTGCACCTGCGCAAGACCCGCGACGAGACCGGCCTGTTTGTGGCCGAGGGGCTGAAGAATGTCACCGAGGGCGTGGAGACCGGTCATGCGCCGGAGATCCTGCTCTATGGCCCCGACGCCGCCGACCATCCCCTGCTGCGGGCCGCAGCCGAGGCGACTGAGGACGCCGGCGGCGAGGTGATCGAGGTCACGGCCGAAATCCTCGCCAAGGTCTCCCGCCGGGACAATCCCCAGGCCGTGGTCGGCGTCTTTCCCCAGGTCTTCACCCCCCTCACCGCCCTGCAGCCCAGGCTGGCCAAGGCCTGGGTCGCCCTGCACCGGGTGCGCGATCCGGGCAATCTGGGGACCATCATCCGCACCGCCGACGCGGCGGGCTGCGGAGCTGTCGTGCTGGTGGGCGAATGCTGCGATCCCTATTCGGTGGAGGCGGTGCGCGCCACCATGGGCTCGATCTTCGCCGTCCCCATAGCGAAGGCCACCGAAGCGGAATTCGCCGCCTGGCGCCGCGACTGGCCAGGCTCTGTGGTCGGCACCCTGCTGAGCGCAGAGGTCGACCACCGCAGCGCTGACTATGTGCATCCGGCCCTGATCCTGATGGGCAATGAGCAGCAGGGCCTGCCGCCGGAAATGGCCGGGCTCTGCGACGTCAACGTCAAGATCCCCATGCGCGGCCGGGCCGACAGCCTGAACCTGTCGGTGGCCACCGGCGTGATGATCTACGCCGCCAGCTAACTCCGGGGCTTGGTCCGGGTGGTCGGGTCGGCCACCGACGGGTCTTCGGGCCAGGGATGGCGCGGATAGCGGCCGCGCATGTCGGCCCGCACATCGCGCCAGGAGCCGCGCCAGAATCCCGGCAGATCCTGGGTCAGCTGGATTGGCCTGCGGGCTGGCGACAACAGGGCGAGCGTCAGGGGGCGCCCGGCCACCATCGGGTGCTCGTTCAGTCCGAACACCTCCTGCACCCGGATTTCCACCCGCGGACCGCCGTTGGCCTCATAGTCGATCTGCGCCCGATTGCCGGTGGGCGCGGTCCAGTGGGTGGGCAGCTCAGCCTCGATACGCCGCTGGAGGTCCCAGGGCACGAGGCTCCGCAGCGCGCCGTCCAACAGGTCGGGCGTGAGGTCAGACAACCCCCGAAGGCCATGCAGCACGGGCGTCAGCCAGTCGTCGAGCCGGGCCGCCAGGGCCTCGTCGGAGAGGTCCGGCCAGGTCGCCTCATCCTGTTCGCGGAGGAAGCCCACCCGTTGGCGCAGCGCGCTCGCCGCCGCGCCCCAGCGCAGGCCGCCCAGCCCGTCCCGGCGCAGGCGCGCGGCCAGGGCCCTGGCCACCAACTCGGGCGGCGGATTGTCATCCAGGCTTTCGTGCAGGGCGAGCCGTCCAAGCCGGGTCAGGCGGCGCACGCGGATCCGACCGCCGGGGCTCTCCTCGATCCGGTCCTCGGTCTCCAGGATCGGCGCGAAGGCCGCCAGTATCTCCGATTCCGTCAGGGGCGCGGCCAGCAGGATGCGGTCGCGGCGATCCCCGCCGCCGAGCTCGGCCACCGCCAGCCAGGGCTCGCGGGCCAGGACATCGCCGGGCTCAATAAAGGCCCCGCGGCCCGTGGCCAGCTGAAACTCCCCTTGCGGCCCACGGGCCTTGGCCACCCGCTCAGGGTATGCGAGCGCCAGCATCTGGCCGTCGCTGAGCGGGGCGGCGCGGCCTTCCCGCACCCCCCGCCCCCAGCGCTCAGCCAGGGCGCGGGCGTCCCGGGCCCGGGGCGAGCGGTCGCGGTCAAAGGCTTCCAGACGGTGGGTGAGGTGCGCCTCGCGCCCGCCGATCCCCCGCTCGGTGATGAGGGCGGCGATCTTGGCCGCGCGGGCCGCCTGTCCATGTTCGGCGGCCCTAAGCACCATGTGCGCCAGGCGCGGCGGCAGGGGCACGTCGGCCAGGGCCTCGCCGTGCAGCGTCAGGACGCCTGCCGCATCGACAGCCTCCAGCCGGCGCAGCAGGGCCTGAGCCTCCGCCAAGGCGGCCTTGGGCGGCGGGTCGAGGAAGGCCAGGTCGTCGGCCGACTTCGCCCCCCAGCGCGCCATGTCCAGGGCCAGGCCCGACAGGTCGGCGTCCAGGATTTCAGGGTCGGCGAAGGCCGGCAGGGCGCGGGTCTCGGCCTCGTCCCACAGCCGGTAGCAGACGCCCGGCGCGGTCCGGCCGGCCCGGCCGCGACGCTGGTCGGCGGCGGCCCGGCTGACCCGCACCGTGGCTAGCCGCGTCAGGCCGCTGGAGGGATCAAAGCGCGGAACCCGGGCCTGACCGGAGTCGATCACCACCCGGACATCCTCCAGGGTCAGGCTGGTTTCGGCGATGGAGGTGGCCAGCACCACCTTGCGGAGCCCCGGCGGCGGCGCGGCCACCGCCCGGTCCTGGGCCTTGGGATCCAGGGCGCCATAGAGCGGAGCAACCAGCACGTCGTCGCGGCGCAGGCGCTCGGCCAGGCGCTCCGCCGTTCGCAGGATCTCCCCCTGGCCCGGCAGGAAGACCAGCACCCCGCCGGCCTCCTCAGCCAGGGCCCGCTCAATGGCCCGGACCACGGCGTCTTCCAGGCGCAGGGTCTCGCTTCGCCCGAGATAGCGGGTCTCTACCGGATAGGCGCGGCCCAGGCTCTCGATCACCGGGGCGGCGCCCATCAGCCGGGCCACAGCCGCCCCGTCCAGGGTGGCCGACATGACCAGCAGGCGCAGGTCCTCCCGCAGAAGGCTCTGGGCGTCCAGGGCCAGGGCCAGGCCGAGATCAGCGTCGAGGCTGCGCTCATGAAATTCGTCGAAAATGACGCAGCCGACCCCCGACAGGCCCGGATCACCCAGGATCATCCGGGTGAAGACCCCCTCGGTGACCACCTCGATCCGCGTGCGGGCCGAGACCTTTGACTGCATTCGCACGCGAAACCCGACGGTCTCGCCAACCGCCTCCCCCAGGGTCGCGGCCATCCGTTCAGCCGCGGCCCGGGCGGCCAGGCGGCGGGGCTCCAGCATGATGATGCGCCCGCCCCCGAGCCAGGACGCGTCCAGCAGGGCGAGCGGTGTCACGGTCGTCTTGCCCGCCCCAGGGGGCGCCACCAGAACCGCGCGCGGGCCTGCGCTCAGGGCGTCTTGCAACGCCTCTAGAACATCGTGGATCGGCAGCAAGGACGTCGAAAGCGGTGGGACGGCGGCCGCTCCCTAGCGGATCAGCTGCGGGAACAGGCCAAACAGCAGGATCAGGAAGACCGCGATCGGGCAGAGCCAGGCGATCAGGAACCGCCACAGGGGCAGCAGGGGGCTGCGCTGCAGGCCGGTCTCGTCGTCGACCAGCTTGCGGTCGGCGATCCAACCGATGAACACCGCTGTGATCAGCCCCGACAGGGGCAGGAGAATGCGCCCGGTCACCCCGTCAAAGGCGTCGAACCAGTTGGCGTTCTCAAAGCCTGGCAGGAAGGCCAAGGGGCGATGATCAGCCCAGACGTTGAACGACAGGACCGAGACCATGCCGATCAGGAAGAAGCTGGCGCCCAGCAGGCTGGCCACCACTCCCCGGCTGAGGCGGAGGCGTTCAACAAAATAGGCCGTGGAGATTTCCAGCAGGGAGACCGACGAGGTCAGGGCCGCAAACAGGGCGAGAACGAAGAAGGCGAGCGCCACCAGAGCGCCGGCCGGCATGCTGTGGAAGGCGGCCGGCAGGGTTTGGAACATCAGGGTCGGACCAGCGTCCGGAGTCAGTCCGACGCTGAAGACGATGGGAAAGATGGCCAGGCCGGCGATGATCGCCACGCCGGTGTCGGCGGCGGAAATCATGCCCGAGGTCTGGCCGAGGTTCGTATCGCGCGACGCATAGGCCCCATAGGCGATCATGGCCCCGCCCCCCAGGCTCAGGGAGAAGAAGGCCTGGCCAAGGGCCGAATTCAGCACCTGGGGCTCCAGGGCGCGGGCGAAGTCCGGGGTGAAGAGAAAGGCGACGGCGGCGGAGAAATCGCCGCTGATCCCGGCATAGATGGTGATGCCCAGCAGCAGGACGAAAAAGGCCGGCATCAGCCAGGTGGCCGCCACCTCGATCCCGCCCTTGACCCCCCGGGCCACAACAAAGGTGGTGGTGGCGGCGAACACGAAGTGGGCGATGCTCATCTTCACCGGATCCGAGAAGAGGTCGGGCATCTGCTGGCGCACCTGCTCGACGCTCAGATTCGCATAGGCGCCGGCGAAGGGCTGGCCGGCCGCCATGGTGCGCAGGACGTCGCTCCCCGAGGTCCAGATGAAATAGAGCACCCAGCCGGCGACGACGCTGTAGAAGGTCAGGATCAGATAGTTAGCGATCATGCCGACCACCGCCAGTGACGCCCAGGCGCTGCTGGCGTTCGACTGTCGCGCCATCAGGGCGGCGCTGGCGACGGTGGAGCGCTGGCCATGGCGGCCAATCAGGGTTTCCGCCAGCAGCAGCGGGGCGCCGATCAGGGCCACGCAGATAATATAGATCAGAACAAAGGCGCCGCCGCCATTGGCTCCGGCCTCAGCGGGAAACCGCCACAGATTGCCGAGCCCGACCGCTGAGCCCACCGCGGCCAGGACAAAGGCGGCCTTGGACGACCAGTGGGCCTGGCCTGGGGCGGGGATGCTGGCGACCATGGTGTTCTGCCCCTGGCGAAGGCGTCACCCGACGCCAAAAAACCTATCCTTGGCCAGCGTCGCGCCAACAATCAAGCACAGGCCCCATCCCCGCCTCCCCTTGCGGGAAACCCTGCCGCCGATATGGTCGCCCCATGCCGCAGAGCCAAGAGCCCCCCATTCGCGCCCTGATCGCGCCGGTCACGCCCCTGGCGCAGAACTGCACCATCGTATGGTGCGCCAAGACCAGGAAGGCCGCGATCATTGATCCGGGGGGCGAGGTCCCGCGGCTGCTGCAGGCGCTGAAGGACAATGATCTGACCCTGGAGAAGATCTGGATCACCCACGGTCACCTCGACCATGCCGGCGGGACCGCGGCCCTGAAGGCGGCCACGGGCGTTCCGATCGAAGGCCCGCACCGGGACGACGCCTTCTGGATCGAACAGATGGACGCCGACGGCGCCCGTTGGGGCATGCCCGAGGCCCGCGCCTTCACCCCCGATCGCTGGCTGGAGAATGGCGATATCGTGCAGTTGGGTGAGACAGAATTCGAGGTCTATCACTGCCCAGGCCACACCCCGGGCCATGTGGTCTTCTTTCACCGGGAGGCCCGATTTGCTCAGGTGGGCGACGTGCTCTTCCAGGGCTCCATCGGCCGCACGGACTTCCCGAGGGGCAACCATCAGGACCTGATCGACGCCATCACAGACAAGCTCTGGCCGCTGGGGGACGATGTGCGGTTTGTCTGCGGACACGGACCCATGTCGAGCTTTGGCGCCGAGCGGCGCAGCAATCCCTTCGTCGCCGATCAGGTCCTGGCGCGCTGATATCGCACAGCCGCCTTTTCAGGCGTGAAATCTGACGGTTACGCCGGAGGTCGAAAATGGCTCGCATGCAGACGCCCCCCACTGAAGCGATCGGCCCAACCGCCCGCATCCTGATGGTCGACGATGACCCCGGCATCCGGGACGTCGTCTCCGACTTTCTGGGCCGCCACGGCTATGCCGTGACCACGGCGGGCGACGCCCGGGAGATGGAGCAGGCCCTCGAGCGTGATCCCGTCGACCTGATCGTCCTCGACGTCATGTTGCCGGGGGAGGATGGCCTGGCCATCTGCCGCCGGCTGGCGGTGGGCGAGGCGCCGCCGATCATCATGCTGTCGGCCATGGGCGAGGATACCGACCGGATTGTGGGCCTCGAGCTGGGGGCCGACGACTATCTGTCCAAGCCCTGCAACCCCCGGGAGCTGCTGGCGCGCATCCGCGCCGTCCTGCGCCGGGCCGAACAGACCCGACAGGGCGGCGGCGAAGACCTGGGCGCCGCCTGCGAATTCGCGGGCTGGCGGCTCGATCTGGTGCGCCGGGAGTTGCGCTCGCCGCAAGGCGTGGTGGTCAACCTGTCCAGCGGGGAATTCTCCCTGCTACGGGCCTTTGTCGAACGTCCCCAGCGGGTCCTGACCCGCGATCAGCTTCTGGATTTCGCCCGCGGCCCGGATTCCGACGCCTTTGACCGGGCCATCGACGTCCAGATCAGCCGCCTGCGCCGCAAGCTCGATGACGGCGGGGGCCATGACCTGATCCGCACCATCCGTAACGAAGGCTATATGTTCACCGCCAAGGTGAAGCGCCCGTGAGCCCAGGCCACGACAGGCGCCCGACCGCCTCTCTGTTCGTCCGGGTGTTGATGCTGGTCGGGCTCAGCCTGATCACCGCCCAGGCGATCAGCGTCTTCCTGCTGTTCAACCTGCCGCCGCCGGTGCCCGATTTCTATCGGTTCTCCGAGATCGCCGAGGCCCTGCAGGGACGGCCAGGGACTCTGATCGAACGCCGGGACCTGCAGTTTGAGCTGAGCCAGAATCCGCCCGACGGACAGTCCACCGCCGAAAGCATGATGTGGGCCAGGGACCAGTTGGCCGATGACCTTGGCGTCCCCAAGAGCGACCTGATCATCGCCAAGACCTACCGCCTGCCGATCTCTGACCGCCGGGTCTTTCGCATCGTCCGTGATCGCATGGAGCGAGCCAGCGGCGAGGGGCATGAGGACCGATTCCTTGTGGCGCCCTTCGAGATCGCCATGAAGCGACCTGACGGCCAGTGGGCGGTGGTCCGGCCCGAGCGGGGCCTGGGACTGAATGTCTGGCAGCAGCGTGTGCTGCTCTGGTTTGTGCTCTCGGCCCTGGTCATGGCACCCATCGCCTGGATGTTCGCCAGACGGCTGTCCAAACCGTTCCGGCTGTTCGCCGAGGCGGCTGAACGCCTCGGCCGCGACCCCGAGGCGCCGCCGCTGGCCATTCATGGCTCGGCGGAGATCTCCGTGGCTGTGCGCGCCTTCAACCAGATGCAGGAACGCCTGCGACGCTACGTTCAGGACCGCACCGCCATGGTCGGGGCCATCGCCCACGACTTGCGCACCCCCCTCACCCGTCTGCGGTTCCGTATCGAAAACGTCCCGGAGGACCAGCGCGCCAAGATGGCGGCCGATATCGATCAGATGGAGGCCATGGTCGCCGCCACCCTGGGCTTCGTCCGCGATGCGACCAAGCCCGGGGTTCGAACCCGGCTCGAACTGGCCTCCCTGGTGGAGAGCGTCTGCGACGAGATGGCCGAGACCGGCGCCGCCATTGAGGTGGAGCGGGCCGAGAAGGTTGTCATTGAGGGCGATCCCATCGCCCTGCGCCGGCTGGTCACCAATCTGGTCGAAAACGCCGTGAAGTTCGGCGACCGCGCTCGGGCGCGGGTGATCATCGAGGGCCGCACGGTGATCATCGAGATCGAGGATGAGGGCCCCGGCATCCCCGAAAGCGAGATGGAGCGGATCTTCGAACCCTTCTACCGGCGCGAGCCCTCCCGGAGCCGCGGCACCGGCGGCATCGGCCTAGGCCTGGCGGTGGTTCGGTCCATCGCCCGTAGCCATGGCGGCGACGTGACCATGGTCAATCGCGTCGGCGGCGGGCTGACCGCGCAGGTCATGCTTCCCGCCTAGCCAGGCCAAGGGGGCGGAGGGCGGGCTGGCCGGACCCCCAATGTGGGCGGCGAAGTCCCTGCGAAAATTCAGAGATTCGCTTACGCAACCCCTGGTGCGACTCGCGGGTTGCTAGAGCGGAGCCTTGTGTGAGCCTTCCGGGTCCGGAGGGTCACTCAGGGCGCCGACGCCGCCTATCAGGAGTGACCACATGAGCATCGCCGATCAAAATCCCCCCCGCGCCCGTCGAGGCTTCGCCGCCATGAACCCCGAGCGTCGCCGCGAAATCGCGCGCAAGGGCGGCGCCAGCGTCCCAGGCGAAAAGCGCAGCTTCGCCAAGGATCGCGATCTCGCCGCATCGGCCGGTCGCAAGGGCGGAGAGGCTTCCCGCGGCGGCGGCCGCCGTGAAGATGATGGCGCATCGGAGGGCTAGAGCAATTTTCCGATAAGCGCGCAGCGGTTATCGGATCAAGAAAGTCCTCTAAACTTTTGTTTTAGAACTTTTTTGTCCGATTTGGTCGAGACGATCAGATCGGGATGGGCTCTGAGCCCGGCCATCCCCATGTTCGCACCCCCGACCGTTATCTGGCCCCCAGGCCTGATAACGGTCCAGGGGCTGCTCTCAGGCCGCCAACAGGAAGAGCCCGAAGGCCGGCGCCTCACTGATCCAGCGGGCCTCCAGCCGCCAACCCGCCCGCGACGCCAGCCCCTCCAGACCCTCCGGGGTGAACTTGTGAGAGTTCTCCGTATGGATCGTCTCGCCCAAGGTGAAGTCGAACCGCCGCCCAGCGACCTGAACGCTCTGATCGCACCGGGACACCAGATGCATCTCGACCCGTGACAGGGCCTGATTCCAGACCGCCCTGTGCGTGAAGTTTCGGAGGTCGAAGTCCGCCGCCAGTTCGCGGTTCATCCTCGCCAGAAGGTTGAGGTTGAAGGCGCCCGTCACCCCCTGGGCGTCGTCATAGGCCGCCACAAGAACGTCCTCGCCCTTGACCAGATCAGCGCCAACCAGGAACCGCGCGCCGTCGCCCAACAGGTGTCGGGCATTGGCCAGAAACTCCACGGCCTCCTCAGGCAGGAGGTTGCCGATGGTCGAGCCGGGAAAGAAGCCGAAGGTCGGTCGTTCCTGCGCCGCTGCGGGCAGATCAAGGGCGGTGGTGAAGTCCTCCACCAGCGGCGCCAAGGCCAGATTGGGATAGTCGGCGCGCAGGCTCGCCACGGCAGCGTCCAGCGCGGTGGGGCTGATGTCGATGGGCGTGTAGACAGCGATCTGAGGGGCGTGGTCCAGGAGTTGGCGGGTCTTGAGGCTGGCCCCGCTGCCGAACTCCACCAGGGCTGCGCCCGCCGGCACATGGGACGCCATTTCGGGGGCCACCTGCCGTAGCAAGGCCAGCTCGGTCCGGGTGGGATAGTATTCCGGCAGCTCGCAGATTTCCTCAAACAGCGCCGAGCCAGGCGCATCGTAGAAGTACTTCGGGGGCACGGACTTCTGCTTGCGCGACAGGCCCGATAGGACATCGGCCTCAAAGGCGCTCCGACGGGGGGCCGGCGCCGCGCCGTCCCTGGCCAGGCGAAGGCCCGAGAACATCCATCGCTGATGCGGGTGGAAAAAGTTGCGATAGGTGGCGCGCACATGGCCCGGCGGGGTCACACAGGCGCCGCCGCGCAGCACCATCTGTCCGCTCATGAACTTGCCATTGTACTCCCCCACCGCCCCACTCGCCGGGGCGAAACCGGGATAGGGGCCGTAGGCGCTGCGGGTCCATTCCCACAGGTCCCCGTACAACTGACGCAAGGCGCCCCGCTCACCCCGCGCCGCGGTCGGCGCCGGCGTGGCCCGGGACAGGAAGACGCCCTGCACGGGGATCTGACCCGCCGCATGCTCCCACTCGGCCTCTGTCGGCAGACGGGCGCCCGCCCAGGTGGCATAGGCGTCAGCCTCGAAGTAGCTGAGGTGGGCCACGGGGGCATCGGGGTCCATCGGCCGCAGTCCCTGCAGCCCCATGACCCGCCAGCCTTCGGGCCCGGGCTCCCAATAGAGCGGCGCGGCCCAGCCCTCCGCCTGCACACACGCCCACCCATCGGACAGCCACAATTCGGCGCGCTCATAGCCGCCGTCCTCGATAAAGCGCAGCCACTCCCCGTTGGTGATCAGTCGATCAGCCAGACTGAAGGGCGCGAGATAGACCTTGTGCCGAGGGCCTTCGTTGTCGAAGGCGAAACGTCCGCCCCCATGACCGATCTCCACCAGGCCGCCGGCGAACCCGACGAAGGTCAGTTCGCCCGCCGGTTCGACCGGGGGCGTCGGGCTCGCACGCCCATAGGCCGGCCTCAGGGGGGACTGGGCGAACAGGTGGAGGATGTCCATCAGCATCAGCTCCTGATGCTGTTCCTCATGGGCGATCCCCAGGTCCAGCAGACCGGCGAAATCCTCGGCGCCTGACAGAAGCAGGCGGGTCATGGCCTCGTCCACATGGGCGCGGTAGGCCATGACCCGTTCCAGGGACGGACGGGTCAACAGGCCCCGCTGGGGTCGCGGCTGGCGGGGTCCCAGGGCCTCGTAATAGGAATTGAACAGGTAGCCGAACCGCTCGTCGAAGACGCGATAGCCCGGCAGATGCGGCGTCAGCAGGAAGGTCTCGAAGAACCAGGTGGTGTGGGCCAGATGCCATTTGGTGGGGCTGGCGTCTGGCATGGACTGGGCCAGCTGATCCTCAGCCGACAGGTCCCGCGCCAGGTGCTGGCTGCGCGCCCTCAACGCCAGATAGCGTTCGAGGCGGTCCTCCCCCACCCCTGACCGGGGCGGGTGGGTCATGGTTGCGTCGTCCGAAGGCGCCATTCCACCCCTCCCCTGCAGCATCGCTGGTTCCGGCCCCCAAGGTCGCCGGCGTCCGCCCTCCGTCGAGGGCGCAAAGATGAACGCCAAGCCAGCGCGTCGCGTTCCTAAGGTCGGGGCTGGGGTCGCTCGGCGCAACCCGGAACGGAAAAACTATCGCCACGTTGGAGCCTGGGACATCGGCTGAGACAATCGTGACAGGCAGGGGCTGCGGCCATGACGGACAGTTGGCGCGACGCAGTGGTGGCGATGATTCCAGCCCTCAGAGCCTTCGCCTGGTCGCTCAGCCATAACGGCGCCGACGCCGATGATCTGGTGCAGGACACCCTCATCAAGGCCTGGAGCAATCGCGATCGCTTCGAACCCGGCACCAATCTGCGGGCCTGGCTCTTCACCATCCTGCGCAACACCTATTACTCGCAACTCACACGCCGCCGTCGGGAGGTTCGTGACGAGGACGGGGACTACGCCAAGCTCCTGCGCAGCCCGCCGACCCAGGATTGGAGCCTGGCCATGCAAGACCTCCAGGCCGCCTTGGCGCAACTGCCTCTGGAACATCGCGAGGCCCTGATCCTCGTGGGCGCGGCGGGCCTCAGCTACGAGGAGACCGCCGAGATCTGCGGCTGCGCAGTGGGCACCATCAAGAGCCGGGTGAACCGCGCTCGCATCAAGCTGCAGCGGCTGCTGGAGGACGAGGGCGAATCCTCGGGGGGGACTTCCGACGCCGTACGCATCTAGCTGGGCGCCGCCGAGCCGGAACGACTCTGCGTCCGTGGGGATTGACCTAGTCCCCCTAAGCGTCGCCCCAGGAGTCCGCCGTGGCCGAACATCCCAAGCCTCCCGCCTCTTCGACTACGCGTTTGAGCGATGCGTCCGAGGAGTCCGGGCAGGTCGCTACGCAACCCGGCGCCCAAGCCTATGGCCTCGGCGCCGAAGAGGCCCATCCTGCGCCAAGCGCCCTGGTCACTGAACACAAGGCCTATGTGAAGAAGCTCGGCCATCCGACCGCGCCGGAGACCGATCTCGGCGAGCCTGCCGAGGCGACGCCAGACCCCGTGGAAAAACCGTAGAGCGCGGCTAGCCCGCGGCCTGCGGAAGATCGCTCTCGTCCTCATCAGCGACGGCGGCGATCTGGGTGTGGGCCACTGAAACGATCGTGCCGGGATGGGCGTCCATCACCCTGACCTTGGCGTCCAGTTGATGGGCCAGGGCGTCCACGATGCTGGTGCCCAGTCCAGGCGTCGCGCTCGCGGCGTCCTTGGGCATTCCGACGCCGTTGTCCGCCACCGACAGGGTCCAATTGGGTCCGCGGGACTCATAGCCGACCTCGATCTTGCCCAGCCGTCCGCCGGGAAAGGCGTGCTTGAGGCAATTGATCACCAGCTCGGTGACGATCAGTCCCAGGCTCACCGACACATCGGCCTCACTGGTGCTGTCATCGGCCTTCACCTCCAGCACCAGCTGGTCGTGGTCGCGGATCATCGAGGCGCCGATGCTGTCGCACAGCTTGCGGAAATAGGCCCGCAGCTCGACCTCGCCGAGTCTTGAGGCGGTCAGCTGCTGTTGCAGGGACGCCACCGACATCACCCGATTATGGGCGTCTGTCAGATGCAGCCGAGTCTCGTCGGAATTGACCTTCCGGGCGCTCTGCAGAATCACGCTGGCGATGATCTGCAGGCTGTTGGCCACCCGATGCTGCAGCTCCTGCAACAGGATCGCCTTTTCCCGGAGAAGATCGTCCTTGAGCTTGGCGGCGATGCGGGCGTCAGTCACATCGACGACGGAGAGCAGGATGTAGCGGTGGGTCTCATCCCCGAAGTTCAGCTTCTGGGCGTTGAGCACGAGGCGGCGCGGGTCGCCGCGACCGGTCGCCAGATCCATCTCGTAGGCGTCGATCTCGGCCGCGCCAGACCCGACGGCGTCAAGCAGGGAGTGCAGTTGTCGCACATTCCACTCCCCGTCTCCGAGGTCGAGAAGCCGGCGGCCGGGCGCGCTGTCCGCGTCAATGTGGAAGGCGCGGAAAAAGGACGTGCTCGCCCCGACCACCTGAAGATCGCCGTCCAGCAAAACCAGGGGCGATGTCGATGAGGCGACGATCGCCAGACCGAGGCCCTGCACAGCATCGCGATGAATCGGCATAACCATTCTTTCAGCCAACCGGGGGCTTGCGAGCGCGCAATCCGTGGCCGGGAACGATGATCCTGCGCGCCGAAGATCGACGGCTTCAGAAAATCGCCATTAGTCCAATACACCTAGCACACAAGTTGCGGTGGCGGGAGTAATTCGGCTCAACCAATCCTAGGGTGAGGTCCAAGACGAATGCGCACAACCCGGACTGGCGTTCGGCAGATCCCGCCTTCGTTTGGCTGACGTCCTGTCGGTTTCCTGACCCAGCACATCCAGTCCTGGGTCTCAATTTAAGGGTCGAGCATTGGCCCTACTGCTGCTTGCAGCAACCAAGTGTTCGCAAGGGCGTTTCTCATACGCAGAGTCAGGCTTGGAGGCTCTGTGGAACGCTGGAGCCCTTCCCGAAGGGGTCCCCGTATCCCAAGCCCAAGCTCGGAAGACCCCTCATGACCCGTATGCTCACCCTCGCCGCCCTGACTGCGGGCCTGGTCGCAGCTTCAGCCTCCGGCGCCCAGGCGCAGTATCGCGCTCAGCCGACCGCAAGCCTGGGGGGCTCGTGTCAGAACGTGCAGACCCTGCAGACGGGATATGTCACCGCCGAGTGTCGCGATGATCAGGGTCGTTACCGCTGGAGCAGCATCTACTATCCGCAGTGCCGCAGCGATCTGATGAACCAGAACGGCGTGCTGGCCTGCCAGGGGGCGACCGGCAATGCCGGCGGCTATGTGGATCAGGCGGCCCCGCAGGGCTCCACCGCCGCAAGCGTCATCGGCGCCATCGCCCAGGCCATGCTCGGCGTCGGCGGCGGCCAGAGCGCCAACATGCCTGGCACGGGAGATCCGACCTGGGGCCAACCTGGCTACGGAACCCACCAGACCTGGGTCCCGATGGCGAGCCGCCAGACATGGCTGGAGGGTCGTATCAGCGCGGGCCAGACCTCCCGCGCCCTGAGCACCCAGGACGCCGACCGACTGCGGGCGGAGTTTCAGAGTATCGCCCGCCTGGAGGCGCAATATGCGCGCAACGGCATGACCGACGCCGAGCAGGCCGACCTTGATCGCCGCTTCGACGCCCTGAGCGCCAAGATCCCAGGCGCCCCTCAGTACGGTCAGTACGGCTGGGACAGCATCAACCAACGTCAGGCCCAGATCGACGCCCGGATCGACGCGGGCCTGCGTGACCGAACCTTGACCACCCAGGACGCCGCGCGCCTGCGGGCGGAGTTTCGCGACATCGCGCGTCTTGAAACCCAATATGTTCAGGGCGGCATGACCAGCGCCCAGCAGGCTGACCTTGATCGGCGCTTCGAGGCGCTCAACGCCCGCATCCCAGGCCAGGGTCAGTATGGCCAATATGGCTGGCAGAGCATCGACCAGCGTCAGGTCCAGGTTGACGCCCGTATTGATGCGGGGCTGCGGGATCGCACTCTGACCACCCAGGAGGCCGCGCGCCTGCGGGCCGAGTTCAGGGAGATCGCGCGTCTTGAAACACAATACATGCAAGGCGGCATGACCAGCGCCCAACAGGCCGATCTGGATCGACGCTTCGAGGCGCTTAGCGCCCGTATCCCCGGCCAGGATCAATTTGGCCAGTATGGCTGGGAGAGCATCAGCCAGCGGCAGGCCCAGTTTGACGCCCGCATCGACGCGGCCGTCCGCGGGCGCACCCTGACCACCCAGAACGCCATGCGCCTGCGCGCCGAATTCCAAAAGATCGCGCGACTGGAGAGCCAATACAGCCAGGGCGGCCTGACCAACGCCGAACAGGCCGACCTCGACCGCCGCTACAGCGCCCTCGCCGCCCGGGTCCCCGGCCAAAGGCCCTATTGACCCCCACGGCGGCGAGCAGGGCGCACAGGGTCTGAGGAAAAAGTGGCGGTGACGGAGGGATTCGAACCCTCGATACCCTTTCAGGTATGACGATTTAGCAAACCGTTGCCTTCAGCCACTCGGCCACGTCACCATTGTTTTGAACCGGGTTGTCTCCCGTCTCCAAGGTCGCTCGGGAAGGTGACTCCCCGGGCGGTCTCGAAGGAGGGACTGCATAGCCGAAACCCTGGCCCCGGGGCAACGGCTCAAAATCATGCGCATGGCAAACAGGGTTAGGCCGGCGGTTAACCTGTCGATCAGAGGCGCAGCCCATAATGGGCGGGAACCTCAAGGGTCCCTTGCGCAGAATGTCCAACCTCGTCCGCCTTCCCCGACGTGAAGAAGGGGCCCCCACGACCCCGACGCCGGAGGCGTGGAGCCCTTCCCAGGACGATCCCAACTTCGCCGCGGCCTACGATGAGGCCCTGCCCCCGGCTGAGGCCGTGCAGGCCCGGGACCGGCGCGGCCCCATGCGGCCGGGTCGCCTCAGCCCCACCCGCCGACGGCTGGATGGGCAGGCCTATGCATGGGCCTTTCAAGGAATCGACGGCCTGTGGCTCGGCGTCTGCGCCCTGGCCGCCTTTGTCGCCGGCGGCGATCAGGCCGGGGTCTATGCGGCGCCGGCCCTGGCGGTGATGGTCACGCTCAGCCTGTTCGACCTCTACGCCTTCCGCAGCCGCCAGGGCCTCTCCTACCATCTGGCCAGGACCTCCGTGGCCGTCGCCTCAGGGGTCGGTGCGGCGGTGCTGATGCTGGCGGCATTCCTTCCCGTGGCTGAGGTCCTGACGCAGCTGGCGGTCTGGACCGTGGCGGCCTTCCTCGGCCTCTACGCCCTCCACGCCCTGTGGTGGCTGCGGGTGCGCCGCTGGCGCGCCGAGGGCCGCCTCACCCCCAATGTGGTGATCGTCGGCGCGACCAAGGCCGCCGAGCGGCTGATCGGTCAGGCGATGAAGTCCGGCGAGGTCAATATTCTCGGCGTGTTCGACGACCGGCTGGCCCGGGCGCCGGACTCCCTGCGTGGCGTTCCCGTGCTGGGCGACACCCAGGCCCTGCTGAGCCACCGGATCATGCCCTATGTGGATCGGGTGATCGTCGCGGTGCCCACAGGCGCCCAGGCCCGCGTGCGCCAGGTGATCGCCAATCTCCGCCCCCTGCCCAACGAGATCAGCCTGTTGCTGGAGGACGAGCTGGTCCCCGCCGACGCCATCTCCCCCCAGCACACCGCCCCGATCAGCGACCTGCCCCTCGCGAGGGTTTCCGGGATTCCGCGCCACCTGGGCCGGGCCATCGTCAAGCGGTCGCTGGACCTGCTCATCGGCAGCCTGGCGCTCTTGATCGCCCTGCCGATCATGTTCCTGGTCGCCCTGGCCATCCGCCTCGACAGCCCCGGCCCGATTCTGTTCACCCAGCGCCGCCAGGGCTTCAACAACGAAGAGATCGTGGTCTGGAAGTTCCGCTCCATGCGCCACGACGTGGCTGACGCCAATGCGCGCCGCCAGGTGCAGGCCGACGACGACCGCGTCACCCGCGTAGGCCGGCTGATCCGCAGCACCAGCCTCGATGAGCTGCCGCAGATCTTCAATGTGCTGAGCGGCGAAATGTCTCTGGTCGGTCCCCGCCCCCACGCCATCGGCATGATGACCGGCGATGTGGAGTCCGCCCGCCTCGTGGCCGAATACGCCCACCGCCACCGCATGAAGCCCGGCATGACCGGCTGGGCGGCTATCCATGGTTCCAGGGGGCCGGTGGACACCCCTGAGGATGTCCGCCGCCGGGTCGAGCTCGACATCGAGTACATTGAGCGCCAGTCGGTCTGGCTGGACCTCTACATCATCGCCATGACCATCCCCTGCCTGCTCGGGGATCGGCAGGCCGTGCGCTAGGCGGCAAGACATGTTCTGGCGCGGCGTAGTCGGCTACCTGCCGGTCAACATCATTCAGGGCCTGGTGGGGCTGGCGACCATCGTCACCTTCACCCGCCTGCTCTCCCCTTCCCAGTTCGGCGACTACGCCCTGGGCTTCTCGGTCATGAGCCTGCTTCACACCGCCGTCTTCACCTGGAACGAAGCGGCGATGGCCAGGTTCTGGGTCGGCGAGTCCGACAAGGGTCGGGGGGGAGATCATTCGGCCACCATCTATCGCACCTGGCTCGCCCTGGTGGTGGTTCTGCCCATCGCCCTGATCGCCGCCCTGCTGATCCCCATGGCCCCGGGCTTGAAGATGGCCGTGGTTTGCGGGGTCCTGGCCGTTCTGCCTCGCACCTTCGCCAAACTCGCCCAGGAACGCCGCCGGGCGGCGGGCGAGGTGGCGGGCGCGGCCTCCATCGACATCATTCAAAGCCTCGGCGCCTTCGCCTTCGGAGCGGTCCTGGCCTGGCAGGGGTTCGGCGGCGCCGCGCCGGTCATTGGGTTCGGGGTGGCCGCGGTGATCTGCATGGCCTGGACCCTGCCCTCCGAGCTGACCTACAGCCGGCAGGGGCGGTTCGAGGCCCCCCGGGCCAAGGCCTATCTCGGCTATGGCGCGCCCGTCGCCCTGTCCCTGATTCTGGCCCTGGTCCTGTCGACCACCGACCGGTTCCTGCTGGCGGCCTTCCTCGATGAGGCTTCGGTGGGCGTCTATCACGCCGGCTACAGCCTCGCGAACCGCACCCTGGATGTCCTGTTCATCTGGCTCGGCGCCGCCGGCGGCCCGGCCCTGATCGCCGCCTTGGAACGGGGCGGCCCCGGCGAGCTTGGCCGCGCGGCTCGGGAACAGGCGAGCCTGATGCTGCTGCTCTGCGTCCCGGCCGCCGTGGGCCTGGCCCTGGTGGCCGCGCCGCTGGCCCAGCTGATGGTCGGTTCCGACCTCGCGGCGGGCGCCGCCCACGTCACCCCCTGGATCGCGCTCAGCGGCCTGCTGGCGGGCCTGACCACCTACTATTTCCACCAGGCCTTCACCCTCGGCCAGCGGACCCAGCTGCTGCTGGGGGCCATGTCCATCCCGGCGATCGCCAATGTCGTCCTCAACCTGATCCTGATCCCGCGCTTTGGCCTGGACGGGGCGCTGTGGGCGACCCTCGCCAGCTACGCCCTTGGACTGGCGGCCTCCATGGCCCTCGGCGCCCGAAGCCTCGTCCTGCCCATCCCCTGGCTGCCCCTGGTCCAGACGCTGGGCGCCACCGCCGTCATGGCCCTGGCGGTCAGCCGGGTGCCCGCCTCAGGCGGCTGGACCGAGCTGCTGCTGAAGGCGGGCCTCGGCGGTCTGGTCTTCGGCGCCATCACATTTGTCCTGGACACCGGCGCCCTGCGCAGCCGGGGCCTCGCCCTGCTGCGGGACATGAGAGCCAAACCAGCATGAGCGTCACCCTGTTCGATAATCCCCTCTGGGACCGCGCCCAACCCCGCCTTTCGGTGCTGATCCCGTTCAAGGGCGACGACCCATGCCCCCTGCTCGCCGCCCTGGGGCGCGAGGCCGTGGCCGTGGCCGTGGAGATCATCATCCTCGACGATGGGACCGGCGACCCGGCCCTCAGCGCCGCCGTTCAGGCCGTGGTCGCCGACCTGCCCCTGCCGACACGCCTGGTCACCCTGGCCGCCAACGAGGGGCGGGCCAAGGGTCGCAACCGGCTGGTCAGCCACGCCCGGGCCGGCCACTTCCTGTTTCTTGACAGCGACATGGCGCCTGACAGCGCAGGCTTCCTCTCCACATGGCTTGGCTTGATCGCCCAGGATGATCCCGCCGTAGCCTTTGGCGGCTTCTCCCTCCAGCAGGTCGAGCCCCGGCGCGACCAGGCCCTGCACCGGGCCATGGCCGCCCACAGCGACTGCCTGAGCGCGTCTGAACGCAGCCTGTCGC
>NZ_JAUSBZ010000103.1 GCF_030651755.1 Phenylobacterium sp. | reverse complement strand
ATCGCCTACAACATCGTCGGCACCGCCGCCGACATGGAGGAGGTCACTCGGGCCGAGGTGATGAAATACTCCGCCGGCGGCTTCCGCGACTTCACCCGTATCGCCGCGTCGGACCCCACCATGTGGCGCGACATCTTCCTGACCAACAAGGACGCGGTGCTGGAAGTCCTGGGCCGCTTCACCGAGGACCTGCAGGCCCTGTCGCGGGCCATCCGCTGGGGCGAGGGCGACAAGCTCTATGACCTGTTCAGCCGCACTCGCGAAATCCGCCGCGGGGTGATCGAGGCCGGCCAGGAAAGCGCCGAGCCCGACTTCGGCCGCAAGCGGGGCGGCTGATGCCCGGCATGGCCTGGCTCGCCATCGCCATCGTCGCCGAGGTGTTCGCCACCACCGCGCTGAAGGCCTCGGACGGCTTCCGGCATGTCACGCCCTCGCTGATCACCACCCTCGGCTACGGGATCGCCTTCTGGTGCATGTCCCAGGCCATGCGCACCGTGCCCGTGGGCCTGGCCTACGCCATCTGGTCAGGCGTCGGCATCGTCCTGATCACCGCCATCGCCTGGGTTCTCTACCGCCAGCAGATCGACACCGCCGGCCTCATCGGCATCGGCCTGATCCTGGCCGGCGTGGTGGTCATCCAGGTGTTCTCCAAGGCGACGGCTTAGGGCGAAATTCCCCCTCACACCCTCCCCCCAACTCCTCGTCGCCCTCGGGCTTGACCCGACCAAGACGGTTGGGGGGTAGCGAAGGGGCGGTCCGCCCCCCTAACTCAATCCTCCGGCGCGGCCTGGCCGGGCGCGTCCGCCTTCAAGAACTCAGCCGTGGCCTCGATGGCCTCGACCAGGCCCATGCGCTGGATCTCGACGCCGGGCGGCAGGCTGGAGAACAGGCGGGTGGGGGCGGCGGCGTCCAGCATGACGAACACGCCCTTGTCGTCGGCGCGGCGGATCAGGCGGCCGAAGGCCTGGGCGATTCGGCCCCGGGCGATGGAGTCGTCATAGCCCTTGCCGCCGAAACGGACCCGGCGGGCCTTGTGCAGGATGTCCGGACGCGGCCACGGCACCCGATCGAAGACCAGCAGGCGCAGGGACCGACCCGGCACGTCCACCCCATCACGGACGGCGTCGGTGCCCAGCAGGCAGGCGTCCTCCTCAGCCCGGAAGATGTCCACCAGGGCGCCGACCTCGAGGGCGTCCACATGCTGGGCGTAGAGGGCCAGGCCCTTGTCGGCCAGGGGGCCTGCGATGCGCTCATGCACCGCGCGCAGGCGGCGGATGGCGGTGAACAGGCCAAGGCCGCCGCCGCCGGCCGCCAGGAACAGCTCGCGCATGGCCGCAGCCACCTGGCGGGGATCGTCCTTGCCCACATCGGTGACCACGAAGGCCCTCACATTGGCGGCGTAGTCGAAGGGCGAGGCGAGCTTCAGGGTCTTGGGCCGGTCGGGCAGGCGCGCGGCGCCGGTGCGCATCTCGGCAAGCGCAAAGGGATCGTCGAGCCCCGGATCGGCCAGGGTGGCGCTGGTCACCAGCACCCCATGGGCCGGCGCGATGACGGCGTTGGTCAGGGGCTCGGTGGGATCGACCCAATGGCGGCGACAGGCGGCGTCCACCACCCGGCCATAGAGAAAGGTGGCGTCGAACCAGTCGACGAAGTCCGGATCGTCCTCGGCGTCCTCGTCGATGGCCCGCAGCATGGAGCGCCAGGCCGGCAGGGTCATCCGCGCCCGTCGGTCCAGTCCTCGCAGGGCGCCTTCGATCCGCGCCCGCTCGCTGGGGCCGAGCGTCGCGGCCTCGGCGTCCAGCAGGTCTTCCAGGTGGCGGGCGAGCGCCAGCAGGGGCGCCTCGATGCGGGCCAGCGCCGCAGCCGCCTCCCGGGCGGTGTCGCGCACCAGGTCCAGCGCCGGACGGGCGGCGCACTCCATGCCCACCTCCGACGGGGCCGCCCGGGCGCGGAGTTGCTCCAGCACCGCCACCAGAAAGGCCTCGATGGCGCCGATGGGGTTCACCTCGCCGGTGGCTGGCGCGATACGGCCAGACCAGCCCTCGCCGGGCAGGGCGGCGGCGGCGTGCAGGGCCGCGAGCAGGGCGCGCTTGGCCTCATCGGCGTCGCCCAGCACATCCATAAGCCGGGCCTCCAGCCCCCGCCCGCGGCGGCCGCGGCCCTCCGGACCCCGCAGCCAGCGGCGCAGCTCGGCGGCCTCGGCGCCGGAAATGGCGGCGGAAAAGGCGCTGTCGGCGGCCTCGA
>NZ_JAUSBZ010000102.1 GCF_030651755.1 Phenylobacterium sp. | reverse complement strand
CCCGAACCCGCGACGCCATCGTCGCCTTTCCCTCGGCCTCGACCCAGGTGGAGGCGGCCTTCCCCGACCGTTTCACCCGCGACGCCTCGGGCGCCCTGACCGCCATCGACGCCCGGCCGGTGAACTTCGCCCTCCAGGCTCGGGACGAGGTGCGCTGGGGCCTGACCTATTCGCGACAGATCGGCTCGGAGCCGACCGCTGAGGAACGGGCCGAGATGCGGCGTCGGTTCGAGGCCGCCCGTCCCGCCGCCGCAGCGGGAACCGAGGCTCAGGCGCCTGCCCGGGGCGGCGCGCAAGGGACCGCGGGACGCCCGCCTTCAGGGGATGAGGGGTCGCCGGACGGCCCTCCGCCCGGCGACGGCGCTGGCCCCTCGGGGCCTCCCGGCGGCGGCATGGCCATGGGCGGGCGCGGCCCAGGCGGTCCTGGCGGCGGCGGCTTTGGCGGCTTCGGCGGCGGCGGCCCCCGCAGCGGGGTTTTCCAGGTCGGGCTCTATCACACGCTCGCCCTGCGCGATGAGGTGCAGATCGCCCCTGGCCTGCCCAAGCTCGACCTGCTGGACGGCGCGGCCCTGGGGTCCGGCGGCGGCTCGCCGCGCCATCAGCTGGAGTTGCAGACCAACTATTCCAAGGCGGGGCTCGGGGTGGCCATGAACGCCGACTGGCAGAGCGCCACCAGAATCTCCGGCGCCACGCCGGACGGGGACCTGGAGTTCTCCGACCTGGCGACGGTCAGCCTGCGCCTGTTCGCCGATCCGGGGCGGCAGCGCTGGGCGCGGGACCATCCCTGGATGCGTGGCGCCCGGGCGACCCTGTCGATCGACAACATCTTCGACGCCCGTCAACAGGTGCGCACCGGCGACGGCGTCGTCCCGATCACCTACCAGCCGGACCTGCTCGACCCCGTGGGCCGGACGGTCCGCCTGACCGTGCGCAAGCTGATCTTCTGAAGCTGAAGGCGGCCGGCGCCTTGCCGGCCGCCTTCAGACCTAGAACTCCAGGACGATCTTGCCGAAGTGCTCGCCGCCGGCCATGGCGGCGAAGGCCGCCTTGGCCTCAGTCCAGGGGAAGACTTTGTCCACCACCGGCGCGATACGATGAAGCTCGATCGCCTTGCACATGGACTCGAACATGTCGCGGGAGCCGACGAAGACGCCCTGCATCTTCGCCGCATTGCCGATCAGCACCGCCGGATTGATGCCGGCGCCGCCCTGGGCGACCACGCCGATGATAGCGATGTGGCCACCAATGCGGATGGCCTTCAGGCTCTGGTCGATGGTGCCCTGGCCGCCCACCTCCATGATGAAGTCCGCGCCCACTCCGCTGGTCGCCGCCCGCACGGGCTTGGACCACTCCGGGGTCTCGCGGTAGTTGACCAGGTGGTCAGCGCCCAGCCCCTTGGCCCGGGCCAGCTTGTCGTCGGAGGACGAGGTGATCAGGGCCCGCAGGCCCGCCGCCTTGGCGAACTGCAGACCGAAGATCGACACCCCGCCGGTGCCTTGCAGGACCACCGTGTCGCCCGGCGACAGGTCGGCGTCCTCGAACAGGGCACGCCAGGCGGTGAGCGCCGCGCACGGCAGGGTCGCCACCTGCTGGTCGGTGAGGAAGTCCGGAACCTTGGACACACCCTCCTGGCTGAACACCGCCAGTTCGCGCCCGGCGCCCGGGATCGGCGAGCCGAGCGCCGTCATGGCCTTCTCCAGGGTCGGCGGCCCTGACAGCCAGCCCTGGAAGAACAGGGTCGCCACCCGGTCGCCCACCTTGACCCGGGTCACGCCCTCGCCGACGGCCTCGATCACCCCGCAGCCATCGGAGAATGGCGTCACCGAGCCGCCGGTGGCCGAGCCGCGGCTGTACATGCCGTTGATCATCAGCAGGTCGCGATAGTTCAGCGACACCGCCTTCATCCGCACCAGCACCTCGCCCGGGCCAGGCTTGGGCTCCGGCGCCTCGATGATCGTCAGGTGGTCCAGGCCCCAGGGATCGGCCGCTTGCAGTGCGCGCATGGTCTTAGACTCCTACGTTTTCACCAGTCTCGTCGGGCGCCCCTGGGGCATTCAAGGGCAAGTGGGCTATATTGGCTCCATGACCCCTCGCCTCCTTCTCGCCGGCTTCGGCAGCTTTCCGGCCGCGCCGCTCAACCCGTCCGCCGCCGTCATCGCCACCCTGGCCCGGGAGTCCTGGGCGCCGCCCGGCGCGCAGGTCGACTATCTGACCTTGCCGGTCCAGTGGCAGGGCGCGACCGAGACCATCCTGCGTCAGCTCCAGACCAGCCCGGCCGACGGCGTCCTGGTGGTCGGCGTGGCGGTGGAGGCCGAGGCTTTCCGGGTCGAGACCCTGGGCCGCAATTGCGCCAGCCCTGAGCGTCCCGACCAGGCCGGCCGGGTCTGGGGTTCCCCCCTGATCGCTGACGCTGGCGAGGACGTGATTGCGGCCTCAGCCCCCTGTCAGGCCATGGCCTCGGCGCTCGAGACCGAGGGCCTGCCGGTCGACCTGTCGGAGGACGCCGGGGACTATCTGTGCAACTTCACCCTCTACCGGCTGCTGCACGCCAAGGCGGCGGCGCGGGTGGGTTTCCTGCATGTGCCCCAGGCCCGGGAGTGCGCCGAGGCCGCCGCCTTTGATCTGGCGCAGATCCGCCAGGCGGTCACCTCCGCGGCGGGCGCCTTCTGCGCCGAGCTCAGCCGTCCAGTCGCCGAACCCCATAGAGCCTGAGCGCGCCGGCCAGGCCCAGGGCCGACATGGCGGCCATGGCGAAATAGCCATAGGCCCCGACGGCGTCATAGAGCGCGCCAGAGGCGATCGTCGCCAGTCCGATCAAAAGACCGCCGGAAAAGGCCGAGTTCATGGTCTGGGCCGATGAGGCGTTGGCCGGGGTCGACAGCCGCTCCACCAGCTGCAGCGAGGCCATGAAGGTGGCCGCAAAGCTCAGCGCATGCAGGGCCTGGATCGGAAACAGCAGCCAGAGCGGCGGCGACAGGGCCAGGGCGCCCCAGCGCACCACGGCTGCGGCGCCGCCGATCACCAGCAGTCGCCGGGGTCCCACCGCGCGTCGCCAGGGCTCCATGAACCACAGAAAGCCGATCTCCACGGCCACCCCGAACCCCCAGAGCACGCCGGTCAGGCTTTCGGGAATGCCCTGCGCCTTCCAGACCAGGGCCGAGAAGCCGTAGTAAAAGGCGTGGGCCGACTGGATCAGCCCCACCGACACCACCGCCAGCATGAAGCCGCCGTCCTTGACCAGCGCGCCCAGGCCCGCCAGGCGCTCGGCCAGGGCCACGCGGCCGCCCTCTTCGCGCACAGGGTCCGGCGGCAGCAGAAAGCGCGCGCCCAGGGCTGTGAGGATGGCCGCGATGATGATCCAGATCAGCACCAGGTCGGCGGGCCCCTGCACCAGCAGCACCCCCATGACCACATTGGCCAGGATGAAGGCCGCTGAGCCGATCCCCCTGGGCCAGCCATAGTTGAAGCCGTCCCGCCTCGCCCTCGCCAGCACGATCACATCGGTCAGGGGCGAGATGGTCGACAGGGCCGAGGCGGCCACGAACCAGACGGCGAACCACCACCAGAATCCGAACGGCGCCGCCAGCAGCAGATAGGCCACGGCCGCCAGGGCGCCCATCAGGATCAGCGGGGTGCGGCGGAGGGTGAAACTGTCGGCCCAGACTCCGATGGCCGGCGCCGTGATCATCCGGGCCATCATCGGCGCCGACAGGATCAGGCCGATCTCCGCCCCGGAGAGACAGTAGCGGGCGAACCAGACCGGGATATAGGGCGCGCTGGCTCCCAGCCCCACAAAGATGGCCGAGTAGAACAGACCCAGACGCACGGGCAGCGAGGGCATGGTGGGGGCCTGCGGCGGTTGGAGCCCGTCCGCTCTAGCCCGAGTCTAGCGCGACCGGTAGCTGACCGGCCACTGGTCGGGCTTGACCCCCTGGCACTCCGGCATCAGGACCTGATGCTGCAGGGTGAAGGCCTCGCCGGTCCAGACCCAACGGGTGATGGCGCCGCAGTCGCCCAGTCCTCGACCCTTATCGAAATTGCTGAGGGTCTGGGTCGCGGGCTCAAAGCTGATGTTCATCAGTTCGGACGTGGTCTCGCCGCTGGGATAGCTGAGCTCCAGGGCGCGGACATCGCCGCCGCGGTCATCGGTGAGAAACAGCCGGTAGATGACATTGTAGGCGCCGCGGGAACAGACGATCCCCCAGAACAGTCGTCCCTGACCAAGCCGGGCCACCTCTGGCGCGAACCCAAGTTCGGCGATGTCGTCATCGCAATCGGTCAGGCGGCCCTGAAGCGCTGAGGTAGGCATGGCAGGCAGGCGGGTCTGGGCCACGGCGGGCGCGGCCGTCACCCGTGGGATCGCTGGCGGCGCAGGCGTCTCCGACGCCGGACGGGCGCCCCGGGCCACCAGGGCGCTCACCGTCCCGGCGCGTTTCTGGCGATCATCGACGAACCGCAGGGCGGCGCTGGATCCGCGCAGCGAGATGGCGGCGGCGGGATTGCGCCCCTCGACCAGGGTCAGGGTCCGGCCATTGGCCAGCACCGCCAGGAGGGCGCGGGTCTGATCGGGGGTCAGCTCGGTGATGCGGCGCTCATCATCGTCGGCCATGGGGGTGGCCGGCAACGCCGCCAGGCCCGGAGGGGTGACCCCATCCACCGACAGGGCGAGGGTGGTCGCCGCGGTTCCGGCGGTGATCAGCGACACCCTCGGCGGCGCTTGCGCCTCAGCGTCCCGGGTGAGCAGCAAGAGGGCCGAACTGCCCATTTCGCCGAGATCCCCGAAGCCCATGGCGGTGCAGGTGCGGCCATTGTCGCAAACCACCGCCCAGTCGCCGAAACTGCCGCTGTCGGCGAAGGCCGCGCCGGCGTGGGCGAAGACCAGGGCCGTCGCCGCAAGACTGATGTTCCGCAAGCCCATGGTCTGTCCCCTGGCTTGGCCGCGCGATGCGACCGCCGTGATTCGCTAACGCCGTGTCATGGGACTATCTCAGGGTCCCGCCCCATGGCGAAAATCATAACGCAGGAGGACGCCGTGGGTGTCGATCGCATCTGGCTTGGACTGGCCGCCATAGGGGGACTGCTGTCGGTGGCCATCGGCGCTTTCGGCGCCCACGGAGTCGCCGATCCTCAGGCCAAGGCCTGGATGGACACCGGCGCGACCTATCTGGCGATCCATTGCCTGGCGGTGTTTGCTGCTGGCGCTGTCGCCGCCCAAGGGGCGCGGCTGGCGAGATTGGCGCCGATGCTCTTCCTGTCCGGCGGCCTGATTTTCTGCGGGACCCTGTTCGCCATGGCCATGGGCGCGCCTCGGATCCTCGGCGCGGTCACCCCGGTCGGCGGCCTGCTGTTCATGGGCGGCTGGATCGTTCTGGCCATCGCGGCCATGGCCCGGCCGAAGGACGCCTAGCGCCTCTTGAGCGCGTTTCCTCCCGATAATCGGTTTCCACCTATCGGGAACGCGCTCTAGGGCGCTGCCGCGTGGCGCGTCAGGGCGAGGCGACGCAGGGCGAACGCAGAACCGGCCAGGGCCAGCGCCATGGCGATCCCCATGGGGCCTGGGGTGCCGTCATAGGCCAGCCCCGTCAGGCTCGCGGCCACCGCACCCACGCCAAAGGAGGCCCCGCCCATCAGGGCCGAGACCGAGCCGGAGCGGCTGGGATCGACGCTGAGCGCGCCGGCCATGGTGTTGCCCTGGATGAAGCCATAGGTGGCCAGGATCAGGAACAGCAGAGGCAGGACGGTCCACCGCTCTCCCCACCCCGTCACCGCGGCGATGGCCAGCAGGAGGCCGAAGCCGACCGCGATCAGGCTGGCCCGGGCCAGGACCTGGTCGGGACCGACATATTTCAGCAGGTAGCGGTTGACCTGGCTGGCGCCGATGACCCCGGCGGCGTTGAGGCCGAACACCCATCCGAAATTGGCCGGTGAAATCCCATAGACTTCGATCAGCAGCACCGGCGAGGCGGCGATGTAGGTGAACAGGGTCGCCCCGTTCAGGGCGCCGGCCAGGGCGTAGCCCACCAGCCGCCTCTGACCTAGCAGGGCGGCGAAGGCCGCCAGGGGGTTCTCCCCCCGCGCCTGGACCGCGGTGGCCTCCGAACGGCTTTCCTCCAGGCGGAACATTGCGAAGGCGCCGACGATCAGGCCAAAGGCCACCAGCACCCAGAATATGGCCCGCCAGCCGGCGAGCTGCAGGATCAGGCCCCCCAGGAGCGGCGCGACAATGGGGGCTATGCCCATGATCAGCATCAGCAGCGACAACATCCGGGCCGTCTCGGTGTGGTCGAACCGGTCGCGCACGATGGCCCGGGCCACCACGCCGCCGGCGCATCCGCCGAGCGCCTGGACGAAGCGGGCGGCGATCAGCATGTCGGGGCTGGTCGCCAGGGCGCAGGCGACGGTGGCGGCCACATAGACGGCGATGCCCGCCAGGATCGGCCCGCGACGCCCGAAGCGGTCCGAGGCCGGACCATAGATGAACTGACCGATCGCCATGCCGGCGAAAAAGGCCGCCACCGTCGCCTGGGTCTGGGCCGCGCTGGCCCCCAGGGACCGCCCGATGTCGGGCAGGCTCGGCAGATACATGTCGATGGACATCGGCGCGAAAGCCGTCAGCGCCCCCAACAGGATGACCAGCCCCCAGGGCGTGGGGACGGTCGGCGCAGCTTGGACCTTGGTCATGCCCCTATCTAGCGCCCAATCCCTGCGGGGAAAGGGGCCGCGCTTGCCTTCCCCGGTTTTATCGGACCACCATTCCGACCTCCCCAGTCCACCGGAGCGATCGATGACGCCTGCCCTCCCCCACGCCCTGACCCGCCTCATGCCCCCCGTGCAGACCGCGCCGGTGAACGGGATCGAGATGGCCTATTATGAGGCTGGTCCGAAGGACGGTCCCGCCATCGTCCTCTGTCATGGCTTCCCTGAGACCGCCTTTTCCTGGCGCCATCAGATCCCGGCCCTGGCCGCCGCCGGCTACCGCGTGATTGCGCCGGACCAGCGGGGCTACGGCCTGACCAAGGGGCCTGACGCCGTGGCCGACTATGACATGGAGCACCTGACCGGCGATCTGGTGGCCCTGCTCGATCACCTGGGTCTGGAAAAGGCCGTGTTCTGCGGCCACGACTGGGGCGGCTTCGTGGTCTGGCAGATGCCGCTGATGCACCGCGAACGTTGCGCCGGGGTCATCGGTCTCAACACCCCCTATCTGCCCCGCTATCCCGCTGAGCCGATCTCGCTCTTCCGCCAGATCTACGGGCCGGACATGTACATTGTCTGGTTCCAGACCCCTGAGGCGCCCGATCAGGCCCTGGCCGCCGATGTCGCCAAGACCATGCGGTTCTTCATGCGCAAGCCCGCAGCCCTGCGCGAGACCAGTGAAAAGAAGACCGGCGGTTCAAGCTTCGCCTTCGCCGAAGCGCTGGCGGCCTACGACCCGGCCGCAGACACCAATCAGTTCCTGAGCGCCGACGAGATGGCGGTGTTTGTGGCCCTCTTCGAGCACAGCGGCTTTACCGGCGGCATCAACTGGTATCGCAACTTCACTCGCAACTGGGAACGGGGGGCGGATCTGCCCACGCGCATTGATGATCTGCCCTGCCTGATGATCATGGCCGAGAAGGATGCGGTCCTGCCGCCCTCCATGGCTGACAAGATGGGCGACCACATTTCCGACCTGGAGAAGGTCCTGGTGACCGACTCCGGGCACTGGACGCAGCAGGAGCAGCCGCAGGCGGTGAATGGCTACATCCTCGACTGGATGCGGCGGCGTTTCCCGGGGTAAATAGGCCCATGGATCGCCCCTCCCCCTTCACAGCCGTCTCATCGCCTGGTCAACGTCGTGGCCTGTTCGCCGAAAACGAACCCTTCGCCCATGGCTGGCTCCCCACCGAAAGCGAGCACGAGGTCTATTACGAGGAGTGCGGCGCACCCGATGGCAAGCCCTGCATCATCCTGCACGGCGGACCCGGCGGGGCGATCAATCCCACCATGCGGCGCTTCTTCGATCCCTCGAAATGGCGCATGGCCCTGTTCGACCAGCGGGGCTGTGGCCGCTCACACCCCAATGCGCGACTGGAGCACAACACCACCTGGACCCTGATCGCCGACATCGAGCGGCTGCGGGTCAAGTTGGGCGTCGAGAAATGGACCGTCTTCGGCGGCTCCTGGGGCTCCACCCTGGCGCTGGCCTACGCCATCACCCACCCAGACCGGGTCGAGGGCCTGGTCCTGCGCGGGGTCTTCCTGCTCACCGAGAAGGAGCTGCGCTGGTTCTACCAGGACGGCGCCTCAATGCTGTTTCCCGACGCCTGGGCCCACTTCCTGGCGCCGATCCCGGAGGATGAGCGCCACGATCTGATGGGGGCCTATCACCGGCGTCTCACCCACGCCGATCGCCGCATCCAGGCCGAGGCGGCGACGGCCTGGAGCCAGTGGGAGGGCGACACCATCTCCATCCGCGGGCCTGAGGCGCGGCCATCCAAGTTCAATGAGGTGGACTTCGCCATCGCGTTTGCGCGGATCGAGTGCCACTACTTCGTCAATCGGGGCTTCTTCCCGGAGAACGACTGGATCCTGAAAAACGTCGACAAGATCCGGAACATTCCCGGCTGGATCGTCCAGGGGCGGTTTGACGTGGTGACCCCGATGGACGCCGCCTGGCGGCTGCGCCAGGCCTGGCCCGAGGCCAAGCTCGACGTGGTGTGGGACGCCGGCCACGCCTCCACCGAACCTGGGGTGGTCGACGCCCTGGTGCGGGCCACCGACGAGGCCCTGGCCAGGTAGGTCCTCAAGGGCCCGTCAGACGAAGGCGCCCTTGCCGCTGGTGACCTCGGTGTAGCGATGCACCCGCACCGACTGCACCAGACCAAAGCCGATCATCACGGTCAGCATGACCGTGCCGCCGTAGGAGAGCAGCGGCATGGGCACGCCCACCACCGGCGCCAGGCCCATGACCATCGCCCCGTTGATCAGGACATAGAAGGTGAAGGTCGCCGTCACCCCGGCCGCCGCCAGCCGGCCAAAATGGCTGTGGGCCACCGACGCGGTGCGCAGGGCCATGAAGATCACCGCCGCGAACAGGGCCAGCACCGAGGCGCAGCCCAGGAAGCCGAACTCCTCGGCCAGGGTGGCGAAGATGAAGTCGGTATGCTTTTCGGGCAGAAAGTTGAGCTGGCTCTGGGAGCCTAGCCCATAGCCCTTGCCGAAAAAGCCGCCAGAACCCAGGGCGATCTTGGACTGCAGGATGTGGTAGCCCGAGCCTGACGGGTCGCTTTCAGGATCGAGGAAGGTCATCACCCGCTTGCGTTGATATTCGTGCATCACGAACATCACCATGATCGGCACGGCGACGACGAAGGCCACCAGGGCTGCGCCGATGATCCTCCAGGACAGTCCGGCCAGAACCACGATGGCCCCCCCGGTGAGGATGATCAGCATGGCGGTGCCCAGGTCGGGCTGATGGGCGACCAGCAGGACCGGTGCGGCGATCATGGCCGCCGGGACGAGCAGCCACCAGGACAGGCGCGCGTCCTCGGCAGAAATGCCGTGATAGAAGCGCGCCAGGGCCAGAACGATGCCGACCTTCATCACCTCCGATGGCTGGAAGCTCATGAAGCCGAGGTCCAGCCAACGGGTCGCGCCCATCCGGGTGTCGCCAAAGAACTCGACGGCCACCAACAGTCCGAGGCCAAATCCGTAGATCGGATAGGCGAGCGCGAACCAGACCCGGATATCGAACAGGGCCAGGGCGATCATCAGGGCGAAACAGAAGCCAAATCGGAACAGATGGGCCGCCGCCCACGGCTCCCAGGAACTGCCGGCCACCGAGAACATCATCAGGGCGCCGGCGCCCGCCAGCAGGCAAAGGGCGATGCAGAAGGTCCAGTCGATCTGGGTGAACTTGACCACCAGCCGGTCGCGCTCACCCGGGCGGCGCAGGGCGCTGACGGTCATGTGGGGTCGCCCGGCTCGAGGTCGGCGGGCATCACATCGACCGGCCCGCCTGGCGCAATGCCCACCGGCGGCAGGTCGGTGACATCGGGCATGGGCATGGGTTGCGTGATGCGGGCGCGAATTTCCGGATCCTTGAGCAGGGCCACGCGCATGACCTCCCGGGCGCGGGGCGCCGCAGCCGTGGCGCCCCCCAGGCCCCCATGCTGAATGATCACCGAGATGGCGTAGCGCGGCTCGTCGATCGGCGCGAAGGCCACATAGAGGTTGTGGTCCTTGAGCCCCCAGCGGACGCTGCGGCTGTCGCGGTTGGCGACCCCATCATAGCTTCGCACCTGGGCCGTGCCCGTCTTGCCGGCCATCATCACATCCCCCAGGCCAAGCTGGCTCTGGCGATAGGCGGTGCCGCTGCGGTCGTTGGCCACCGAGATCATGCCGGCGCGGACATAGTCCAGATGCTCCTGCGAGAAGGGCAGGTCGGGCGCGTCGTCGCCCGGCGGCATCTCGATCCCGCCCACAGACTTGACCAGGCGCGGGTTGAGCTGCGTGCGGCCATTGGCCAGACGAGCGGTCATCACCGCCAATTGCAGGCCGTTGGCGGTGATATAGCCCTGGCCGATCCCATAGCTGACGGAATCCCCCGGATGCCAGGTGGGGTCGCGCTTGACCTGGGTTCGCTTCCACTCGGTCGAGCCGACGACGCCGGTGCGCTGGCCAGGGATGCCGATGTCAAAGGCTTGGCCGAAACCCAAGGCCTTGGCCGCCCGGGCGATGTGGTCTGGCCCCATGCGCAGGGCCACCTGGTAGAAATAGACGTCGCACGAGTTCTTGATGGCGTCGTGCATGTTCTGCGAGCCGTGGCCTCCGTGGCGCCAGCAGCGCCAGGTCCGGCCACCGAACCGCCAGCCCCCCGAACAGTGGATTCGCTCCTCGGGATTGATCCCGGCGTTCAGGGCCGCCAGGGCGGTGGTCATCTTGAAGGTCGAGCCCGGCGGATAGGTCCCGCTCATGGCCTTGTCCAGAAGCGGGCGGCGCTCATAGTCGGCCAGGGCGCGGTACTCGGCCACCGACAGGCCCCGCACAAACCGGTTGGCGTCGAAACTCGGCGCCGACACCATGCAGAGCAGGTCCCCGGACCGACAGTCCATCACCACGATCGCGCCGCTCTCGTCGCCCATGACTTCCAGGGCGCGGTTCTGGATGTCGACGTCCAGGGTCAGTTCGACAGTCTTGCCGGCCACCGCCTGGATGTCGCCGTCGGGGTCGTTGCGGATCTCGCGACCCCGGGCGTCCACCTCGACCTTGCGGGCGCCCGTGCGGCCACGCAGGTCCAGGTCAAAGGCCTTCTCCACCCCCTGGCGGCCAATCCGGAAGCCCGGGTGCAGCAGGATGGGCTCGGAGTTGGGGCCGGTGTCCGTGAGATCCTCGCGGTTCACCTTGGCCACATAGCCGATGACATGGGCGAAGGCGCCCCCATAGGGATAGACGCGAACCTCCCCCATGTCGGCGGTGACATTGGGCATTTCCGGCGCCCGGATGTTGATGGCGGAGAACTGCTCCCAGGTCATGTCCTCCATGACCGAGACCGGCACCCGGTTGGGGGTCCGGTCGAATTCCCGCAGCAACCGCGCCTGACGCTCGTCATCCAGGGGCACGAAATGGGCCAGGGTCTTCAGGGTCGGCGCCGGCTCATGCTCGCCATCCTTGACGACCAGCAGACGAAAATTGGGGCGATTGGTGGCCAGGATCGCGCCGTTGCGGTCCACGATCAGCCCCCGGGGCGGCGGCACCAGACGGAAGTTGAACTGGTTCGAGGCCGAAAGCTTCTGGTAGCGCTGGGCCTCCAGGATCTGCAGGTGGGCCAGACGGCCCCCGAGCGCCAGCATGCCCACGCCGGCGAAACCGCCCATCAGGAAGCTTCGGCGGTGGAAGGCCCCCTGCCGCTCATTGACCTCGGAAAAGAAGATGGACGGCTCGCTCACCGCGCTCGCCTCTATCGGAACCGGACATCGGCGTCGTCGAACCTGTCGATCAGCCGGTGTGCGAATGGATATAGCAGGATTGTGG
>NZ_JAUSBZ010000089.1 GCF_030651755.1 Phenylobacterium sp. | reverse complement strand
GGCCCATTCCATGTCGCGACGATTGTCGAGATAGAGCACCACCTCGTCCCAGGTGGTCTCTGTCACCAGCGAGCGCTCGACCTCGGCGATCGCCGAAACAAGGCCCTGTCGGACCAACTCCTCTTCCCGTGTCAGGGTCGTGTTGTCGACGCCGCGGCTCCACAGAACCAGGCTGAGCACGAAAACGGCCATGGCCGCCAGGGCGAGCGCCACGGCAGGGGCCAGCAGATTTCGGTTGCTGAGGCGACCCATGTCGCTGTCCTCAAGTCGCCCAGTGTTTCCAGAGACAAGCTTCGCCCGTTTCGAAAATCAATGTTTGCTGAAATGTGCGGCGAGTTGACGCAGGCCTAGTCGCGGATATCCGGACGGCTGCGGGCCTTGGCGGTCTCGGACGCAGGCCAGACGCGCACGGCGATGGCGGCTGTGAGGGAGCCGAACACGGCGAGCACGGCGCCGAGGGCCTGCACCTCATTCATTCCGGTCGCCAGAAGCCGTCCGGTCATGGCCCCGGACACAAAGACGAGGCTGGCGGTGCCCCATTCGGCCATGCCTTGTGAAAATAGCCCTCTGAGCATTTCGATGTCCCACCTTCTGCGGTGTTGAAACCATGCCCCAGACGCCCTTAGACAATTCTTACGAGAGGCTGGCTGCGGCGTCTGGACGCAGGCTGGTCCACAGAATGACCACAGAACGGTCCACAGGCGCCGGCGATGCGCCGAGGGCGGAATTCCCCTATCGGCGGCGTTGCGCGGAGTAGAGCGAACGCTGCGGGTTGACCCGTCGGGGAACGGACCGCCAAGGTAGGCGTAATTTGGGGGTGCTGATGCGTTTGAAAGCCCGGCTAGGACGTGAATTGCGGTTTCTCCGCAAGCTCCGACGCACCCTCGGGCGGGTGAAATCGATCTCGCCCGATTCGGCGAACCTGATCTGTGATGATCTGCAGGCGGCGGTGGACCGCTGGCGCGATCGACCAGCCATGACATTCGAAGGCCGGACCATCAGCTATGCGGAGCTGGACGGGATCGCCAACCGTTACGCCCACTGGGCCAAGGGTCTGAACCTGCGGCGCGGCCAGACCGTGGCGCTGTTCATGCCCAACCGGCTTGAATATTTCTGTGTCTGGTATGGCCTGTCCAAGGTCGGGGTTATCACTGCGCTGATCAACAACCAGCTCACGGGCGCGGCCCTCGCCCACTGTCTGAACGTGTCTGGCGCCAGCCACTGCATTGTCGACCCTGAGACGTCCCCCGCCTTTGAGGAGGTCAAGGACGGCCTTGAGACCCACGTCCAGCAATGGGTGCTGGGCGAGGCGCGAAATGAGCAGCGGGACCTGATTCAGGCCCTGAAAAGCTGCAGTCAGCTGCCCCCTGACCGCGGGGTCCGCGAGGGCATGACCGCCCGCGACACCTGCCTCTATATTTTCACCAGCGGCACCACCGGCCTGCCCAAGGCCGCGCGCATCAACCATGTGCGCGCCCAGCTCTATATGAGGGGCTTCGCTGGTTCGACCGGCGCCGAAGAGAGCGACCGCATCTATGTGGCCCTGCCGCTCTATCATGCCACCGGTGGCCTCTGCGCCCTGGGCGCGGCCCTCCTCAATGGCGGCTCGGTCGTCCTGAAGAAGAAGTTTTCGGCCAGCCAGTTCTGGCCGGATATCGCGGCCGAGGGCTGCACGATGTTCGTCTATATCGGCGAGCTCTGCCGCTATCTGGTCAACCATCCCGAGACCGAGATGGAGACCCGCCACAAGCTTCGCCTGGCCTTCGGCAACGGGCTGCGTCCCGATGTCTGGCCGGTGCTCAAGAGCCGTTTCCGCATTCCCGATGTCCTGGAGTTCTACGGCTCCACCGAGGGCAATGTGTCGATGTTCAATTTCGACGGGAAGGTCGGCGCGATTGGGCGGGTGCCGCGCTATCTGCGCAAACGCTTCAACTTCCGCCTGGTGCAGTTCGACGTCGAGAACGAGGCGCCGATCCGCGGGCTGGACGGTTTCTGCATCGAGTGTGGGCCGGGCCAGATCGGGGAGTGTGTCGGCCGCATCGGCGGGGACGCCCGCGCCGACTTCACCGGCTATCTGGACAAGGCCGCCAGCGACAAGAAGGTGTTGCGCGACGTCTTCGAGCGGGGGGACGCTTGGTTCCGCACCGGCGACCTGATGAGCCAGGACGCCGAGGGCTATTTCTACTTCGTCGACCGGATCGGCGACACCTTCCGCTGGAAGGGGGAGAACGTCTCCACCAACGAGGTGGCCGCCCGTCTGCAGGAGCCGGCCGGAGTCCTGGAGGCGAATGTCTATGGGGTGGAGGTGCCGGGCGCCGATGGCCGCGCGGGCATGGCGGCCCTGGTGACGGATGAGACCTTCGATCTCGCCGCCTTCGCCGAGCATGTGGGGCGCGAGTTGCCGGCCTACGCCCAGCCGCTGTTCCTGCGGATGATGCCGGCCATGGAGACCACCGGGACATTCAAGCAGCGCAAGGTGGACCTGGTGGAGCAGGGGTTTGATCCCGGAAAGGTCAAGACGCCGCTCTACTTCCGCGATCCCGACAAGGGCTATGTGAAGCTGACCAAGACAGTGTTCACCAAGATCGCCGCGGGCGGGTATCGGATTTGAGGCCGGGTCGCCCTCCGACAGGAGGCGCCGGGGAACGGGTAAGGTCCCGCTCAAAGCTGTGGCAGGCTGGGCTCCGCATCGTCCCCGGCCAGGGTCAGGTTCAGGCGAACGCGAACCCCTGAGGCGTCGAAGTTCAACTGAACCTCGCCGTCCATATCGCCCCGGACGCTCTGCTGAATGAGCCGCGAGCCGAACCCCATGCGGGTGGGCGGGACAACCTCCGGCCCGCCGTCCTCGCTCCAGGTCAGCTCAAGCCTCTGGCGAGATCCTTCCTGCCGGACCGTCCACTCCACCCG
>NZ_JAUSBZ010000084.1 GCF_030651755.1 Phenylobacterium sp. | reverse complement strand
CAGGGCAATTTCGGCAATATCGACGGCGATAACGCCGCGGCCATGCGCTACACCGAGTGCAAGCTGACCGAGGCCTCCCAGCTGCTGCTGGACGGAATCGACGAGGACGCCGTCGATTTCCGCGCCACCTATGATGGCGAGGACTCCGAGCCTGTGGTCCTGCCGGCGGGTTTTCCCAACCTGCTGGCCAATGGCTCCAGCGGCATCGCCGTGGGTATGGCCACCTCGATCCCGCCGCACAACGCCGGCGAACTGATCGACGCCTGCCTGCTGATGCTGGACGCCCCTGACGTCAGCACGGCCGACCTGATGGTGCATGTGAAAGGGCCGGACTTCCCCACCGGCGGGGTCATCGTCGAGCCTCACGCCTCGATGGTCGAGACTTATGAGACCGGCCGGGGCGGCATCCGCACCCGGGCGACCTGGACGCGGGAGGATACCGGACGGGGGACCTATCAGATCATCGTCACCGAGATTCCCTATCAGGTGAAGAAGGCCGATCTGGTCGAACAACTGGCCAATCTGATCGAGAACAAGCGCGCGCCCCTGCTGGGCGACGTGCGCGACGAGTCGGCTGAGGACGTGCGGCTGGTCCTGGAGCCGAAGAGCCGCAACATCGAGCCCGAAGTCCTGATGGAGAGCCTGTTCAAGCTCTCGGACCTCGAGACCCGGTTCCCGGTGAACCTCAATGTGCTGGACGCCCGGGGCACGCCCCGGGTGATGAGCCTGAAAGAGGCCCTGCGCGCCTTCCTCGACCATCGGCGCGAGGTGCTGGTGCGTCGGGCCCGCCACCGGCTGGCGAAGATCGAGGCGCGGCTGCACATCCTTGATGGCCTGCTGATCGCCTATCTCAATCTGGACGAGGTGATCCGCATCGTTCGGCACGAGAGCGAGCCCAAGGCCAAGCTGATCGAGACCTTCAAGCTCTCCGAGCTGCAGGCTGACGCCATCCTCAATACCCGTCTGCGGCAGTTGGCCCGGCTGGAGGAGATGGAGATCCGTCGCGAGCATGGCGAACTGTCGGAAGAACGTGACGGCCTGCTGAAGCTGCTGGAGTCCGAACCGCGCCAGTGGAAGCTGGTGGGGGTGGGCCTCAAGGAGGTCAAGAAGGTGCTCGGCCAGGAGACCAAGCTGGGCGCCCGCCGTTCCATCTTCGCCGACGCCCCCGATGTGGACGCCGAGGCGGCTATCGAGGCGATGATCCCCCGCGAGCCGATCACCGTCATCCTGTCGGAGCGGGGCTGGATCCGGGCGGCCAAGGGCAAGGTGGACGACCCTCCCGAACTGAAATTCAAGGAGGGCGACAAGCTGGGCTTCATCGTCCCGGCCGAAACCACCGACAAGCTGCTGATCCTGGCCTCGGACGGGCGGTTCTTTACCTTGGGCTGTGACAAGCTGCCCTCGGCCCGCGGCCACGGCGAGCCCCTGCGGCTGATGATCGACCTGGAAGACCAGGTGGAGATCGTCGACGTCTTCGCCCACAAGCCCGGCCTGCGCCGGGTGCTGGCCTCCAGGGCTGGATACGGCTTTGTCCTGGCGGAGGATGAAGCTGTCTCTGGACGGCGGGCGGGCAAGCAGGTGCTCACTGTCGACAAGCGCGGCGCTCTGCCGACCCTGGCGGTTACGGGCGACCACATCGCGGTGATCGGCGACAACGGCAAGATTCTCATCTTCCCCATCTCCGAGCTCCCGGAAATGCCCCGGGGCAAGGGGGTCAAGCTGCAGTCCTATCGCGAAGGGGGTTTGCGGGACGCGGTGGTGTTCAATGCCGAAATCGGCGCCGCCTGGATCGATCCCGCCGGCCGCACCCGCGTCTGGACCGAGTGGCGCGACTGGCTGGGGCGCCGCGCCGGCGCCGGCAAGCTCGCCCCCCGCGGCTTCCCGACCAGCAAGCGGTTCAAGCCGAAATAGGGTCCGCGCGCCCCCGGCAAGAACGGCTTGGCCATTGCCGGGGGCGCAGGCTCCGCTAGGTTCCGCCCAAAGAGTTCTGGGGAGGCCTCACATGTTCCGTTCCAACCGTCTGTCGGCAGCGATGCTCGCCGTCGTTCTGCTGGCTGCGCCGTCATCGGCCCTGGCCCAGCGGGCGCCAGCGCCCCTGCCGGCCGCCGCAAGTCCCGAGTCGGTGGGCTTCTCCGCCGAGCGGCTGAAGCGCCTGGACGCCGCCATGGCCCAGGTGGTGGCCGATGGCCGTGTGGCCGGGATATCCACCCTGCTGGCCCGCCATGGCAAGGTCGTCGCCTTCAACACCCATGGTCAGGCGAACCTCGCCGACCAGCGGCCGATGCAGAAGGACGCCATCTTCCGCATCTATTCCATGACCAAGCCGGTGACCGGTGTGGCCATGATGATTCTGTTCGAAGAGGGCCGCTGGCGCCTCGACGATCCGGTCAGCCGCTATGCGCCTGAGCTGGCCAATCTGATGGTGATGACCGGCGAGGACGCCCAGGGGCGGCCGATCCTGGAGCCGGTCGCCCGCGAGCCCACCATGCGCGAACTGATGAGCCACACCGCAGGCTTCGGCTATGGCCTGTCCGACGAGCGGGCGGTTGACCGGATGTTCCGCGAGAAGAGCGTGCTGGGCTCGTCGTCCTTGCAGGAAATGGTCGAGAAAACGGCGACGATTCCCCTGTTGTTCCAGCCGGGAAGCGACTGGAGCTATTCCATCGCTGTCGATATCCAGGGCCACATTGTCGAGAAGCTGAGCGGCCAGACCCTGGGCGCCTTTATGGCCGAGCGAATCTTTGCACCGCTCAAGATGCCTGACACGGGCTTCCATGTGCCGGCCGCGTCAGCGCACCGTCTTGCGGCGGTCTATGTGGGCGCCCCGGAGGGTGGACCGCTCTTTGAGGCCCGTGAGCTGGCCGGCGCGCCCGCCCAGGACTTCACCGTTCCGCCGGCCCTGGAATCTGGTGGTGGCGGCCTGGTTTCAACCGTCTCCGACTATGCCCGGTTCGCTCAGATGATCGCCAATGGCGGCCAATTGGACGGGGTGCGGATTCTATCGCCAGCGACCGTCGAACTCATGGGAACCGACATGATTCCCGCAGACGCCCTGGTCTCGTCCAACGGCTCGGTGGGGACGCGATTCAACGACGCGGTGGGTTTTGGCCTGGACTTCGCGGTGGTCAAGGACCCGCGCAAGGCCGGAAGTCTGGAGGGCCAGGGGACGATGAGCTGGGGCGGGGCGGCCGGCACCTGGTTCTGGGTCGATCCGACAAACGACGTGGTGTTCGTCGGCATGATCCAGCGGTTCGGCGGCACCGGCGGGCCCGACCTTGGCACGGCGACGCGGACCCTGGTCTATCAGGCCCTGGTCGACCCGGCGAAGTAGCTGACAGGGCCGAAGGGCGGGACCCGCGCCGGTCCTTCGCCTTGACAAGGCTGGCCCCGCATGCGCCCTTCCGCGCCTCGATTTCCCTGCTTTTTCTGCGACTCCTCATGCACCCATATCGCTCCCACACCTGCGGTCAGCTTCGCGCTGGCGACACAGGGCAGTCCGTCCGCCTTTCCGGGTGGATCCATCGCAAGCGCGACCATGGCGGTCTCGTTTTCGTGGACCTGCGGGACAATTACGGCCTGACCCAGCTGGTGCTGGCGCCGGACACGCCCGGCTTTGCGGCTGTTGAGCGTCTGCGGGCCGAGAGCGTCATCTGCATCGATGGCGCGGTGGTCGCGCGCACGCCGGAGACCGTGAACCCCAACCTGCCCACCGGCGAGATCGAAGTGCAGGTCAAGGGCGTCCAGGTGCTGTCGGAGGCCGCCGAGCTGCCCCTGCCGGTGTTTGGCGAGCCGGACTATCCGGAGGAAATCCGACTCAAGCACCGCTATCTGGACCTGCGTCGCGAGACCTTGCATCGCAACATCCTGCTGCGCAGCCAGGTGATCGCCTCGATTCGCCGTCGCATGACCGACCAGGGCTTCAACGAGTTCCAGACCCCGATCCTGACGGCCTCGTCGCCGGAAGGCGCCCGGGACTTCCTGGTGCCCTCGCGCCTGCATGCGGGCAAGTTCTACGCGCTGCCCCAGGCCCCGCAGCAGTTCAAGCAGCTGCTGATGGTGGCGGGCTTCGACCGTTATTTCCAGATCGCGCCGTGCTTTCGCGACGAGGACCTGCGGGCCGACCGCAGCCTGGAATTCTACCAGCTCGACGTGGAGATGAGCTTCGTCACCCAGGAAGACATCTTCGCCGCCATCGAGCCGGTGATGCACGGGGTGTTCGAGGAGTTTTCGAACGGCAAGCCGGTGACGCCCTATCCGTTCCCGCGCATCCCCTACCGGGAGGCGATCGCCAAGTACGGCTCGGACAAGCCCGACCTGCGCAACCCGATCCAGATGCAGGCGGTGTCCGACCATTTCCGCGGCGGCGGCTTTGGCCTGTTCGCCCGCATCCTGGAAGACCCCAAGAACGCCGTGTGGGCGATTCCCGCCCCCAAGGGCGGCAGCCGCGCCTTCTGCGACCGGATGAACTCCTGGGCGCAGGGCGAGGGGCAGCCGGGCCTGGGCTACATCTTCTGGAGCGAGGACCAGGGCGGCTGGGGCGGTCCGATCGCCAAGAACCTGGGGGCTGAGAAGACCGACGCCCTGATGGGGGCCTTGGGCCTGAGCCAGGGCGACGCGGCCTTCTTCGTCGCCGGCGACCCGAAGGTCTTCTACAAGTTCGCCGGCGCGGCCCGGACCAAGGTCGGGACCGACCTGAAGCTGGTGGACGAGGACCGCTTCGAATTCGTCTGGATCGTCGACTTCCCGATGTTCGAGATGAACGAGGAGTCGAACCACGTCGACTTCTCGCACAACCCCTTCTCCATGCCCCAGGGGGAGATGGAGGCGCTGCAGACCCAGGACCCGCTCGATATCCTGGCCTACCAGTACGACATCGTCTGCAACGGCTATGAGCTGTGCTCGGGCGCGGTGCGGAATCACCGGGCCGATGTGATGCTCAAGGCCTTCGAGATCGCGGGCTACAGCCAGCAGGTGGTCGAGGACCAGTTCGGCGGCATGCTGAACGCCTTCCGCTATGGCGCGCCGCCGCACGGGGGCCTGGCGCCGGGCATCGACCGGATCGTCATGCTGCTGGCCGGTCAGACGGCCATCCGTGAGGTCATCGCCTTTCCGCTGAATCAGCAGGGCCAGGATCTGCTGATGAGCGCGCCGTCAGAGGTCGAGGACAAGCAGTTGAAAGAGCTCAGCCTGCGACTGGCCCTGCCGATCAAGCCGGCCTGAGCCGGCTCAATCGAGGCCGATCTCCAGGAAGCGGGGGACCGGTGGCGCAGGCGGGCTCGGCGGCGTTGGCGACGTCATGGACCGGCCGCTGCAGATCCTGGCCGTCAGGCCGGAGGGGAGGCGGGTGGCGCCATCTGCGCAGGCTTCGTTGATCTGAGACTGGACCAGGCCCCGGGCGCGGGACAGATCGGCGCCGCCCAGATTGGTCCGGTCCATGCTGGCGCCGCGGAAGTCCGCCCCATGAAAGATGGCGTTCCGCAGATTGGCCATGTCCAGTTCGGCTGATCGGAAGGAGGCGCGGTCAAAGCGGCCGGCGCTCAGATTGGATGCGGTCAGTTCGGCGTCGCGAAAGTCTGCCCCGCGGGCGTTCACATTGGTGAAATTCACACCCTTCAGCTCGGCGTCCATAAGCCGCGCATCAGTGAGATTGGCCTGGGCGAAATTCGAGCCGCTGGCGTCCACATCGCGCAGATCGGCCCGGCTCAGATCGGCCTGGGCGAAGTCAGACCCCTTGGCCTCCGCAGAGCGCAGAATGGCGTCGGACAGGTTGGCCCCGCCAAAACTCACCCCCATCATGGCGCTGTCGGACAGGTCGGCGCGCGACAGGTTGGCGCGGGTGAAGGCCGACCCATGAAAGCGGGCGCCGCGCAGATCCGCGCCGACGAGGGCGGCCTCAGCGAAATTGGCGCCCATGAACCGTGCGCCCGCCAGCTTGCGGCCCGAGAGCTCGCACTTGGCGCAGGATCCGCCAAAGGCGACGATCTTGGCCACGGCCTTGTCGCTCACCATGGCGTTGGCGGCGACCGGGGCGAAGCCGACCAGGACCGCGAGGAGCGCCAGGAGGCAGGTGGGCCGGTTCATCAGGGCGAGGGCTCCATGTCTAGGCTATCCATCTGCGACGGCCAGGCCGGAATGACCACTTAATTCCCAGTAATTTTACGACCTTAGCATGGGGGAATGCGCAGCCCGCCCGGCAGGCGGGTGGCAGAGTCGCCGCAGGCCTGGTTGAGCTGGGCCTGGGCGAGGCCCACCGACCTGGCCATCTCCGCGCCAGAGAAGTTCGCGCCGGCCAGTCGCGCGCCCCGGAAGTTGGCGCCGTCCAGGTGGGCGCCGACGAAGCTGGCATTGGTCAGATCGGCGCCGGCGAAGCTGGCGCTTGAGAAGACGCCGCCATAGGCCTCCACGTCACGCAGATCGGCGCCGGCGAAGTTGGTGCGGTTCATGATCGTCAGGCTGAGATCGGCCTGGCGCAATCGCGCCCCCGACAGGTTCTTGCCCTTCAGGGTCAGGCCGCCCAATTCCGCCTGAAAGAGATTGCACTTGGGGCAGCTGGCGCCGGCGCGCACCTGACTGATCTGGCCGGCGTTCTGCGCCGCGACCGGCGCCGCGAGGGCCAGGACAGCGAGAAGGGCGAGGGGTCCAGACAGTCTCATGGGCGGCGCCTTGCATCATACGGAACGACTAGCCCTAGTCCGTGCAAGCTTAAGGCCAGGTGTGCGCGGCCAAGGTCAGCCGGTGGCGTCGTCGAACCGGCCGGCCCGGGCGCCGCAGGTTTCGCAGATCAGGCTGGCGCCCTTTCGCACCGCGGCGATGTCGCCGCAGGCGGGGCAGACATCGGCTGTCTGGGCGCTTGGCGTCCGGGCGGCGCGGTGGTCGGCCAGGGACAGGACCACGAGGTTGTCAGGCGCTGCGCCTCGGGAAAAACCCTTGGAGATGTAGCGCGAGGCCGGCTGCGGCTCGCCCGCGGCGAGGCCGGGCTCATCAGCCTTGCCGCGGCCCAGGCCATCAGCATTCAGCTCGTCCGGATCGGCGTTGGCCAGGTCGTCACGACCCAGATAGGAGACGCCCAGCTCGCGGAACACATAGTCGAGGATCGAGGTCGCCGAGCGCACGGAGTCGTTGCCGGTCACCGGCCCCGCCGGCTCGAAGCGGGTGAAGACGAAGGCCTCGACGAACTCGTCCAGGGGCACGCCGTACTGCAGGCCGATGGAGACGGCGATGGCGAAATTGTTCATCAACGAGCGGAAGGCGGCGCCTTCCTTGTGCATGTCGATGAAGATCTCGCCGAGTTCGCCCTCGTCATACTCACCCGTGTGCAGATAGACCTTGTGACCCCCCACGGAGGCCTTCTGGATATAGCCCTTGCGCCGGTCGGGCAGCTTGCGCCTGGCCCGCTCACGCTCCACCACCCGTTCCACGATCCGCTCGGGCCGTGGCTCCTGGACTGGTTCAGGCCGGGTCGCCGCTTCCGGGCGCGAAGTCTCCCGCGGGGTCGGCAGATCCAGACGCTGGTAGGCGGGCGGCTCGGCTCGGGCGATCCGCACCATTGGCACGCCGGCCAGGCGGGCCTGCTCCATCAAGGTCTGGACATCGGCCGGCGTGGCGTCCCAGGGCAGGGTGAAGTCCGCCTGGGCGGGCCGAGCCAGGGCCGGCGCCAGGTGGGCCAGCATGGCGAGATAGGGGGCTGGACCCAGGTCATCGGCGGTCAGGAAGATGGTCTGCTGGTCGTCCGCCAGTTCGGAGCCGACAAGACGGCTGGCCCCGAGGGCATAGGCCTCGGCCTCGGCGATGGCGGCCTCGGTGAAACCCATGACGCGCAGGGCGTCAAAGCGCGGGTCATGCAGGTCTTCCCCCGGCGCGCCAAGGACGTCCGCGAGAAATCCCTCGCCCACCACCTCTGGCCGGAAGGCCTCGCGCAGGGCTGCGCAATAGGGCAGGGCTGCCTCAACGGCGCCAATCTCGTGTTCCGTGAAGCCTCTGGCGATGAGGGCGGCATGGTCGACGCCCGGGGCGTCTTCGAGGGTGCCGTGCCCCAACAGGCGCCAGCGAGCCGCGTCCAGATCGGCGCCGACCGCCCGCAGGCCACAGAGGGCCGCTTCGCTCATGACGCGAACCACCTGGCCGTCCGCCGTCTCAGCGAAGGTGACCGGGCCCTCCCAGGGCTCACCCGCCGAACTGGCGCCGCCGAGCATCAGGGTGAGTTCGGGATCTTCGAACACGGCCAGTCCGCCGTTCAATCCCGGACAGGCGAGGCGGGCGACTCGGTTGGCGCGCTCAAACAGCTCCAGGGCCGCCGCCCGCCCGGCCTCGGAGTCATAGGCGTGGCCGTGGGCCGCCAGCCAGTCGGCCAGGCCCGCCAGGCCCAGCGCCGCGCCGCCCCCGGCGGCCTGGGCCGCCAGGGCTGTGGAGAGCACGCCAACTGCCCCATCAAAGGCCGTGGCGTCGAAGGAGTCGCCAACCCCGAAGGCCATGAGGCTGACGGCGCCCAGGGCGACTGGCGCCTCGGCCATGGATGCGAACCCAACGGTCAGCCGTCCGGTCTCCCAGGCGCTGAGAGCCAGGGTGCGCAGCAGCGGCTCGCTTGGGGCCTCGTCGACGACCGCCAGGGTCAGGGGGACGGGCGCGGGCGGGGCGAAGGCGGTGGGCAGGCGGGTTTCCCCCGCGCGCGCGAGGGCGATGGTGTCAAGGATGGCGGCGTCGGACGCCCCGGCCGCCCGGGCGGCTTCGGCGGCCCTGGCGAGGCTGGGATTGCGTTGCGGATCAGCGCAGGCGTCGGGATCGCCCTGGCAGCGATGGATGGCGTCCACCAGTCCCTGCTGACGGGCGGAGAAGGCGGCCGCCGCGCCCTGGCTGGCGGCGCGGCCCCGGTGCTCGGCGCGAAGCCGGGCGAGTTGTTCGATGATCTCCCCAGGACCCGAGAGCAGCTCAGTGTGGGCAGCAGGAAGGGCGCGCAGGGCGATCCGTCCGGCCATCAGACCGGCGCCGAGCTCGCGACGGAACCGGCCGCGGGCGCCCACGCCCTCGAACAGGCCCAGACGCTGGCCCGACTGGACCATGTTTTCGGCGAAACGGAAGATGGCGGCCGGCAGATCGGTCTCGCCCCCCGCCCAGTCCAGCCAGGCCTCCACCTGGGCGTTGGGCCAGGAGGCGGGGGCCAGGACCTCGACAACGTCGCCGCTGCGTTCGAGCGCCCGTCGCTCCATCTTGCCGCTATCCAGACTCATCACAGACTCCCTCAGGCGCAGGGTAGGAAGCCCACCTGGGGTCGGCAATAGATGTTGCGTGGGAGTTTGGGTTCATCCCCAAGATGTTGAGGAATTCCGGGCGCTGGACGGCTTGGGGGCGGAGACCTATAGTCCGCGCGAAATTCCTGCCAGCCGGGTCAGTCCAACGTGTTCAAAGCGATCTTCACCTGGTGGAATGGCGCCAACCTCGGCGCCCGCTTCCACATCGGCCGCCGTGGCGTCTTTGTCGGCCAGGACGACTATGGCAGCCGCTACTACGAGGCCAAGGACGCCTCGGACTCCTATGATGGGCGCAAGCGCCGCTGGGTGATTTATTCGGGCTATGCCGAGGCCTCGAAGGTGCCGGCCGAATGGCATGGCTGGTTGCACTACACCTTCGATGAGCCGCCGACGGTCGAGCCGTTGCTGCGGCAGGCCTGGGAAAAGGACCATCGTCCGAACCTGACCGGAACCATCCATGCCTATCGGCCCCAGGGCTCCTTGGCCCGGGGCGGGGAACGGCAGCGCGCCACGGGGGACTATCTCCCCTGGACTCCGGAATAGTCGCGCCATCATGCGCCCCGCGCGCCTCATCGTCGTTGGATTGAGCGCCGCCGGTCTGGTGGCGGGCGGCGCGGTGCTGGCTCAGACCGCGCCAGAGGCCCCGGCCGCCGCTGCGCCCGTCGCGCCGCCTCCTGCGGCGCAGGCCGAGCTGCCAATGCAGCTTCCGCCGCCCGAGCCCGTGCCGGACCTCGAGCCAGAGCCGCCCAGGCCCCGCGCCGCCCAGCCGCCCGAGCCGCCCTCCGAACCCAAGCCGCCCATGAAGCGCGCCCGCTACGGCGTCGCCATCATTCAGGCTCTGGACAAGGTAAGCGCTGAAACCATCCGCTTCGAAGCGCCGGTGGGCCAGCCGATCCGATACAAGAGCCTGGTCTTCACCGTTCGGGCCTGCGAGCTGGCCGCCCCGGACGAGCGCGCTCCGGACGCCATGGCCTATATGACGATCGACTCTCAGCCACGCCCGGTGGCCGGTCGGCCGACGCCGCCGCCGCGCCAAACCTTCCGGGGATGGATGTACGCCGGCGCTCCGGGGCTGAACCCCCTGGAACATCCGGTCTATGACGCCTGGCTGATCACCTGCAGGGCCGAGACGCCCCCCAAGGCCGGCTGATCGCCAAAGGTGGCCGAGCAGGCCAGGGCTGCGACCAGGCGGCGCTGATAGGCCTCCCGCGGGATCTCTTCGGCGTTGAATTGGCTGAGGTGCTCGGTGATGAACTGGGTGTCGAGCAGCAGGTAGCCCCCCGAAATCAGGCGCGCGACCAGGTGGACAAGGGCGACCTTCGAGGCGTCGGTCGCCCGGGAGAACATGCTCTCTCCGAAGAAGGCCGCCCCCAGCGAGACGCCGTAGAGGCCGCCCACCAGGCGGCCGTCCCGCCAGCACTCCACCGAATGGGCGCAGCCCATGGCGAATAACTGGCCATAAAGGCTCCGAATGGACGCATTAATCCAGGTTTCGCAGCGGTCCGGCGCGGGCTCCGCGCAGAGGGCCACCACCTCGTCGAAGGCGGTGTCGAAGCGGATTTCAAACGGCTCGGCCCGCACCGTCCGGGCCAGCCGCCGCGGGATATGAAAGTCCTGCAGCGGCAGGACGCCGCGGTGTTCAGGATCGACCAGGAAGATCTGGTCGTCCTCCCGGGCGTCGGCCATGGGAAAGACGCCGCGGGTGTAGCAGGCCAGCAACTGGAGCGGGCCAAACGCCTCCATGGGCTCAGGCTTCGTCAGCCTGGGCTTTGATCCACTTTTCCAGCCAGTGGATGTTGTAATCCCCGGCGATGATTTCCGGCTGATGGATCAGGTCCTGGAACAGGGGAATGGTCGTTTCCACCCCGGCCACCACCATCTCACCCAGACAGCGATTGACCCGCGCCAGGCATTCCTCGCGGTCGCGTCCGTGGACGATCAGCTTCCCGATCAGGCTGTCATAGAAGGGCGGGATGACGTACCCGGCATAGACCGCCGAATCCAACCGCACACCAAGGCCGCCAGGTGCGTGGAAGTCGGTGACCTTGCCCGGCGAGGGCGTGAAGGTCCGCGCGTTCTCGGCGTTGATCCGGCACTCGATGGCGTGGCCTTCGAAGACCACCTGTTCCTGGGTGAAGGACAGCGGCAGGCCTGCGGCGATGCGGATTTGTTCGCGCACCAGGTCGATGCCGGTGATGGCTTCGGTGACCGGATGCTCCACCTGCAGGCGGGTGTTCATCTCGATGAAGAAGAACTCGCCGTTCTCATAGAGGAACTCGATGGTGCCGACGCCCAGATAGCCGATGGCCTTGATCGCATCGACCACCACCTTGCCGATCTTCTCCCGGGCGGCGGAGTCGAGGGCCGGGGAAGGGGCTTCTTCCAGGATTTTCTGATGGCGGCGCTGCAGCGAGCAGTCGCGTTCCCCCAGATGGCAGACATTGCCGAAGGAGTCGGCGACGACCTGAATCTCGATGTGGCGGGGCTTCTGGAGGTAGCGCTCCATATAGACCGCATCGTCGCCAAAGGCGGCCTTGGCCTCCGACCGGGCGGTGGAGACAGCCTCGGCCAGGCTCTCGCGGTCCAGGGCCACCTTCATGCCGCGCCCGCCGCCGCCGGCGGCGGCCTTGATCAGGACGGGAAAACCGATCTCCTCGGCCGCTGCAAAGGCTTCATCCTCAGTGGTCAGTGCGCCGGCCGAGCCGGGGACCACGGGAATGCCGGCCCGCATCACCGCCTGCTTGGCGGTGATCTTGTCGCCCATCATCTGGATGTGCTCGGGCTTGGGCCCGATGAAGGTAAAGCCGTGGGCGCCGACGATGTCGGCGAACCGGGCGTTCTCCGACAGGAAGCCATAGCCCGGATGGATGGCCTGGGCGCCGGTGATCTCCGCCGCGGCGATTATCGCGGGGATGTTCAGGTAGCTTTTGGCGGCCGAGGCCGGGCCGATGCAGACGCTCTCATCGGCCAGTCGCACCCACATGGCGCCAGAGTCGGCCTCCGAGTGGACGGCCACCGTGGAGATGCCCATCTCCTTGCAGGCCCGATGAATGCGAAGGGCGATTTCGCCGCGGTTGGCGATCAGAATCTTGTCGAACATCGAACTACTCGATGACGACGAGCGGCTCGCCGAACTCGACGGGCTGGGCGTCGGAAACCAGGATCTCGACCACCTTGCCGGCGCGGGGCGCCGGGATCGGGTTCATGGTCTTCATGGCTTCGATGATCATCAGGGTCTGGCCCGCTGCGACGGTGTCGCCGACCTTCACGAAGCTGGGCGAGCCCGGCTGCGGCTGCAGGTAGACGGTGCCCACCATTGGTGAGTTCACGGCGTCGCCGGCGGCGCGCGCCGGCGCGGCCGGAGCCGCGGGCGCTTCGGCGGCCACCGGGGCGGCGACCGGCCCCAGGGCGGGGGCCGCGACCGTGGCGGTGACCGACACCTGACGGGCGACACGGACCTTCAGCCCGTCGCGCTCGACTTCGATCTCCGACAATCCCGTCTCGGTGAGGATGTCGGCCAGTGTGCGCACCAGACGGGCGTCAAGCGGATCGGCGGAAGCCTTGGGGCTGCTAGCCATGGAAAGGACCCTTGCTGCTGGGAGGCGTCAGGCGCTGAGGCGCGCCGCGGCCTCAACGGCCAGTTCATAGCTCGCCACGCCGAAGCCTGACACGACTCCCGTCGCAGCGAGGGACACATAGGTGTGTCGGCGGAACGTCTCGCGGGCCGCCGGGTTGGACAGGTGGCATTCCACCACCGGAACTTCGAGCGTCTTAAGGGCGTCGAGAAGCGCGATGGAGGTGTGGCCATAGCCGGCGGGATTGATCACCAGGGCGCTGGCGGCGGTTCGCGCCTCCTGCACCCAGTCGATCAGCACGCCTTCATGATTGGATTGCCGGAAGTCAATCACGCAGCCGAGGGACTCCGCCCGGCGTTCGCAGGCCATGCGAACGTCGTCCAGGGTCTCTTTCCCATAAATCTGAGGCTCGCGGATGCCCAGAAGGTTGAGATTGGGCCCGCTCAACACATAGATCAGTTTCGACATTCGGCTCCGCCGGCGATTCCGCTGTCTTGTAACGTTCGCAGGCGGGGGTCACAAGCATCCCGGCGGCGGGTCGCGGCGAGAGTTGAAGATGAAACTGGTGATCAATGGCGAACCGCGCACCCTGGCGCCCCTGCCGCATCTGGCGGCCTTGGTGAGGGAATTGGGCCTGGATCCGCGCAAGGTGGCCATCGAACGCAACCTGGAGATCGTGCCGCGCTCGGCCTATGACCTGACGCCCGTGGCCGACGGCGACCGGATCGAGATTGTGCATTTTATCGGAGGCGGCTGAGATGGATGACGCAGGCCAAAGGCCGATGGGGGCCGAGGACACCTGGAGCGTGGCGGGCCGCACCTTCACCTCGCGCCTGATCATCGGCACGGGAAAGTATAAGGACTACGCGACCAATGCGGCGGCGGCCGAAGCCGCCGGCGCGGAGATCGTCACGGTGGCGATTCGGCGGGTGAACCTGTCGGACCCCAGCCAGCCCATGCTGGTGGACCATGTGAAGCCCGACCGCTTCACCTTCCTGCCCAACACCGCCGGCTGTTTCACCGGCGAGGACGCGGTGCGCACCCTGCGGCTGGCCCGGGAGGCCGGGGGCTGGAACCTGGTCAAGCTTGAGGTTCTGTCCAACACCAAGCATCTGCTGCCGGACATGGAGGAGACCCTACGGGCCTTGAAGCTGCTGATCGCCGACGGGTTCGAGGTGATGGTCTATTGCAATGACGACCCGGTCTATGCGCTCAAGCTGGAGGAGGCCGGCGCCGCGGCCATCATGCCGCTGGGCGCACCCATCGGTTCGGGGCGCGGCATTCAGAACCAACTTAATCTCGCCCTGATCATCGAACAGGCCAAGGTGCCGGTGCTGGTGGACGCCGGCGTGGGCACGGCCTCGGATGCGGCGGTGGCCATGGAGTTGGGCTGCGACGCCGTCCTGATGAACACCGCCATCGCCGAGGCCCGCGACCCGATCCTGATGGCCAGCGCCATGCGCCATGCGGTCATCGCCGGGCGCGAGGCGTTTCTGGCCGGCCGCATGCCCAAGCGAATGTACGCCGATCCGTCCTCGCCCCTGGCGGGGCTGATCTAGACGCGTCCCGATAGGTGGGACGCGGTTGTCGGGGCAAAACGTACTCTAACTCTAGCCGACGATCTTTTCGGCCTGGGCTGCGGTGATGGCCGCGCGGACCGCCTCCATGTCGGCGCCGGAGATCAGCCGATCGCCGATGACGAAGGCTGGTGTGCCATTGATGCCCAGGCTGGCGGCGAGTTCGTGGGTGTCCACCAGCTGCTGCTGAATGGCCGGCGCCTGGGCGGCCCGCCGGGCGGCGGCGGGATCAATCCCGACGGCGCGCAGGTGGCGGTCGAGGGCCGCGTCATCCAGGGACCTCTCGGCCATCAGTCGATCATGGAGCTCCAGGGTCTTGGGCTTGGCGAGATCGGTCAGCATGATGGCCGCGGTCTCGTCGGACTGTTCGCCGAAGATCGGAAATTCCTTGAACACGACCCGAACGTCGGGATTTTCCTTGATGATCTTGGCCATCTCGACAGCGGCGACCTTGCAGTAGCCGCAGCGGTAGTCGAAGAACTCGGTGACGGTGATCGTCCCATCGGGATTGGCCACGAAGTCCCGCGGATCACGTTCCAGGGCGGCGCGCTGGGTCTCGATGGCCGAGGTGGCGGCCTGAGCGGCTTCGATCTCCCGCTTTTGCCCCAGCTTCTGGACGGCCTCCTCGATGACCTCGGGATGCTCGAGCAGATAGGCGCGGACCCGGTCGCCAAAGGCCGCGTCGGAGGCGCGGTCACAGGCGGACAGAGCCAGGGCGGAGGCGCATAGCGCCGCAAGGACAGGCAATGGTTTTCTCATCATGGATCCAGATAGGGATGTTCGGCGCGAGTTGCGACCGGGACGCCTTTGCGTGGTCTAGAGCGCGTTCTGATAAGTGGGAACCGGTTATCGGGACGAAACGCGCTCAAGCCTCTGAGTGTAGAGCCTGATTCAACGATCGATTCCGTCTGATCGCATCAGGCTCTAGCGGACAGAGCCCGTGGTGATCGCGCCTTCCTGCGCCAGTTCACGCAGATCGTCGCGGGAGGGGTTGGACGTCAGCACGATGTCGGTGGCCCGGCGCCACTCGGGCGTATCGCGGGTCAACATGTCCCGGGCCCTCATGGCGAAGACCCGAGCCTGCTGACGGTTGCCCACATGGAAGTTGTACTCCGCCGTGGCCAGGCGGGCGGCGCCGGCATCGCCCCGGCGGTCGTGACCTTCCGCCAGCAGGCGCCAGGCCACAGCATTGTCATTCTCCTGTGTGAGCGCCTTGCGGAGCTCTCGGATTCCTTCGTCCAGCTTGGCCTCATCGCTCATGGCGATCAGGGTCTGACCCAGATTGACCCGCAGGAGCGGCGCCTCAGGCATCAGTTCGACCGAACGCCGCTGAGGCGCCTCGGCCTCGGTGGTTCGGCCAAACTCATAGAGGATTTGCCCCTTCAGCTCCCAGAGATAGGCGTTCTCGGGCTGTTCGCTGAGGAGCGCGTCGATCAGACGTAGGGCTCGATCGGGCTCCTTCATCTGGTAATAGGCGATCGCGCGGGCGTAGCGGGCCGGATAGCTCGTATCCTTTTCTTCGTACTGGACGATGGCCCGCTGCGGATTCAGAAAGCCCTGCAGTTTGGCTTTCATGATCTCGTGCCGCTCCATAGCCTCTTCGCTGTCGACCTTGTCCCAGTCGGGCAGGGTCTCAGCCTTGCGGCGCAGGGTGTCGATCCGCTCCGACGACAGGGGGTGGCTGCGGAAATAGGCGTAGCGCCGGGCCTCCTGGAAGACCTCCTGGTAGCGGAAGTTGTCGAAGAACTCGACCAGCCCCCGACCTGACAGGCCGGCGCGATCCAGGATGTTGAGTCCGGCCTGGTCGGCGCGGCTTTCCTGTTCGCGGCTATAGCCCAGGGCCGCCAGGGTCCCGAACTGGCTTGCGCTGCCCATGAGGGCGATGGCTGCGTCCCCGGCGCCGGCGAAAGCGGCCAGAACCCCAAGACCCATGGTCAGCAGAAAGGGTTGCAGGCCGGCGCGCTGCATCTCGCCGGAGCGGGCGCTGTGTCCGGCGGCCAGGTGTCCCACCTCGTGGGCGATGACGCCCTGGAGCTGGTTGGGGGTCTTGGACTCCAGGATCAGGCCGGTGAAGAAGCCCATGGTGCCGGGCGCCGCAAAGGCGTTCAGCTCCTTGCTGCCAATCAGCAGGATCTTGATGCTGGCGGGGTTGATGCCTGCGGCCTCGAGAATGGGCCGGGAATCCTCCTCCAGGATGGCTTCAATCTCAGTGTCGCGGATGAGGGACAGGCCCTGCTGGGCCTGGGCCAGGCCCGGCGCAGCGGCGACCATGGCCGACAGGGCCAGAGAGCCGATCGCTCGCCGAAGACCTTTGAGTGCGCCCGTACGACGGCGAAGACTGGGAAAACGCAGGGGGGAGGCCATGCACACTCTCTTGCTCGCTTCCCCCCTTGCGCCCATCGGAAGCCTAACCCGTCAGCCGCGCCGCCACCAGCCACGACGTGGCTTGGCGGGGGGCGAGGTGATTTCGGCCGGGTCAGGGATCGCCTCGGGCTCAGCCGAACCCGTCTGCGCCACAGCTATCTCCGCAGGTTGCGGAGGGGGTGAAGCCACGGGTTCCGGCGCCGCGGCAGGCGCAGGTTCCGGCTCAGGTTCAGAGGGAGGGGCCATTGGCGCGGTTTCGACTTCGACCTCAGCCTCTGCGGCCTGGGGCTTGGGCTCAGCCTTGCGCCGGGTGCGGGCCCGCTTGGGCTTGGGCGCATCTTCGGCCACCGCCTCAGCGGGCGTCTCAGCCGTCATGGGCTCAGGCGCCGACTCAGCGACAGCCTCGGGCTCAGCCGCGACCTCGCTTTCGGTCGAGGTCTCGGCGACGGGCTCGGCCGCCGGCTTGGCCTTGCCACGGCTGCGCCGCCGCTTGGGCTTGTCCTCCGGCTCGGGCAGTTCGACCCAGATGTCGTCTGCGTCCGTCGTGGCGCTGGCGACCGAGGGGGCAGGGGCTTCCACCCCGGTCTCTTCCAGCGCGGCGGCGGGGCGTTCGGGCTGGGCCGTGCTCAGCTCGGGGATGGCCATGCGCTGGTCTTCGGAGAGGTCGAACCAGACAAACGGGTCTTCGCCATAGGGCACCCAGGGGCGGACCCATGCAAAGGCCTCTCCCGGACGATCCTCGCGCAGACGCCGGCCGCCTCTGCGGCCGCGGCGGCGACGGCGGCCGCCATTCTCGTCTTCCAGGCGAGTATCGGCCTCGGGGGCGGCGGGACGTTCTTCCTCGTCACGGCGACCTCCGCCACGGCGGCGGCGTCGACGGCCACGGCCCTGGGTTCGACCATCGGCCTCGTCCTCGCCGGAGGGCTCCCCGCCGCGCGGTTCGTCCTCCTCGTCGAGGTCCCGGGCCGCCGGCGCGCGGACTTCGTCCTGATCCTCTTCTTCGTCCTCGTCTTCCTCGTCCTCATCCTCATGGAGGCTGTCGTCGAACCCGTCGTCCTCGAGGGGATCGAACCGCGACGGGGTCGAGTGGACGATGATGGCGTGGTCAGGGCGGGTTTCGCTGGCCGTGCGCTCGATCTCATAGTCGGCATGGGGCATGGCGTCGTCGACCACCACGGTGACGAAGAGGCCGAAGGTCTCGTGAATGCGCGCCAGATGGGCGCGCTTTTCATTGAGGATGTAGAGCGCCACAGCGCGGGGCGCCTTCAGGGTCGCCTCGCCGCCGCCCTTGAGCGCCTCGATCTCCAGAGCCCTCAGAGTCGCCAGGGCGCTGGACTCCACTGAGCGAACCCGGCCGGTGCCGTTGCAGTGTTCGCAGACATGGGTGGTGCCTTCCAGCACGCCGGTTCGGCGACGCTGGCGGCTGATCTCCATCAGGCCGAACCCGCTGATCCTGCCCATCTGAATGCGGGCGCGATCGTCCTTCAGGGAGTCCTTGAGCTTCTTTTCGACCGCACGGTTGTTCTTCGACTCATCCATGTCGATGAAGTCGATGACGATCAGACCGGCCAGGTCACGCAGGCGCAGCTGCCGCGCTGTCTCTTCGGCGGCTTCCATATTGGTCTTGAGCGCCGTGGCTTCGATGTTGCGCTCGCGGGTGGACTTGCCGGAGTTCACATCGACCGCCACCAGGGCTTCGGTCTGGTTGATGACCAGATAGCCCCCCGAGCGCAGGGGCACCACCGGGCTGTAGATCTGGGAGAGGTGATCCTCGACCTTGTACTTGACGAACAGAGGCTCGGGGTCCCGGTAGAGCTGAACCTTCTTGGCCTGGGACGGCATCAGCATGCGCATGAAGTCGCGCGCTTCCTTGAAGCCGGCCTCGCCCTCCACGTAAACGCCGTCGATCTCTTTGTCGTAGAGGTCGCGGATGGCCCGTTTGACCAGGTCCTCCTCCTCATAGATCAGAGCCGGCGCGATAGAGTGCAGGGTGTTCTCACGGATATTTTCCCACAGGCGCAGGAGATACTCGTAGTCGCGCTTGATCTCGGCCTTGGTGCGCTTGGCGCCCGCGGTGCGGACGATCAGGCCCATGCCCTGCGGCACGTCCAGGCCCTGGACCACGCTCTTGAGGCGCTTGCGGTCGGTGGCCGTGGTGATCTTACGGCTGATGCCGCCGCCACGGGCGGTGTTAGGCATCAGGACGCCGTAGCGGCCGGCCAGGGACAGATAGGTGGTCAGCGCCGCGCCTTTGTTGCCGCGCTCTTCCTTGACCACCTGCACCAGCATGATCTGCCGGCGGCGGATCACTTCCTGGATCTTGTACTTGCGCATCAGCCGCCGGCGACGCCGGGCGACTTCCTCTTCCATCACATCGTCCTCATCGACGATGGCTTCGGCGTCCTCGTCGTCGGGGTCGGCGCTGCGGGCCGCGGGCTCGAAGGAGTCGTCCTCCTCGGCCTCTTCACGCATCAGAGCTTCGCGGTCAGCGACCGGGATCTGATAATAGTCAGGATGAATTTCGTTGAAGGCCAGGAAGCCATGGCGGTTGCCGCCATACTCGATAAAGGCCGCCTGGAGGCTGGGCTCCACACGGGTTACTTTTGCGAGATAAATATTGCCCCTGAGTTGCTTCCGGTTTTTACTCTCAAAATCGAAATCTTCAACACGCGAGCCGTCGATCAGGACCACACGCGTCTCTTCGGCGTGGGCCGCATCGATAAGCATCTTCTTCGACATCTAGTGAATCTCCACGGCGCGCCTCGAAACCTAGGTTCGGGCGCTGCCGGCTAAACATGAGGGCGCGTGCAGGGTCTCTGTTCACAGCGACGGAGGCGGCCGCGAGGCCGGCCAGTCGCCGGAATGGGGCTCGGGCGACGCTGCCCATGGGTGTGTCCTAGTCACGCCTGCAAGGCGGGGATCGGTGGAGCGTCGTCGCCGAACATCAGTCGGGCCGACGCAGGTATGCGCGCGGAATGAGGGCATGTGAGTCACGCCCATCGTTGCGCGGGGCGACATTGCAACACCGGCGGAAAAAAGGAAAGCCGTCGTCTCGGCGGGGGCCCGCTTAACCCTTTTTCCACGGGGATGGGCTCTAAGTCGTTCTTCAACGTCGCAGAAACGTTCGGTGGGTGTGTAAGCGTATGTTTTCCCGACTGGCCAAGGTCTTCCAGAAGGCGCGTCTTCTGTGCGCTGGCGTCGCCGTGGCGACCCTGGGCGGCCTGGCGGCTGTGGCGGTGTCACATGCGGCCTCTCCCGGGGCTGACATCCTTGGCGTACGCCTTGGGGGCGACGCCGCCGAGACCCGCCTGGTCATCGATCTCGATCGCGGCGCCACCGGCAAGGTGAGCCAGGACGGCTCTGGGGGCCGTGTGGTCATGTCCTTGCCCGGAGTCGAGGCCAAGGGCGCCCTGCAAGGCTCGGGGCGCGGTCTGGTCAAGGCGTGGATGATCGACACCGTCCAAGGCTCGGCCCGCATCCAGATCGATTTGGCGGGTGACGGCGTGATCAAGCGTCGCTTTCTGCTGCCGCCGGCCGATGGAGTGGGGCACTACCGCTATGTGATCGATATCGCCTCAGCCAGCCCGCCCCGCGCCACCTTCATTTCGCGTCCCACCAGCCGGCCTCAGGCGCCGAGCGCCAAGCCGCTGCCTCTGAAAAAAGTGGTGGTCATCGACGCCGGTCACGGCGGCCGCGACCCCGGCGCCCGCGGGGCGCGGGGGTATGAAAAGGACGTCACCCTGGCTGCGGCGCTGGCCCTGCAGTCGCGTCTGGAGCGCAGCGGAAAATATAAAGTCGTGATGACCCGCAGCAGCGATGTCTATGTCCCGCTGGAAAGCCGGGTGCAGATCGCCCGACGCGCGGGCGCCGACCTCTTCATCTCGCTGCACGCTGACGCCGGCGCCGACACCACCACCCGCGGGACCTCGGTCTATACCCTCTCCGAGCAGGCCTCGGGGCGGGCGACGAAATTTGTCTCCAAGGACGACTGGTTCATGAACGCCAGCCTCAGCGGCGGGGACCAGGGCGTCCGTGACATCCTGTTTGACCTCACTCAGCGGGCGACCAAGAATCGTTCAGCGACCTTTGCTGAACTGGTCCTGCAGCGGGCTGATCCGCACATGCCGCTCCTGCGCCGCAGCCACCGCGACGCGGGCTTCGTGGTCCTGCTGGCGCCTGACGTTCCGGCGATCCTGCTGGAGATGGGGTTCATGACCAACGTCCAGGACGAAGCCGCCCTGATGGACGCCGGCCGGCGGACCCGGTTCATGAACAGCGTCGGCGACGCCATCGACGACTATTTCCTCCAGCAGAGCCAGGTGGCGTCCCGCTGATCGTCCGCGGCGACGCGGCCGTTGGCGCCCGACGAGTTGCGCGTTAGATGACGGTCTGACGGGCGAGGGCGCCTGCGGAGGTCAACACAGTTGCATCCCCCCGAGAGATGGGTCGCGATCGCCGGCGTGGCGGTTCTCAGCCTGATCGCTGTGGCGGGTTTCGCCGTGGCGATCTACGCCGCGTGGCTGTTCCATGACATGCCCGATGCGGGCGACCTCGTGGACTATCGGCCGCCTACCTCTACGCGGGCCTATGCCTGGGACGGCACCCTGATCGGGGAGTTTTCCCGCGAGCGACGCATCTACGTGCCCTACGACCAGATGCCGCCGCATATGGTCCAGGCCTTCATGGCCGCCGAAGACCGCAACTTCTTCCAGCACAGTGGCGTCGACGGCCTGGGGCTTACCCGGGCCATGATGAAGAACGTTCTGAACGCCGCCCAGGGGCGGCGCCTGGAGGGCGGATCGACCATCACCCAGCAGGTCGCCAAGAATGTGCTGCTGACGAGCGACGCCACCCTTGGACGGAAGTTCAAGGAGGCGGTCCTGGCCCAGCGCCTGGAAAAGACCCTGAGCAAGGAACAGATTCTCGAGCTCTATCTGAATGAGATCTGGCTCGGCTATCGCTCCTATGGGGTCGGCGCTGCGGCCTACAACTATTTCGGAAAGTCGATCACCGATCTGACTCTGGCCGAGGCCGCCTATCTCGCCGCCCTCCCCAAGGGGCCTCAGAATTATCATCCCCAGAGGCGCAAGGCCGCCGCCGTCGCACGCCGGAACTGGGTGATCGGTGAGATGGCCGACCTGGGCTGGGTGACCCCCGAGCAGGCGTCTGCGGCCCTCGCCCAGGACCTTGTGGTGCAGGCCGCGCCCACCCGGGCCAAGTACCGCGATGCGGACTACTTCGTTGAAGAGGTCCGCCGCCGGGGGCTCGAAACCCTGGGTCCCCGTCTGAATGAAGGCGGCTACTACATGCGCACCACCTTAGATCCGGCCATGCAGACCGCGGCTCGGGTCGCGCTGATGGATGGGTTGGAGGCCTATGACCGGCGCCATGGATGGCGCGGCGCCTGGGGCCAGATTCCCCTTGAGCCCGGCTGGCAGGAGGTGGCCCGTCGACAGGCCGCGCCAGCCGAGCGTCGGCGTTGGCGGGCGGCTGCGGTCACCCAGGTGGCTGGCGGCGACATTCGGGTGGAAGTCGCCGAGAGCGGGGCCGCTGGCCCCTTGGCCAGCCAGGATGTCGCCTGGGCCCGGGCGGGCAAGGGTCTGGCTGTGGGCGATCTGGTCTTTGTGGAGCCGCCGGGCGAGGGCGCGTCGGCCTTCCGCCTGAAGCAGGTGCCGCAGGTCAATGGCGCGCTGGTGGCCATCGAGCCCCATTCCGGCCGGGTCCTGGCCATGGTGGGGGGCTATTCCTTCTCCCTCTCAAGTTTCAACCGGGCCACCCAGGCCATGAGGCAGCCCGGATCGGCCTTCAAGCCGATCGTTTATGCGGCGGCCCTGGAGGACGACTACACCCCGGCCAGCCTTGTCACCGACGCCATGATCACCCTCCCGGGCGCCCGCGAGGGCGAGACCTGGACACCGGAGAATTACAACCGCCGCTACTATGGCGCCCTGACCCTGCGCCGGGGGCTCGAGTTGTCGCGCAACGCCATGACCGTTCGTCTCGCCCAGGGGGTGGGGATGCGGAAGATCAGCGATCTGGCGGTCCGGATGGGTGTGGCTGACACGATGCAGCCGGTGCTGGCCATGTCCCTCGGCGCCGGCGAGACCACGCCCTTCCGCCTGACGGCGGCCTACGCCTCGTTTGTGAACGGCGGTCGAAAGATCGAGCCACACCTGATCGAGCTGGTGCAGGATCGGGAGGGCAAGGTCATCTACCGCGCCGACAGACGCGATTGCCCCCGCTGCGCGGCAGGGTTCAATGGCGACGAAAGTCCCCGGGTGCCCCTGGCCGGCGAACAGGTGATGGACCCGATCACCGCCTATCAGATCACCTCAATGCTGCAGGGCGTGGTCCAGCGGGGCACGGCGACCTCGGTGTCGGTGTTGGGACGCCCGGTGGGTGGCAAGACCGGCACCACCAATGAGTATCGCAGCGCCTGGTTCGTGGGCTTTACGCCGCAGATCGTGGCCGGCGTCTTCATCGGGTTCGATGACAATCGGCCCCTGGGCTTTGGGGAAACGGGGACAACGGCGGCGACGCCAATCTTCACGGCCTTCATGCAGGAAGCGGTGAAGGGCATGCCCGCCGTGGACTTCCAGGCGCCAGCAAACGCCAAATATGCGACGGTCCGTGGAATCAGGGAGGCGTTCCGCCCCGGAACCGAGCCCCGGGCTCAGACCCAGACCGTAACCCCGGGGCCGGGCGGTCCGATGCCTTACAACAAGGTCTGGCCCGATGGACGGATCAGCGGGGCCGGCAATGCAGGCGAGGCCGCAGCCCCCGCCGATGACATGAGCGGATTGTATTAGGCCCTCGGGCGCGCTATCCCGCGCGCCCTTGAATCCCCTGCCGACTTGAAGGGCAGGGCTCACCACCGATTGCCAGGAGCGATCCATGAGAGCGGATGTCGAGGCCATGGCGGCCGACATCGAGCAGTCCATCGGACTGCTCAGGAGGCGTCTTTGACTGGGAACCTGCCCTTCGCCACCTGGATGAGCTGAACGCCCGGGTCGAGGACCCCAGCCTGTGGGACAATGCGGCCGAGGCCCAAGCCCTGATGCGCGAGCGTCAGCGTCTGGCGGGCCAGGTCGAGGCCGTGCGCGGTCTTGAGCGCGGCCTGGAGGACGCTGTCGCCCTGGCGGAAATGGCCGACGAAGAGGGCGATGAGGCGAGCCTAGATGAGGCTCGCGCTGAACTCCGAGCGATCAAGGAGCGCGCCGCGCGCGCCGAGCTCGAGGCCTTGCTGTCTGGCGAGGCTGACGGCAATGACGCCTATGTGGAGGTCAATTCCGGGGCCGGCGGAACGGAATCCAACGACTGGGCCGGCATGCTTCTGCGCATGTACACCCGCTGGGCTCAGCAGCACGGCATGACGGTGGAGCTGATCGAGGAGACCGGCGGGGAGCAGGTCGGCATCAAGTCCGCCACCCTGCAGGTCAAGGGACCCAACGCCTATGGCTGGCTGAAGACCGAGGCCGGCGTGCACCGGCTGGTGCGGATCTCACCCTTCGACGCCAACGCCAAGCGACATACCAGCTTCGCCTCGGTCTGGGTCTTCCCGGTGGTGGACGACACCATCGAGATCGACATCAACCCGGCGGATGTGCGCACCGATACCTACCGGGCGTCCGGCGCCGGCGGGCAGCATATCAACAAGACCGATTCCGCGGTCCGACTCACCCACATCCCCACCGGCGTTGTGGTGGCGTGCCAGGCGGGACGGTCACAGCACGCCAATCGGGAAGAGGCCTGGAAGATGCTGCGCGCCAGACTCTATGAGCTCGAGTTACAGAGGCGGGAAGCCGAGCAGCAGGCCCTGGAAGACCAGAAGACCGACATCGGCTGGGGTCACCAGATCCGTTCCTACGTCCTGCAGCCCTATCAGATGGTCAAGGATCTGCGCACCGACGTGGAGACCTCCGACACCGACGGCGTCCTGGATGGCGATCTGGACGCCTTCATGGGCGCATCCCTGGCCCAACGGGTCGGTGTGACCCGGGACGCCTGATCCGCGCCACGAGCCCGGGGCGGATTATCAGCGGCGTGACGCCGGCCTGCCTTAAAAGACGGGCTTGGGCTGAGGGGCGCCGCTGGCGCTGGCCGCGGAGACAGCCGCTGGGGCCTCAAGGGCCGGCGTCTCGACCTTCACGGGATTGGCGGCGGCGGGCGCCGGGGCGGCCGGCCTCTGGAATTTCAGACTGCGCCCCTGGAAGAAGGCGCCCGTCTCCATGGCCAGCTGCTCATGGGTGATGTCGCCATCGATATAGCAGGTGCCATAGAGCCGGACCTGCTTGGCGGTGATGGCGCCGATCACCCGGCCGCGGGCCTCGACCGCCTCAGCATAGATTGAGCCTTCGACGTGGCCGGTGTCGCCGATGGTGAGTTTGCCGATCCGGACATCGCCACGAACAATGCCGTCGATGTGAAGCTCGCCTTCTCCGGTGATGCCGCCTTCCACCGTGAGGTTTTCGGCGATGAGAGAGGCCACTTTCGGCGATTTTCGGGCGGTCTGTGTGGAGTCAGCAAGGGCGGGAGGCGGCGCATCCAGGCGCGCAGGGGTCTTGGAGTTGTCCGACTTAGTCTGCTGCTTGCTGAACATATTCGCCCGCCTTCACAAAACGGCTGGGGTTCTGGGCGCGGCCATTGACCCAGACTTCATAATGGAGATGAACGCCCGTGGAGCGCCCGGTGGAGCCCATGCCGCCGACGCGCTGGCCCACCGCGACCCGCTGTCCGGGCTTTACGGCGATGGCCTGCAGGTGGGCGTAGCGGGTCTTGAAGCCCTGACCGTGGTCGATCTCGACCGTATTGCCATAGCCAGAACGCACGCCTGCGAAGGAGACGACGCCTGGGCCGGTGGCGAGGATCGGGGCCATGAAGCCGCCCCCGAAATCGAGACCGGAATGGAAGGCCGGCCGCTTGGTGAACGGGTCGAAGCGAACGCCGAATCCGCTGGACTGGCGTCCGCCGGCGGTGGGTTTGGCCAGGGGGAGTTTTTCGGCGGCTGAGCCAAGGGCGCGGGCTTCGGAGAGATTGGTGGCCGCGTGCTGGATCCGCGCGGCGAAATCCTCATCCACGTCGAGAACGGCGGCCAGGGCGCTGGGGTCGCGGGCCTCGATCAGGGGGCCGCCCAGGGCGCCGGATTTTGGCGCATAACCATTGGGGCTGAGGCCGGCGAGCCGGAAGGCCATGCGCAGGCGCTCGGCGCGTCCCTTGGCGAAGGTGTCGGCCGAGTCCAGAAGCCGTTCCTGGCTGGCGCGGATCAGCTCCACCCGCCGGACGGGGTCAGTGATCTCAGGCTCTGTTGAAGCGCGCTGGATTTCTGGGGCGAGGGCCTTGGCTGCGCCTGGGGTGTCCTTGTAGTCGCTCAGCAACATGGCCAGGGCTGCGTGACGGCGCTCAACCGAAAGGGCGAGGTCGTCAATCGATCCGTTGGTGGCGTTGAGTTGGGCGACCGCGCTGTTCAGCCGGGCCTGCCGATCGGCGATCCACCGCTCATACTTGGCCTGGGTGCGGGCGATTTCCTGATCGGACGCCGACATCTGCATGGCGTTGACCATCATGGCCGCCGTGCAGATCCCCATCCAAAGGGCCGCGGCGCCAACCGCGCCCGCGCCGAGAAGTTGCTTTGAGGTGGTCAGGACGTAGGCGCGCATCTCGCCGCCGGAACGGACATAGAGATGGCGCTCGGGGAAGAGCTCTTCGAGCGAACGGCGGAGGCGCGTTATGCGTTTCATGCTCATCGCTACAGTTACCAGGAGCAGCGACGACGATATGCAATGAGATGGTTGGGGCGCGCAAGACCCTTCGCGCCCGGAGGGAACAAAAGCCTAGCTTCGCACACCATTGCATCATCTCGTTAAACGAGACTCAATTGAGGCGCCACAAGGATCAGGGGCCCCTGAGAGGGCCTCCTCGACATTCCCCGCATGCGCGACAATTCTACAACACAGTCCGCCCTGGAATGGTTCCCCGCACCCGGCGGTGTGCGACGTCAGACTAGGGCCTCAGGTCTTGAGCGGCCTTGAGGACGGTCTCCACGTGACCGGGAACCTTCACCTTGCGCCAGATGGCTGCGATCTTGCCTTGGCCATCGATCAGGAAGGTGGAGCGGTCGATCCCCATGTATTTGCGGCCATACATGCTCTTCTCCACCCAGGCGCCATAGGTTTCGACCACGGCCCCGCTGGGGTCCGAGCCCAGCAGCACCTTGAGGTCATGCTTGGCGGCGAATTTCCCGTGGGAGGCGACTGAATCCTTCGAGACCCCCAGGACGGCGGCGCCGGCCCCGGCGAAGGCGTCAATCTGCGCGGAGAAGTCGATCGCCTCCTTGGTGCACCCGGAGGTGTCGTCCTTTGGATAGAAATAGAGCACCAGGGTCTGGCCGGCGAAGTCCGCCAGGCTGATGGGGCCCTGCGCGCCCTCAAGTTCAAACGCCGGCGCTGCTGCGCCCACTTCCAGGTCAGCCATTTCTCACTCCTTCAGTGTCTTGCCGCCTCAGACGGGGCGGACCAGCACGATCTTCTTCTTTCCTGCCGCCAGTTTTACGACGCCATCAATGAGGTCGGATGCGTCGAGGGTACGGTTGGCGTCGGTTTCGGCCTGGTCGTTGACCCTGAGGCCACCCCCCTGGGCGAGGCGCCGGGCTTCCCCGCGTGAGGCCGCGAGCCCCGCATCGGCCGCCAGGGCGGCCAGGACGACGCCCGCCTCCAGCTCCCCGCGAGGAATCTCGAAGCTCGGTAGATCGGTGGAGAGCTGGCCCTGCTCAAAAGCGGCCACCGCGGCGGCCTCGGCCGCCTGAGCGGCTTCCTCGCCGTGCAGCAGGCTGGTGGCCGCATTGGCCAACACCTTTTTGGCCTCATTGATCTGGGCGCCTTCCAGCGCTTCCAGCCTGGCGATCTCATCGAGGGACAGGTCGGTGAACAGCCGCATGAAGCGGCCGACATCGGCGTCCTCGGTGTTCCGCCAGAACTGCCAGTAGTCGTAGGGACTGCGCATGTCGGCGTTCAGCCAGACCGCCCCGCCGACGCTCTTGCCCATCTTCTGGCCCGAGGCGGTCGACAGCAGGGGGGTGGTCAGACCAAAGGCCGGCTTCTGGTCGACGCGGCGGATCAGCTCCACCCCGTTGACGATATTGCCCCACTGATCCGAGCCGCCCATCTGCAGGACGCAGCCGTAGCGGCGCTCGAGCTCGAGGAAGTCCACCGACTGCATCAGCATGTAGTTGAACTCGAGGAAGGTCATCGGCTGTTCGCGGTCCAGCCGGGTCTTGACGCTGTCGAAGCTCAACATGCGGTTGATGGTGAAGTGGACGCCGTAGTCCCGCAGGAACTGGAGGTATCCGAAGCTCTCCAGCCACTCCGCATTGTTGACCATGACCGCGTCGGTGGGGCCGTCGCCAAAGGTCAGGAACCGCTGGAAGACGGTCTTGATGGAGTCAATGTTCCCCTGAATCTGGGCGTCGGTGAGCAGGGGGCGCTGTTGATCCTTATCCGTGGGATCACCGACCTTCGTCGTGCCGCCCCCCATAAGGACGATGGGCTTGTGGCCGCTCTGCTGCAGCCGGCGCAGGGTCATGATCGAGAACAGGTGCCCCACATGCAGGCTGGACGCCGTGGCGTCGAAGCCGATGTAGGCGACGATCGGGCCGGCCAGGCAGGCGGCGTCCAGATCCGCCGGATGGGTGATCTGGTGGATGTAGCCGCGCGTCTGCATCAGGCGCAGGAAGTCGGATTTGAACTCAGGATCGCTGGTCATGGGGCCGGGCTTCGAGTGGGAAGGCCCGGGCTCTAGCACGCTGGGATCGGATAGTTCGAGAGTCATCTGAGGGTCTCCGGTGGGCGGGGCCGGAAACGCTGAGGTTCGAAGGGTTCGAAGGGCGCGCCGACCAAGAGGGAGGGCGCAAGAGATCGATCCGCGCCGCTTTAGGGGGCGCGGTAATAGAGGCCGGTGTTGGCGCAGGCGTCGATCATGCGGCTAGCTAGCGGCCCCAAGCCATGGCAGTCAAGGGGCATGCGTGTATTGGGATTCATGACCGGCACCTCTCTCGACGCTGTCGACATGGCGGTGCTGGAGACCGACGGCGAGACCATTGAGGCCTTTGGCCCCGCCGGCGAGCGCAAGCTGACCGACGCGGTGCGGAAGCTGGTGGTGGCCGCCACCGAGGCCGCCCGAGGCTGGGCGCGGAATTCGCCGGAGCCGGCGGTGTTTGAAGAGGCCGCAGCGGCCATCGCCCGTGAGCATCTGGAGGCGGCCGAAGCCTTCCTGGCGGAGCATGATCTCGCCTGGTCCGATATCGACCTCATCGGCATGCATGGCCAGACCGTGCTGCATGAGCGGCCGAAGGACGGCCAGATCGGCCGGACGGTTCAACTCGGCGACGCCGCCTGGCTCGCCGAACAGACTGGCGTTCCAGTGGCCTTTGACTTCCGGTCCGCCGACGTGGCGGCGGGCGGGGAGGGGGCGCCCCTGGCGCCGATCTATCACCTGGCCCGGGCGCGGGCCGCTGGCATGGCCCCGCCCCTGGCGGTGCTCAATGTGGGCGGCGTGGCCAATGTCACCCTCTGGCCGGGGGTGGGGGAACTGGTGGCGTTCGACACCGGACCGGGCAATGGCATGATCGATTTGCTGGTTCAGGCCAGAGGCGCCGGGCGGTTTGACGACAAGGGCAATTATGCCAGCGTCGGCATGGTGGATGAGGGCATGTTGCGGGCCCTGCTGGCCCATCCCTATTTCGACGCCCCGCCGCCCAAATCCCTGGACCGCTATGACTTCTCCCTCGAGCCGCTCGAGGAGCTGAAGCTCGAGGACGCCGCCGCCACCCTGGTGGCCTTTACGGCTGAGGCGGTGAAGATGGGCTTCCTGAAGCTGGAGGTCAGCCCTGAGGTGGTCGTCGTCTGCGGCGGCGGCCGCCACAATCCTGAGATCATGAAAGCCCTGCGCGAGCGGCTGAAGGCCCAGGTGCTGAGCGCCGAAGATGTGGATTGGCGCGGGGACGCCATCGAGGCCGAGGCCTTCGCCTATCTGGCGGCGCGCACGGCGCGTGGCCTGCCGATTTCCTTTCCGAAGACCACAGGGGCGCCCAGCCCCATGACGGGGGGGCGCATCGTTCGTCCCGCTGCAAAATCTCAGGAGGGTTGAGATGAGCCGGAGATCTTCCACTGGCCTGCTGATGGGCGCCGCCTTGATCAGCCTGGCCTGCGCCGGGTCGGCGTTTGGACAGGAAAGCCCCCATCGGGCGACGGTCTTTGCGGCGGCCAAGGACCTCCAGCCCAAGGTCGTGGCCTGGCGGCGTGACATTCACCAGCACCCGGAACTGGGCAATCGGGAATTCCGCACCTCGGCCCTGGTGGCCGAGCACCTCCGCGCCCTGGGCTATGAGGTGAAGACCGGCGTCGCCCACACCGGCGTGGTGGCGACACTCAAGGGCGGCAAGCCTGGCGGCGTGGTCGCCCTGCGCGCGGACATGGACGCCCTGCCGGTGGAGGAGAAGACCGGCCTGCCCTTCGCCTCCAAGGTCGTGGGCGAGTACAATGGCCAGCCGACGCCGGTCATGCACGCCTGCGGCCACGACGCCCATGTGGCCATCCTGATGGGCGCCGCCGAGGTTCTGGCGGGGATGCGTGAGGATATCGCCGGAACCGTGGTGCTGATCTTCCAGCCCGCCGAAGAGGGTCCGCCCCCTGGGGAAGACGGGGGCGCGGCGATGATGATCGCCGAAGGCGCCCTGGCCAATCCGAAACCCGGCGCCATCTTCGGGCTGCACGTCAGTCCCGGCGATGTGGGGGCCATCGCCTATCGAAGCGGTCCGATGATGGCCGCGGCCGACTCCTACGAAATCCGCATCAAGGGCAAGCAGACCCATGGCGCCCGGCCCTGGGACGGCATCGACCTTGCCTCACTGAGCGCTGAGATCGTCCAGGCCTTCAACCAGATCGCCGCCCGACGGCTGGACGTGGCGCGTTCGCCGACGGTGATCACGGTGGCGGTCATTCAGAGCGGCGTGCGCCACAACATCATCCCTGAGGACATGATGATGGGCGGGACCCTGCGCACCTTCGATCCGGAGATGCGCACGGCCACCATCGCCCAGATGCAGGCCGCCGTTGACGGCATTGTCGCCCGCTATGGGGCGGAGGGAAGCCTGACCCTGGGGGGCTCCACGCCGGTGGTCAGCAATGATGCGGATCTCGCGCGCCTGATGGCCCCGACCCTGTTGGCGGCGGCCTCAGGCCCCGTCAACGCCGAAACCGGCCTGATTACAGGGGCCGAGGATTTTGCCGATTTCCAGGCTGTGGTCCCGGGCCTGTTCTACCGACTGGGGGTCGGCTATCCGCCCGGCACAAATCACTCGCCCTTCTTCACGATCGACGAGGCGGCGCTGGAGGTCGGTGTGCGCGCTCAGGTCCTGACGGCCCTGGACTATCTCGACAGGACCGCGGGCGGGCCGGCCGACTGAGGTTGCTCTGGTGGCGGCCTCAGGCCTCCAGGGCGGCCATGCGCTTGTCGAGATAGGCGCCGACCCGGGTCTCCACCTCGACCAGCCGCTCGGTCCAGAAGTGGTTGGCCTGGTCGACCAGGTCATAGTCGATGACGATGCCCTTCTGGGTCCGCAGCTTGGACACCACGCGCTCCACTTCAACCGGCGGGGTGACGGTGTCAGCCGAGCCTTGCAGGATCAGACCCGAGGCCGGGCAGGGGGCCAGGAAGCTGAAGTCGTACATGTTGGTGGGTGGGGACACCGAGATGAAGCCGTCGGTTTCCGGGCGGCGCATCAGAAGCTGCATGCCGACCCAGGCGCCGAAGTCATAGCCGGCGACCCAGCATTGCGAGGCTGCCGGGTTGGTGGACTGCAACCAGTCCAGGGCGGTGGCCGCATCGGCCAGCTCGCCAATGCCGGAGTCGAATTCACCCTGGCTGCGGCCCACGCCGCGGAAATTGAAGCGCAGGACCGAGAAGCCACGCTTCATGAACAGGTGGTAGAGCTGAACGGCCACCGGATTGTTCATCTGGCCGCCGGCCTTGGGGTGGGGGTGGAGGATCAACGCCACCGGGGCGTTTTCCGTCTTGCCCTGGGCGTAGCGCCCCTCAATCCGTCCGGCCGCGCCCGTCAGAACTATCTCTGGCATGCCATCCTCTCGTGCCGCCGAATACTTGACTACAGCGCTTGGTCTTCCTAGATCGCACCCATGCGTTCATTCGGAAAACCCCGCCCTGGGAAGCCGCGGCTTGTAGCACACGCTCGGTCCGATGCGCGGGAAAACTGCAAGGCGGGCCTGACCCCATGCGCTTGAGCACCAAGGGACGATACGCGGTCATGGCGATGGCGGACCTCGCCCGTCGCGAGGGGGACAAGGCTGTCGCCCTGGCCGAGATCGCCCAGCGGCAGGAGATATCCCTGTCCTATCTGGAGCAGTTGTTCGCCCGCCTGCGCCGCCAGGGCCTGGTGGTCAGCGCCCGGGGCCCCGGCGGCGGCTACCGATTGGCCCGGCTGGCCAGCGAGACCAACATCGCCGACATCGTCCTGGCCGTCGACGAGCCCCTTCGGGCCACCCGCTGCACCAAGGACGCGCGCAAAGGCTGCATGCTCAGCGGCGAGAAGTGCCTGACCCACGACCTCTGGGAAGAGATGGGCCGCCAGATCCACGCCTATCTGGAATCGGTGTCCCTGGCTGACGTGGTCAGCGGCCGGCTGGGCGCTGAGGCCGGAACGGTGGCCGCATGAGTGCCGTCTATCTTGATCACAACGCCACCGCCCCGATCCGGCCTGAGGCCCTGGCGGCGGTGAACACCGCCCTGATCGCCGGAGGCAATCCCTCGTCGGTTCACGCCGCGGGTCGCGCCGCCCGGGCGCGGATGGAACAGGCCCGCGTCCAGGTGGCCGCCCTGATCGGCGCCCCGGCCTCCACCGTGGTCTTCACCTCTGGTGGCACCGAGGCCAACGCCCTGGCCATTGAGAGCGCGGTTGCGAGCGGCGCTCGGCGCCTGCTGGTCAGCGCCATCGAGCATGATGCGGTGCTGGAGACGGCCCGGGCTTCTGGGGCGCAGGTCGAACTCATGCCTGTGCATAGCGACGGCCGCCTCGATCTCGAGGCGCTCTCTGCAGCGCTGAAGACCTGGAACACCGCCGATGGCCGGCCCTTTGTGGCCCTGATGCTCGCCAACAATGAGACCGGGGTTCTTCAGCCGGTGGCAGAGGCGGCGGTGCTCGTCCGGGGCGCCGGCGGCTGGCTGCATGTGGACGCGGTTCAGGCGGCCGGTCGGATTGCGATCGACAGCCGCGCCCTGGGCGCTGACACCCTGGCCATCTCCAGCCACAAGATCGGCGGCCCAGGTGGCGCCGGCGCTCTGACTTTTGGTCCGCGCGCGACGCTGGTGCGTCGCCTGCATGGGGGCGGCCAGGAGCGTGGCCGCCGGGCGGGCACAGAGAATGTCGCTGGCATTGTGGGATTTGGCGCCGCCGCTGAGGTCGCCTTGTATGCGTTGGAGGCCGTCTCGGCCCAGGCTGAGTGGCGCGATGGCGCCCAGGCGGCCCTCGCCGCCGCCGGCGCCGTGCCCCTCGGCGCCGACGCGCCGCGTCTGCCCAACACCCTTTGCATCGCTGCTCCGGGGTTTCCGGCGGAGCTTCAGGTGATGGCGCTTGATCTCGCCGGGGTGATGGTCAGCGCCGGATCGGCCTGCTCGTCAGGCAAGGTCAAGGCGAGCCATGTCCTGTTGGCCATGGGCCAGAGCGACCTGGCCGGGGCGGCGATCCGCATCTCCGGCGGTTGGTCAACCAAGCCCGATGACTGGAATCAAATGGTCGAGGCCTGGATCACGGCCTACGACCGCCACGCCGCGCGCCGTCGCGCGCCTGCGGCCTGAAGGAAGAACAATGCCCGCCGTCAAGAAGACCGTCGATTCTGTTGAGGCCCTGGAGCGCTACCAGCATGGCTTCATCACCACCGTCGACCAGGAGTTCGCCCCCAAGGGCCTGAGCGCCGACATCGTCCGCTTCATCTCCGCCAAGAAGCAGGAGCCGGAATGGATGCTGGAATGGCGCCTGGCGGCCTATGAGCGCTGGCTGGCCATGGACGAGCCGGACTGGGCCAAGGTCAACTATCCCAAGATCGACTACCAGGACTCCTACTACTACGCCGCGCCCAAGGAGAAGATCGGGCCGATGAGCCTGGACGAGGTGGATCCGGAAATCCTGGCCACCTACGCCAAGCTCGGCATTCCGTTGCGCGAGCAGGAGGTTCTGGCCGGCGTCCAGGGGGCGCCGAAATACGCCGTGGATGCGGTGTTCGACAGCGTCTCGGTGGTCACCACCTTCAAGAAGGAGCTGGCCGCAGTCGGGGTGATCTTCTGCTCGTTCAGCGAG
>NZ_JAUSBZ010000077.1 GCF_030651755.1 Phenylobacterium sp. | reverse complement strand
AAAGGCGCCGCCCCAGTCCCGTCGCTGATGGGGCGTTCCGATTTCCCCCAGAGCCCACATCACCCGCGCCGTCGCCGATGAATCGGCGCGCCCCAAGACCGTCAACATCGCATCCCTCCAGACCTGCGCGGTCAGCCTTGCTGGCGTCATGCGACATGGGCTTGGCGGCGAGGTGGTCCCGGGATCGACAAAGACCCATCCTGTCGGTCCAGGCGAAGGGACTGGACGGAACTCGCAAAGCCTATGACCTTCGCCCTCGCGCCAGGGAGAGGCTTGTAAAATGAACGGGTTATGGGACACGATCGCCTACTTCTTCAATTCCAACGCCCTGAACCCGCACGGCATCTGCCTGATGTGGCGGCCTGAGCTGATCTGGACCCATGCGGTCTCGGATATCCTGATCGGGATCGCCTACTTCTCGATCCCCTTGGCCCTGGGCGTCTTCCTCTGGCATCGGCGGGACGTGAAGTTCAGTTGGGCGATCTGGATGTTCGTCGGCTTCATCATGCTGTGCGGCGTCACCCACTTCATGATGGTCTGGACCCTCTGGAACCCGGACTACGGGATTGAGGCTGTGATCAAGGCCACAACGGCGGCGGTCTCGGTGGTCACCGCCTTCGCCCTGTGGCCCCTGCTGCCCCGGGTCATCGCCCTGCCCTCCCCCACTGAGCTCGAACGCCGCATCGCCGAGCGGGACGCTGCGCTGGCCGAACTGCGGGCGGCCATGGACACCATGGTGGAGATGCGCGAGCACGAGGCGCGCCAGAAGCTGCTGCTGGACGAACTGAACTACCGGGTGAAGAACACGCTCGCCTCAGTTCAGTCGATCGCCATCCAGACGCTCAGCCGCGAGGCCGAGCCCGAGGCGGCCAGGGCTACCTTTGTCGAACGTCTGATGGCCCTGTCTTCAACCCACAACCTGCTGGTCAAGCGCAGCTGGGAGGCCGCCTCCTTTCGGGAGCTCGTCCATGCCAGCCTGGGCCACTACGGTCAGCCCTTCAGCCTGGAGGGGCCGGACCTGACCATGGCGCCCAACGCCGCCGTCAGCCTGGGCATGGCTCTGCACGAGCTGGCCACCAACGCGCTGAAGTACGGCGCCTGGTCCCAGGCGGGCCGGGTGGAGATCACCACTGTGACGGACGAGGCGACAGGCCAGGCCACGATCCAGTGGCGTGAACGGGGCGGCCCGGCGGTGTCGCCCCCGGCAGGGCGGGGATTTGGCTCGCGGCTTCTTGAACAGGGCGTGGCCGGGGAGCTGGGCGGCGAAGTGCGTCTGCACTTCGATGCGGAGGGTCTTGTCTGCCTGATCAGAACCCCCATCGGTCCCGCCCTGCATCCGAGCGACTGGATATTTCCAACCGCCGCCCTGGCCTGACGCCTGAGCGCGGGGCAACTGCGACAAATCGCACCGAAAACCGGGGTCAACCGGGGCGTTAATCAGTCCCTATTGACCAGACGGCTAGGCCATCTGACGGGAGGCCTAGCCGGACATGTACGCCGTTATCAGCTGCCTGCGCGATGAGCACGACTTGCGACTGGTCCTGGTCGCGGCGGCGATCTGCGTCATCTCGGCCTTCGCGGGCTTCAGCGGCTATCATCGCGTCGCCGCCTCTCAGCGCAGCGCCCTGTGGATGCTTGGTCCCGGCGTGGTCGCCGGGATGGGCATCTGGGCCACCCATTTCATGGCCATGCTCGCCTACCAGCCCATGCTCGAGATCAGCTATCGGCTGGACCTCACCCTGGCGTCGATGATTGTTCCGGTCCTGGGGATGACCGGCGCCTTTCTGGTGGTCGGCGCCCGCTCGGCCCCTGGCCTGGCCCTGGCCGGCGGGGTGCTCGCGGGCGGATCCATCGTGCTCATGCACTTCATGGGCATCGCGGCCATGCGCGTTGCGGCCGATCTCACCTGGAACCCTGGCCTGGTGACTGCAGCCTGCGCCATAGGCGGGAGCGGCGCCGCCCTGGCCTTCCTTCTCGACCAGGGGCGAGGCCGCGACCGGCGCGCTGGCCCCATCCTCCTGGTGGTGGCCATCTGCGGTCTGCACTTCTCGGCCATGGGCGCGGTCACTCTGCAACCGAACATGGACCGAGATCTCGGGGAGGCCTTGATCAGCCGTCAGGCCCTGGCCCTCGCCACGGCGGCCGCGGTCCTGATCATTCTGGGCGGCACGGTCGCCATCGGCGTGATCGAGCGCTTCGCTCAAAGGGCGACCTTGAGCGCCCTGGCCGGCGCGTTGAACAGCGCGCCCTCGGCGCTGGCCTTCTTTGACCGCACCCGGCGGCTGACCTTCTGGAACGCGCCCTTTGGGGTCATCCTGGGCCTCTATAGGGTAAGCCTGCGCAATGGCATGTCCCTAACCGCAATGGGGGAAGCGCTTTCGAATTCCGAGGCCATGCGCCATCGCCTGGAGGGCGGCCGGATGACCCGCCGCACCCTTGATGACATCGTCGCCGAGGGCGAGTTCCCAACCCCCGACGGCCGAGTCTTCCGCATCGAGCTCGGCGACACCCCCGATGGCGGCTTCGTGGTGGTGATGCACGACATCACAGCCCAGACCGACGCCGCCAAGGCCCTAAGCCGGGCGCGGGATGCGGCCGAGGCGGCCAGCCGCGCCAAGAGCGAGTTCCTGGCCAATATGAGCCACGAGGTCCGCACACCCCTGAACGGGGTTCTGGGCATGGCCCAGGTCATGGCGCGTCACCCCCTGAGCCCAGAGCAGCACGAGCGCCTGTCGGTGATCTGTGAATCAGGCGCCACCCTTCTCACCCTCCTCGACGATGTGCTCGACATCGCCAAGATCGAGAGCGGCGGACTCGGTCTGGAAGACTGCGACTTCGACCTCGCCGCCCGCCTGCGCTCTGCCTGCGCGCCGGGCGCCCTGGAGGCCGGCCCCAAGGGCGTGGACTTCACCCTTCAGATCGCCCCCGACCTCGCCGGCCTCTGGCGCGGGGATGGGGCGAGACTGGCCCAGATGGTGGGCGCCCTGGTGTCGAACGCGCTGAAGTTCACCGAGAAGGGCGAGGTGCGCGTAACCGCCACGCGACCTGAAGCCGGCGACAATGATGACGGAGGTATCCAGATCACCGTCTGCGACTCCGGCATCGGCATGAGCCCGGACCACCTCAATCGCATTTTCGAGGCCTTCGCCCAGGCTGACAGCTCCAGCACCCGTCGCCATGGCGGGGCGGGGCTCGGGCTGGCCATGGCCTATCATCTGGCCCGCCTCATGGGGGGCGAGCTTTCCGCCGCCAGCGCCCTGGGAGAAGGCTCGACCTTCACCCTGCGCCTCCCCCTGAAGCCCAGCCACACCGATGCGCCGGCCGCCAAGCCCATACTTCCCGATGTCGCTCTGTCCGAGGACCATCCCTTGCGGGTCCTGGCGGCGGAGGACAACGCCAACAATCAGCGGGTGCTTCAAGCCTTGCTCGCCCCATTGGAAGTCGATCTGACCCTGGCCCAGGATGGCGAGGCTGCGGTCGAGGCGTTCTCCGGCGGCGCCTTCGACATCGTGTTGATGGACATCCAGATGCCTCGGATGAACGGGATCGAGGCGGCGCGCGCCATCCGCACCCTTGAGGCCGAACGGGGGTTGGCGCGGACGCCCATCGTCGCGGTCACCGCCAATGTCATGACCCATCAGATTCAGGAATATCTGGCCGCCGGAATGGACGACGCCATTTCGAAGCCACTCCGGGCTGAGACGCTTTACGAGGCGCTGTCAGCGGCGCAAGCCGCCGCCACGCCGTCATCGGCCGAAGGCGAAATGCGATCAGAGGGCGCCGTCTGATCCTGGCGTCAGCCTCCCGCATCAAGAGATTGAACGGCTTTCGTCCATAGGCCGGGTTTCGATGGCGCGTCGTCGCCGCCCCATGACATCCTGCTTCTCCACCCGGAGATTCCCGATGTTCAGATCGCTCAGCGTCCTCGTGCTCGCCGCCCTGGTGGGCGGGCTTGTCCTGGGCGCCGCCATCCATGCGACAGAGTCGCCGGTCCTGACCACCGGCGCCGAGACCTTCGAGGCGGTGGGCGCCCTGTGGCTGAACGCCCTGCGCATGACCATCGTCCCCCTGGTCTTCTCCCTGCTGGTGACCGGCGTCGCCTCGGCGGCGGATGCTGCGGCCACAGGCCGGCTGGCGGCCCGGTCCTTCATGATCTTCGCCGCCGTCCTGGTGGTGGCCGCCCTGTATGGCGCCGGCGCGATGAACGGCCTCCTGGCCCTGTGGCCCATCGATCCGGCCGGCGCCGCGGCTCTGACCAGCGCCGCCCAGGCCGGGGAGGTGGTGGCTACGCCCACAGGCTTCCGCGAGTGGCTGCCAACCCTGGCGCCGGCCAACCCGGTGCGCGCGGCGGCCGAGGACGCCATCCTGCAGATCGTGGTCTTTGGCCTGGTCTTCGGCTTCGCTGTCACCCGCCTGCGCCACGACCTCCGCGCCCCGCTGATCGCCTTTTTCAGGGCCATCTCGGAGACTATGATCATCATCGTGCGCTGGGTGCTGGTGGCCGCGCCGCTCGGGGTGTTCGCCCTGGCCCTGGGCATCGGCCTGCGCACGGGGCTGGATGCGGCCGGCGTCCTGACCCAGTACGTCGTCATGGTCTCTGCGGTGACCATTGGGGTGCTGATCATCCCCTACGCCCTGGTGGCCGTGCTGCGCGGACGCGACCTGGGGCGATTCGCCCGGGCCTGCGCCCCAGTACAGGTCCTGGCCTTCAGCACCCAGAGCTCGCTCGCCTGCCTGCCGGCCATGGTCGAGCGCACCCGCGACGAACTGGGAGCCTCAGCCCGGGTGACCGGCGTGGTCCTGCCGCTGGCCGTGGCGGTGTTCCGTATGACCAGCCCGGTGGCCAATCTGGCCGTGGCCTTCTTCATCGTCCGCCTCTACGGGCTCGAGCCCGGGGGCGGCCAGATCGCGGCCGCCATCGCCGTCTCCCTGGCGGTCAGCGTCGGCGCCGTCGGCCTGCCCGGTCAGATTTCCTTCTTCGCCAGCATGGCGCCCATCTGCCTGGCCCTCGGCGCGCCGCTGGAGATCCTGGCCATCCTGCTGGCGGTCGAGGTCATCCCCGACATCTTCCGCACCGTAGGCAATATCACCGCCGACATGGCCGTGGCCGCCGTGGTTCCCGAGCCCGCAGAGGCGCCTGAGGCCGAAGACCCACGCATCCCTCCGCAGGCTTCCGGCGTAGTCTAGGGCGAGAGGGCGTCGTCGACGCCCGGTGACGGAGACGACCGTGCCCCTCTGGCAACTGCTGGCCCTGAACGCCCTCATCCTCGTCGCCGCCTATGCGGTGCTCTGGGGGATCGCCATCCGCCTGCGGGATGTCAGCTTCATCGACGCCTGGTGGCCGACAGGCATGGCCCTGCTGGCCTGGACCAGCATGGCCCTGTCAGGCGGGTCAGGCCTGCATGGCTGGATTCTCGCGGTGCTCGTCACCGCCTGGGCCCTGCGGCTGGGGCCGCACCTCCTGCGCCGCTGGCGGGCCCATGGCGCGGATCGCCGCTATGAGGAGATGCTGGCGGACGGCAAGGCCCGCGGCTGGAGTTTCGGGTTCTCGGCCCTGGTCTTCGTCTTCGCGCCGCAGATGCCCCTGCAACTGCTGGTCGCCCTCCCCGTCCAGATGGGTCAGGTGGAGACGCCGCTCGGCCTTGGTCCCCTGGCTGTGGCCGGCGCCGCCCTGGCCGTCTTTGGCCTGATCTTCGAGGCCATTGGCGACACTCAACTCGACCGGTTCAAGGCTGACCCGGCCAATAGGGGCAAGGTGCTTGACACCGGCCTGTGGCGCTACACCCGCCACCCCAACTATTTCGGCGACGCTTGCCTGTGGTGGGGGCTCTATCTGGTGGCCGCCGAGACCGGCCTTGGCCTGTGGTCGTTCCTGGGTCCCATCCTGATCACCTTCCTGCTCACCAAGGGCAGCGGTGCGCCGACGGTGGAAAAGGGGATGGAGCATCGCCGCCCCGAATACGCCGGCTATATCCGCCGCACCTCCGGCTTCATCCCCTGGCCGCCGCGCAAGGCCTGAGACGCCCGCATTGCCACGGCCTTCCCCAGCCGCTTAGCTGGCAGGCAAGAACAAGATCAGGGAGCGGCGGCCATGGGACGACGACTGAGACGACGGGCGAGACACGGCCTTCTGGGGCTGGCCTTGGCGGGCCTGGCTGTTTCGGCTGCGGCCGAGCCCGCACGCAGCGCCTATCAGGTGGCGGGGCTTTCGGCGCCGGCCGAGATCCTGATCGACCGCTGGGGGATCTCCCACATCTATGCGGCCAGCGTCCGGGACGCCTTCTTCCTGCAGGGCTACAATGTCGCCCGCGACCGGCTCTGGCAGATCGACCTGTGGCGCAAGCGTGGCCTGGGCCTGCTGGCTGAGGATTTCGGCCCGGACTTCGCCGCCCAGGACCGGGCCTCGCGCCTCTTCCTCTATCGCGGGGATATGGCCGCCGAGTGGGCCGCCTATGGGCCGCAGGCCAGGGGCTATGCCGAGGCCTTCACCGCCGGGATCAACGCCTATGTGGGCGAAATCCAGGCTGGGTCCCGCCCCATGCCAGAGGAATTCCAGGTCACCGGAACCACGCCAGACCTCTGGACGCCGCAGGACGTGGTCCGCATCCGCAGCCATGGCCTGACCCGCAATGCGGCCGCCGAGGTGGAGCGGGCCCGTATCACCTGCGCGGCCGGCCTCGAAGCCAACGCCCTCAACCGCCGGCTGGAGCCCGACCACACACTCAGCATCCCTGAGGGAATGGATCCCTGCGCCATTCCAGCCGAGGTGCTGGGCGACTACCGGCTGGCGACCCAAGGGGTGACGTTCAAGGCTGGCCAGGTAATGGCGCTGGCCGAGGACATTCCCGCCGACGCCATCGGCTCCAACAACTGGACGGTCGCGCCGTCTCGCACCGCGACCGGTCGGCCGATCCTGGCCAACGATCCGCACCGGGCCCACGGCGTCCCCTCCCTGCGCTATATCGTCCATATGGAGGCGCCGGGCTTCTCGGCCATCGGCGCCGGCGAACCGGCCCTGCCCGGCATCTCTATCGGCCATAACGGGACCATCGCCTTTGGGCTGACCATCTTCCCGGCCGACCAGGAAGACCTCTATGTCTATGAGACCGATCCCAGCGACCCGAACCGCTATCGCTATGGCGCGGGTTGGGCGGCCATGGAGGTGGTCACTGAAACTCTGGAGGTCGCTGGCCAGGCGCCGCAGACGGTGGAGCTGAAGTTCACCCGGCACGGTCCCGTGGTCTTCGAGGACCCGGAGGCCCACCGCGCCTATGCGGTGCGCAGCGTCTGGAGCGATCCAGGAACCTCGGCCTATTTCGGCTCGGCCGACTATATGACCGCCCAGAACTGGGGGGAGTTCTCCACCGCCATGGGACGGTTCGGGACGCCCAGCGAAAACCAGGTCTATGCCGACACGGACGGCAATATCGGCTGGATCGCTGCGGGTCGTGTGCCGGTGCGCCAGGGCTGGGACGGTCTGATGCCCGTGCCCGGGGACGGCCGCTATGAGTGGCAAGGCTTCATGGACGCCGCCGACCTGCCCAGCCGCTACAATCCCGAGCAGGGCTGGCTGGCCACCGCCAACCAGTTCAACCTGCCGGATACCTATCCCGCCGACCGCGTGATCAGCTTCGAGTGGTCGAACCCCTCGCGAATGACCCGCATCGCCGAGGTCCTGGACGCTGACGCCTCGGTCACCCTGGCCGACGCCATGGCCCTGCAGACCGACCCCACCAATGTCACCGCCGCCGAGCTGATCCCGCTGTTGGTCGATATCAAGGCGCCGGAGCCGCGGCTGGCCCAGGCCATCGCCCTGTTGCAGGCCTGGGATGGCCGGACCGAGGCCGACAGCGCCGCCGCCGCCCTCTATGAGGTCTGGCTCCTCAAGCACCTGGGTCAGGCGACGGTTCGGGCCGCCGCGCCAGTCGCGGCCCAGGCCCTAATCGGTGGGGGCGACCAACCCGCGATCAGCGCCTATCTGGCCGCCGCCAGCCCCGCCGAGCGCGGACCCATCCTCTCCGGCAGCCTCACCGCGGCCCTGGACGAGGTCAGCCAGAAGCTCGGGCCCGACCCTGCCGCCTGGACCTGGGGTGATCTGCATCAGGCCCGCTTCGAGCATGCGCTCGCACCCTTGCTGCCTGCGGACGCCGCCGAGAGGCTGGCGGTCGGACCCGCCCCCATGGCCGGGACCATGCTGAGTCCGCTGGCGGCCAGCTGGCGGGCCAGCGATTATCGCGTGGTGTCCGGCGCCTCGTTCCGCATGGTCCTGGATGTGGGCGCCTGGGACAACAGCATGGCGATCAACACGCCCGGCCAGTCCGGCGACCCGGCCAGTCCGCACTATCGCGACCTCTTTCCCCTGTGGGCGAATGGCGAGTATGTTCCGCTGCTCTACAGCCGCCCGGCCATCGAGGCGGCGACGGCGACGGTGATGACCCTGACGCCGGCGCCCTAACCCGCGGCTAGAGCGGCAGGTGGGCGATGACCTTCGGCGTCAGATAGGCCTCAATGCCCTCCATGCCGCCCTCGCGGCCATAACCGCTCTCCTTGACGCCGCCGAAGGGCGCCTCGGGGCCGCCGACGGCGAAGGTGTTGAGGCCGACCATGCCGGCCTCCAGGCTGCGGCCAAGCCAGGCGGCGGTCTCCTGCGACCGGGTGAAGGCGTAGGCGGCCAGGCCATAGGCGGTGCCGTTGGCCCGGGCCATCGCCTCCTCCCGGTCGGTGAAGGGGGCCAGGATGGCGATGGGGCCGAAGGGCTCCTCCTGCAGAATGGCGGCGGTTTCGGGCACATCGGTCAGCACCGTGGGCTGATAGAAGTAGCCACGGTTCCCCAGCCGTTCGCCGCCGGTGCGTAGCTGGGCGCCAGCCTCGAGCGCGCCGGTCACGGCGGCCTCCACCGCCGCCAGCCGGCGGTCGTGGGCCAGCGGCCCCATCTCGGTGCGCGGGTCCAGCCCGTCGCCCACCACCAGCTTCTCTGCGCCGGCGACGAAGGCCTCCACCACCTGGTCGAAAACCTGCGCCTCCACATAGAAGCGGGTCGGCGAGATGCAGACCTGACCGGCGTTACGGAACTTGCCCTGCACCAGGGCCTGGGCGACCTCGATGGGGTCCATGTCGGCGAAGACCATCACTGGAGCGTGACCGCCGAGCTCCATGGTGCAGGGCTTCATGTGCCGGGCGGCCTGCTCGGCCAGCAGCTTGCCCACGGGCACGGAGCCGGTGAAGGACACCTTGCGGATGATCGGCGAGGCGATCAGGTGGGCGGAAATCTCGGCCGGTCGGCCAAACACCAGATTGAGCACGCCGGCTGGAAGGCCCGCATCGGCCAGGGCCTGGGCGAGCGCGACACAGCCGCCCGGCGCATCCTCCGGACCTTTCAGGATCATCGAGCAGCCGGCCGCCAGCGCGCTGCCGATCTTGCCCGCCGCCTGGGAGGCCGGAAAGTTCCACGGGGTGAAGGCCGCGACAGGTCCGACCGGATGGCGGGTCACCGTCCACATCAGGCCCGGCTGGTTGGCCGGGATCACCCGGCCATAGGCCCGGCGGCCTTCCTCAGCGGCCCATTCGAAGTGGCGCGCGCAGCCCTCGATCTCCATCCGGGCCTGGCTGAGCGGCTTGCCCTGTTCGCGGGTCAGGTCGCGGGCGATGGGCTCCAGGCGCTGGCGGATCAGCGCCGCCGCGCCCCGCAAGACTTCTGACCGTTGCAGCGGAGTCGTCTGGCGCCAGGCCGCGAAGCCGACCTGGGCCGCGGCCAAGGCCTCATCCAGGTCAGCGGCGGTGGCCACCGCATGTCGGCTGACGACGCTCTCGTCGGCAGGATTCAGCACCTCCAGCCATTCGCCAGCGCCGCCGGCCCGCCAGGTTCCGCCGATGAAAAGCGGTCGATCGCAGACCTTGGTGTCAGCCGCGACGCTCAACGGGCCGGCGCCTTGGCCTTGGCTTCAGCCGCGGCCTGGGCGGTCTTCTCGGCCTGGTATTCATTCACCGCCTTGCGCTTGAACGGGTTCTCCTTGTGGATCGGGAAATCGATCTTCAGCTCGCCGCGGACGATCTTCTTGCGCAGATGCTTGGCGCCGTGGACGCTGAAGCCGGCCAGATGGTCGCCGGCCACGATGCGGGTGTAGCGCGAGGGATTATCCGCCGACACGAACTGCGGCAGCGGCTCGACCACCACGTCGTAGTCGACAGCGAAGAACAGCGGCATGGAGAAGCGTTCCTTGCCGGTGTTCACCACCCGGTGCTGGGTGGCCTTGAACCGCCCATTGGTCCAGCCCTCCAGCAGGTCGCCGATATTGACGATGAAGGCGCCCTCGATCGGCGGCGCGGCGACCCATTCGTCGGCGGCGTTCATCACCTGCAGGCCCGGGCCGCCGGTGTGCAGGATGGTGAAGCACTCGAAGTCCGAATGCGCCCCGATGCCCAGATGATCGTTGTCCATGGGCCGGTCATTGGGCGGATAATGCAGCAGCCGCAGCTGCGACGGCGTCTTCTTCGTCCGCTCCCGGAAGAATTCCGGATCAAGGTCGAGCCGCAGGGCGAAGGCCTCGAACAGCCGGTCCCCCACCTGACGCACGGCCTCGTAATAGGCCATCACCTCTTCGCGGAAGCCCGGGATCCAGTCGGGCCACTGGTTGGGCACCAGCATCAGATTGCCGGCCTTGAAGTCGGGGTCCTCGTCGTCGATCTCGATGGCCAAGTCGAAGGCCGCATGCAGGCGCGGCTTGGTCAGATAGTCGTTGTCAGGGCTGGGCTCGACCAGCCGGTAGAGTTCTGGATCGCCGTCATCGTCCTCGTCCGAGATCGGCACCCAGCCGCGCGTACCGGGCGAGTTGCGGATGTGCACCTGGCGCCGCAACTCCCGCGGCGAATAGTGGAACTGCCGGGACAGCTCATAGGTGCGGTCGATCAGCGCCTGGGGCACCCCGTGGTTTTTGATGTAGAAAAAGCCCACCGTCTCGCAGGCCCGGCCGATTTCGGCCACGGTCGCCGCCTTGGCCCCCGGGTCATCGCCGACCAGGGCGCCGATGTCGATCACGGGGATTTCGGAGAAGGCGAGCAGCTTGGCTCCCATCTCGCCGACGGCTTGAGGCTGATCGCCGGTGCTCATCTGAAGGCTCCATGGCAGAGCGCGCAGACTTCGGCGTCTGCGCCGCCGATCGAACCTTGTCGAAGAATTCGCAGCGGCGCGCGGGGCCTGCGGCCGAACTGGCGATATTCTCGCTCAGTAATACGAATTGCGCAATTCGTAGTCGAGACGATCGAAGCCGGCGCCCATCGTCCAAGCATTTCCCATCGGCTTACGATCGGGTCGCGCCATCGCTTGCCACGGCCGAGGCAGACGTATCGGCTCAAACCGACCCGAAGGGGCGGCCAGTACGGAGGCGACCATGAGCGCAATGGATCGACGAGGCGGAAAAACGCCCAGTAGCCAGGGACTTATCGGGCGACGGGGGCTGCTCCTGGGGGCCGGCGCGGCGGCCCTGGCGCTGGCGGCGGGATGCTCGGCGCCCGGCGGCGGCGTGGGTCGAAGCCTCCGGGTCTCATCCTATGGCGGTAACTTCGAGAAGGCCCTGCGCGAGCACATCTATCCCCTGTTCACCGAGGCGACCGGCATCCGGGTGGAGTCCATGCCCCAGCCCGCCGGCCTGCAATTCCTGCTGCAACTGATCGAGGCCAACAAGGCCGGCCAGACCCCTATGGACCTGTGCATCAGCGCCCCGGTGGATGTGATGCGCGGTAACGCCGCCGGCCTCTGGCGGACCTATGACACCGCCCGTATCCCCAACCTCGCCAACCTGCCAGAGGCGTATGTGACACGGGGGCCCGAAGGCGTGGCGGCGGTGGGCGCCGTGGGCTGGTTCTTCACCATGGTCACCAATCCGCAGGCCATCAGCCCGACCCCCACCAGCTGGACCGAGCTCTGGGCGCCGGGACGCCGCAACGCCTGGGGTCTGGCCGGCACAGGGGCTGGACCGATGTTCGAGGTCACGGCCGCCACCTATTTCGATGGTCCGGAGACGCTGAACACGGAGGCGGGCATTCGCGCCTGCGTCGCCAGGATGGCCGGCCTGAAGCCCAACACCCGCCTGTGGTGGGAGAGCGAAGGGACGATGCAGACCGCGCTGGAGAACGGCGAGGTCCAGGGCGGGGTCTATTTCGCCGATGTCGCCGAGACCCTGATTCAGAGCGGCGCGAACCTGGAGGTGGTGTTCCCCAGGGAGGGGCCGGTGATCGACTTCGGCAGCTGGTGCCAGCCCTCGGCCTCGACCAAGACCGAGGAGGCCCATGAGTTCATCGACTTCATGCTGACCCCGCAGGCGCAGAACCTGATCGCCTCGCGGATGAACGCCCCGCCCCTGATCCGCGCTGACCTGCTCACCCTGGACGGGGCGGTGCGGGCCAAGGTGACCAGCCCGACCACCCCCATCGCCACCAATCTGGAGGCCCGACGGCTGCACATGGACCTGATGGTCCAGGAATTCAGCCAGATGCTGGCGAGCTAGGGAGCGGCGATGTTCGGGCTGGAGCTGCGCGACCTCACCAAGGCCTATGGCGACCATCTGGCCGCCGACCATGTGAGCCTCTCCATCCCGCACGGAGAGTTCGTCTGCTTTCTGGGGCCGTCGGGCTGCGGCAAGACCACGGTCCTGCGGATGATCGCGGGGCTTGAGACCCCCACCTCCGGCGCCATCCTGCTGAACGGCAAGGACATCACCCATCAAGCGGCCAGCGGGCGTCAGTTCGGGATGGTCTTCCAGTCGCTCGCCCTGTTTCCCCACCTGAATGTCGGCGAGAACATCGCGTTCGCCCTGCGCCTGCGCGGGGTTGACGCCGGCCGGCGCAAGGAACGAGTGGCCGAACTTCTCGAGCTGGTCCGCCTGCCTGGCCTGCAGACCCGCGCCATCAGCCAGCTGTCCGGCGGGCAGCGCCAGCGAGTGGCCATCGCCCGGGCGCTGGCCCAGGAACCGCCGGTCTTCCTGCTGGACGAACCCTTCTCGGCCCTGGACGCCAAGCTGCGTGAGGAGATGCAGAACGAGCTGCGCGCCCTGCAGCAGCGGCTGAAGATCACCACCATCCTGGTCACTCACGACCAGCGCGAGGCCATGACCATGGCCGACACCATCGTGGTGATGGGCGAGGGCAAGATCCAGCAGCACGGCCCGCCGGTCTCCATCTACAAGCGCCCGGCAAACCGCTTCGTCGCCGACTTCATCGGGGCCAGCAACCTGCTGCCGGTGCAGATCCTGGATGGGCAGACGGTGACCTACGGCGCCACGCCTCTGCGGGTCGGCGCTACCTGCGGCGTCGGCGGGGCGGCCGCCACCCTGGCCATCCGGCCGGAGGATGTGGTGATCACGCGAACAGCTGGCGGCGGCGGCAACGAAGTCGCCGGGACCCTCAGCCAGGTGCGCGACATGGGGGCCTATGTGGAGTTCCGCGTGGCCTGCGAGGGCCTGGACATTCTTGGCGTCGCCTCGCCGCGGGACTGGATCGGGGCGAGTCTGGGAGACCACGCCCATGTGCGCCTGCCCGCCGAGAGTTGCCAGGTCCTGGCCAGATGAGCACAGCCGAACCCAGCCTCGCCGCGGCGTCCGTTGATCAGCCGGCCAAGCCTCGCTGGATGCTCGCCGGCCTGCTGACCGGGCCGGCCCTCTACATTCTGATCATGGCCATCGTGCCGGCCTTCCTCATGGTGCAGCTCAGCCTGGCGCATCGGGAGGTTGGCGGCCTGTGGTCTCCCGGATTTGAACTGACCCAGTACCGACAGCTGGCCACGCCGCTGTTCGCCCGGATCATGGGCTTTTCGCTGTTGCTGGCCCTGACCGGGGCCGTGATCTGCGTCAGCCTGGCCTTTCCGGCCGCCTATTTCATCACCCGCATGCGCCGCCGCGCCCAGGTGGCCTGGCTGGTCTTCCTGCTGGGATCGCTGTCGCTCTCCGAAGTGCTGATCGTCTTCGCCTTCCAGGTGCTCCTGTCCACCAGCGGGACCCTGGCCGGCGCCCTGGCCGCGGTGGGCCTGCTGGCGCCGGGCGGCGCGCTCTATCCCAACTTTCCGGCTGTCCTGACCTGCCTAGTCTATCTGCTGTTGCCCTATGTGATCCTGTTCTTCTATCCGGCCCTGTCGCAGCTGGATCCCGAGGTGGAGCAGGCCGCGACCACCATGGGCGCCTCGCGACTCTCGACCTTCACCCGCGTCGTCCTGCCGATGATGCGAGGTCAGATCCTGACCGGCGTCCTGCTGGTGGTGATCTTCACCTTCGGCGCCTACCTGACGCCGCTGGTGCTGGGCCGACCGCCCCAGTGGACCATCGCCATCCACATCAACAACGCCGCCATGGGGGCCGGAAACCTGCCGCTCGCTGCGGCCTACGCGGTGGCTGTGGTGGTCTTCATGGTGGCGCTGCTGGTCCTGACGCGGCTCCTGTCGCGCCGCCGGGAGGCCGCGGCATGAACCTGGATCCCGGAATGATCCTGCGCAGGGGTTTTCTGGGCCTCGTCGCCCTGTTCCTGGCCGCGCCGCTGATCGTGGTGCTGTCGGTCTCGTTTAACGCCACCCGGAGGATGAGCTTCCCGCCCACCGAGTTCAGCCTTCGCTGGTACGGCGAATTCTTCGGCGATTACGCCTGGATGGCCTCTCTGGAGCGGTCCCTGACCATTGCGGGGCTGGCGGCCCTAGTCTCGGTCATGGTCGCCCTGCCGATCACCTATGCCATCTGGCGCTATCAGGCCAAGGCCGCAGCCGTCCTGGCGGGGATCGGCGGCGCCCTGTTCCTGATCCCCGGCGTGGTCGCAGCCTTGATGCTCTCGGCCTTCTGGGGCGTCACCGGCCATGTGGGTCGGCTTGAGAATGTGGTGCTCAGCCACGCCATCGTCCTGCTGGGCATTCCCTTGTCGCTGCTGATGGTCGGCTTCCGCACCATCGACCAGGCGCAGGTGGAGGCCGCCTACACCATGGGAGCCCGGGATTCCGACGCCTTCCGCATGGTCGTGCGGCCGGCCATGACGCCCTATATCCTCTGCGCATTCATTTTCGTCTTTGTGCTGAGCATTAACGAGTATCTGATCGCCTATATGGTTGCGGGCTTCACGGTCCAGACCCTGCCGATCAAGATCTTCGCCAGTATGCGGCAGGGCTATGAGCCCACCATGTGCGTGGCCGCGGTGATCTTCATGGTGATGGGCTTCTCAGCCTTCACCCTGATGTCCAAGGTCGCCGACCTGCCCCGCCTAATGGGCCGCACCCGCCCGCTGGAGGACTGACCCATGAGCGCCAAGGTCCCGCCCGAAGTCACCGGCGTCTGGCGGCGCGAGCAGATCACCGCGCCGGGGGGCTATCTGGACGCCACCACCCGGGTCTTCTGGGTTCAGGCCGACAGCTGGTACGGCGATATCCGGCTGAAGATCGACATCCCCCGCAAAGCCGGGGCCACCAGCTTCGCCGACTTCAGCGACGCCGAACTGATCGAGCTGGCCAAGGCCCAGGGCTTCGCCGGTCAGCTCACCGTCACCCCCGAGATGTGCGCCTGGCGCCGGGATCTCGACTATCAGCCGCCAGGGCCCATGCCCGATGAGGGGACCTGGAAAATCGACGGCGATGTCCTGATCGAGGGCGGCATCCATGCCGAGTACGAGGAGATCTGGCGGCTGGAACCGCAGAGCCAGGGCCTGCGCGCCGCCTTCCGACGACAGGACGGTCAGGGGCTCCTGGTCCTGGCGGGCGACCACTTTCTGAGCATCGAAGGCCGGGCGACGCCCCTGCCGCCAGGCGAGTCCCTGCCGGCCCTGGTGGAGGCCGCCCTGGCTGCGGGCGATCGGGACGCCGCCGGCGCCCTGCTGGACATGCCCATCTGTTATGGCCGTATCGGCGAGGGCTGGACGGTCGTCCATTCCACCCTGCCCTGGCGTGAGGGACGGCCCCTGTGGGCGGCCCCGCCGCAGTTCTCCCCCGGACCCGGAGCCTTTGTGGATGGCGAGGGCGGGACCTGGACCCTGCTGGAGGTCCACGATCCAGAGGGGCGGCTGCCGGACCTCTTCACCCTGGCCTTGGGCGCTGGAACCTCGCTATGAAGGTCGCCCACCCCGCCCGCCAGGTCCGTCTCGTGCCCCCAGAGCCCTCTTCCGCCACCTCAGGCCCGACGCCGCAGCTGGCCCGTATCGGCGTCAGCCTGCCCGGCGCCCTGCTGGCGCAGGTGGACCAGATGGTCGCCGAACGCGGCCTGCCCGGACGCTCCCAGCTGATCGCCGAACTGATCCGGCACGAGGTGGCTGAGGTGGACCGCGACAGCGGCGAGGCCGTCCGCGCGGGCACCATCACCCTGATCTACCGGGCCGACAGCGGCCGGGTGCGCCACGCCCTGGCCCGGGTCCAGACCGAGTTCGTGAAGGAGGTCATCTCCTCGCAGCATGTGTTCCTGGAGGATGACCAGTCCCTGGAGGTTCTGCTGGTCCAGGGCTCGGGCGAGCGCCTGCAGCAGCTTTGTGATCGCCTGCGGGGGGTCCGCGCGGTCCAGCAGCTGAAACTGGTGACCACGACCTCGCTCCTGCCGCCGCTTCACGCCCATGGGGGCAGTGACGCCGCCGAACCGTTGGCGCGCCGGGCCGCCCGGTAGGCGTCGCCCTTGGCCCCGGGGCTCACCCCTTGCCCGACTAGGCAAACAAGGCTCGACTGGACTGGTCCAGACCGGAAACGCAGCCCAGGCGGGGCGCGGTGACAGGGTCCGGACCCCTGCATGATGACCACAAAGACGCACAGTTCCGAAGCCGCCCGTATCGTCGCAGCCGCCATGTCCCGCGTCGCCGAGGTGGGGCTCGACGGCCTGACCATGCGCGATCTTGCCCGCGCGGTGGGCAAGAGCACCACGGTGATCGTGAACCAGTTCGGAACCAAACAAGGCCTGCTGGAGGCCCTGGCCCAATCCGCCTACGAACTCGACGCCGCCTATCATCACGCCCTGGTCGCCCGGGCCAGCCGCCTGACCCTTGGCCGCGACGCCTTGGTCGCCTTGGCCTCACAATATCTGCGCGAGCGCGCCCAGGCTTCCGCCAGCTTCGTTCGGGTTTGGGAAAATCTGCTGGTCATGTCGCACAAGGGCCCGGCCCTACGCGACCTGATGGGGCGGTGGGAGGCCATGCGTCGGCAGGCCTGGAGGGCGCTTGTGGCGCAGACTTCAGGGTCGAGCGCCTATGGCGAGGCCGTCTGCGCCTATCTGACCCTTGAGCAGTTCTATGCCGGCGCCCTGGTGGGGCGCCTGGACTATGAGACCATCGCCGCCGAGGGCCTGGGCGGCCTGTTCGACCGGGCCTGCGGGCGCCCTGATGAGCCGGCCTCGGCCACCGAGAGCTTCATCGACCAGTTGGTCATCCCCAGGGCGCCTGCGGACGGACTGGACCCCTGCTCCATGAAGTTCAGACTGTTGGACCTCGCCGCCGATCAGATGCTCGCTGACGGCGTGGACGCCGTCACCAACCGATCCGTCAGCCATGCGGTCGGAACCTCAACCTCGACCATCGCCTATCACTGGCCTGACATGGATCGCTTTGTCATGGATGCGATCTGGCACGCTGTTTTCCGGGAAATGCCCGAATTCCTTGACCACCGCCAACCCGCCGCCGGGGGCGCGCCAGATGTTCAGGAGTGGGGGGAGCGGATGGCGCGGACGCTCGCCCTCGATGGCCCGCCAGGAACGGGGTTCTATGTCAAATACGCCAAGCTGATCGCCCAGGTTTGCCTCAGGGCGCGACGCGACCCCGCCTTCGCTGAACTGGCCATGATCCTCCGCGGACCCGAGGGGGGCGGCACCTATATAAACCACGCAGAACTCTGGCCTGCGCAATTCGATCTCACGCGCCGCGCCGCCACCCGGTTCGCCCTCTGGATCAAGGGTGTGGCCATCCTGGCGGCAGCCACTGGGGATGCGCCGTCCGCCGCCCGCATTATGGACGCCGCCGCGCTTCTGGTGCGAGAACGTCGTTAATCGAACATGCGTTCTGATTTGGGTCGCACAACCCTCCAGAATGGCCGGCATAAATTCTTCAAACAGGCGTCACAAAACCACAATGCTCTGTCTGTAGGGCAGCGCTTGTATCGAACAGGCGTTTTTCTTTGGGGGTTTTTGTCGGCAGCAGGCGTCTCCCCGCGTCTGAGCCCGACATCCTTACCCCCCGATACAGCGACGCCAGTTTGATACCCGCCCTCAGGTGAGGGCACAGCCGTTTGCTCGGCGCTCAACCCAACACTTCGGCCCGCGCGAGAGGGGTGCTCGCCCGCGCCGCCCGATGGATGACACATGAACCGTCTTCTTCTCGGCGCCTCGAGCGCCGCCATAGCCCTCGCCGCTGCGCTCCCCGCCTTCGCCCAGACCGCCGCGGAGACTGAGGCCACCACTGTCAGGGACATTGTCGTCACCGCCCAACGGCGAGAACAGGCCAGCCAGGACATTGGCCTGGCCCTTAGTGTCATCGGCGGCGAGTCGTTGGACGAAAGGGGCGTCACGGTCATCAACGACATCGAGAACATCGTGCCAAACATGGAGGTGGACAGCCAATTCGGCGGCGGTCAGCCTCAATTTCGCATCCGCGGCATCGGCGCCCGGGAGTACAGCAGCAACAACGCCTCGACCGTCGGCATCTATGTCGATGAAGTCGCCCACCCCTATACGATCACCACTCAGGGCGCGATGTTCGACATTGCGCGGATCGAGGTGCTCCGGGGCCCGCAGGGGACCCTTTATGGCCGCAACACCACCGGCGGCGCGGTCAACATCATCACCCACGCCCCTACCATCGACACCCGGGCAGGGTTCACCGCCGAGTATGGCTCCTACGATCAGGTCAAGGTCGAGGGCTATGTGTCGGGGCAGATCGCGCCCAACCTTCTGGGGCGCCTGGCCGCCATCACCGAACAGGGCGGCGCCTGGCAGTACCACCGCGACACCGGCGAGGAACTTGGCGACAAGGATAAGGCCGCCCTGCGCGGTCGCCTGACCTGGATCGCCACAGACGATCTCACCGTCGATCTGGCCGCCACCTACCAGGTGGACAAGTCCGACGGCCTGGGCTTCCGCCTGCGCGGCCCCTACACAGTCTTCGACGGCAGCATCACCTATCCCACCGACACGGCCACGCGCATCACGGGTTGGGAGCTGTCTCCCGAAATGGCGGCGGTTTCCGGGCGCGCCCTTGGCTCCAAGCCGGGCCGGGACAATGAGGGTCTGGATCTGAACGTCCAGGTCCACGCAAACCTGGGCTGGGCCCAGCTGAACTCAATCACCTCCTATCAGGCGTTTGAGCGCTCCGAATACAACGACTGGGACGGCACGCGCTTCAACGAGTCCGACGTCTACTTCTATAACGACATCAACGCCTTTTCGCAGGAGCTGCGCCTGTCTTCAGACTATGGGGACAGGCTCAATTGGATGATCGGCGCCTACTATGCCGTCGAAACCAATGACGGCGGCTTCTACACCCAGTTCCGGGGCGCCAACCGCGTGCTGATCAACACGCCCTACCAGCAGTCCGTGGAGGCGTTCGGCGTTTTTACCCACAATAGCTACCAGATCACTGAGCGCCTGAACCTGATCGCCGGCCTGCGCTATGAGAACGAAACCCGGACTCTGACCACTTCGGGCACCCGGCGGATCAACCTGCCAGAAAGCCCGACCCTCACCTATGACACCGACCTCTCGGAGGTCACCGGTAAGCTGGGCCTGGAATACGACCTCAACGACAACGCGCTCCTCTATGCCAGCGTGTCCCGCGGCGTGAAGTCGGGCGGCTTCACCACCTATAACGCCACCTCCGCGACCCCCTTCCGGCCCGAAGTGGTCATCGCCTATGAGGTGGGCGTGAAGTCGGACCTGTTTGAAAACCGCCTGCGGCTGAATGGGGCCCTGTTCTTCTACGACTACGAAAACCAGCAGGTCCAAGGTTTGGAATACGACCGGGACGCCGGCCGCCTTGGCAAGATCACCAATGTGCCGAAGTCCGAGATCTACGGGGGTGAAATCGAGCTGGTCTGGACGCCGATCCGGGGCCTGACGATTTCGCAGAACTATGGCCACAAGGAAGGCGAATACACCGAGTATTTCGCCATCGACGGCGCGGCGACCGACGCGGCCAACCCGCCCAACGGTCCCTGGACCAACATCATCGCCAATGACCGCTCGGGCGAGCCGCTGCAATTCCCGAAATTCAACTATGGCGGCGCAGTGTCTTACGACTGGGAGATGGGCGGTCTTAGCCTTCGCGCCGAGACCAACTATGTCCAGCGGGACTCCATCTACAATGCGGCCTCCAGTTCGGTGCTGGAAGGCTATTGGCTGTGGAATGCGAGTGTCAGCGCCGGACCTGTGGACGCCAACTGGCGCGCCACCCTGTGGTCGCGGAACCTCTTTGACACCTACTACGAAGAAACGCGGAACGGGTTCAACGGCTCGGCCCGCCCGACCACGTCTCCCAAACAGGGGCGGACGGTGGGCGTGCGCCTGACCATGGACTTCTGAGGCGAACCAAAGGTCCGCAGAACAAGGGGGTGGTCCAGCGTCACCCCCTTGCGCCGTCCGTCCGAACAAAGAGCGCCCCATGTCCCGCCTCGAAAGCCGACTGCACCGCCGAAGCCTGTTGAGCGGCCTTGTCGCCGCCCCGATGGTCCTGAGGTTTGGGCGCGCCCAGGCCAGCGGCGCCTATCTCTTTCCCCTCGGCGTGGCCAGCGGCGATCCCGCCCCGGACGGCTTCGTGCTCTGGACCCGGCTGGCGGCCGATCCCCTGTCGCCCGACGGCCTGGGCGGCCTGGCTGAGCCCATTTCGGTCCAGTGGGACGTCGCCACCGACGACAGCTTTCGCAGCATCGTCGCCTCGGGGCGGGCCGTCGCAGAAGTGTCCACCGCCCATAGCCTCCACATCGAGGTCACCGGCCTGAGACCTGGTCGTCCCTATTGGTACCGCTTTTTCGCCCTCGGGCAGGCGAGCCCGGTCGGCCAGACGCTGACGACCCCGGCCCCCAACGCTTCTCCGGCGGCTCTGAAGATCGTGGCGGCCTCCTGTTCCAACTGGGAGTCCGGCTATTTCAGCGCCTATGGCCACATGGCCGATGAAGCGCCCGACCTGTCGCTGTTTCTTGGCGACTACATCTATGAGTATTCCCGTGGGCCTGAGCGCGCTCAGGACGTGGTGCGGCCCTATGGGCTGGAGGAAGCCACCACCCTTGCGGGCTACCGCAATCGCTACGCCCTGCATCGCACCGACGCCAACCTGCAACGCCTGCATGCCACAGCCCCCTGCCTGGCGATCTGGGACGATCACGAGATTCATGACGACTATTCCGGGGTCTGGTCGAAGACCCCCGGCGTCAGTCCGGCCGATTTCCTGCGCCGTCGGGCCGCCGGCTACCAGGCCTTCTACGAAGCCATGCCGATCCGTCGCACGCGCCTGGACGGCCGCCTGGAAACGCCCATTCATCGGCGGGTGCGCTACGGCCAACTGGCCGAGTTCTATCTGCTCGACGGTCGCCAGCATCGGTCGCGGCAGGCCTGCAGCGACGGCGAGGGCGGCGGAAAGGGCAGGATCGCCACGGACGCCGTCTGTTTCGACCGAACCGACCCATCACGCACCTTCCTCGGCTTCGATCAGGAGCGCTGGCTCTATGACGGCCTGGCCCGCGCCGACGCCCGGTGGACGATCCTTGGACAGAACCTCGTCATGGCCGGGCTCAGATTTGGTGATGGCGGACCCGAGACCCGCTATTGGACCGATACCTGGGACGGGTTTCCCGCCGCCCGTGATCGCCTGACTCAGGCCCTGGACGTCCTGAAGCCCAACAATCCCGTGGTCCTCAGCGGCGACTACCACTCCTTCTGGACCGCCGACGTCAAGCTCGACAGTCGCAACCCTGCCGGTCGCACCGTGGCGACGGAGTTTGTCGGCACCTCGATCACCTCCACGGGTCCCAGCTACGAGGGGCTCATGTCGGCGATGCCGAACAACCCGCACATCAAGTTCTTCGACAGTCGGGTCCGCGGCTACATGTCCATCGACATCACCCCGCGGCTGATGACCACCCGCTACCAGCGCATCAGCGATGTCCGCGACCCGTCGGCCACGCTCTCGACCCTCAACAGCTGGGTGGTCGAAGACGGCCGCCCTGGCGCCCAGCCGGCCTGACCACCCGCCGGCTGAAACCTGCATGCGAAGTCAACTTGCCCGGCCGGCGACCTCACCGCCTAACGGTGACGGCCGAAGCTGGGCTGGTGCTCCGGCAGGACCAGTTCGCCCCGGGCTCGCCGGGCCTTCAGATAGGCGAAGGTCCGCGCGGTCTGTGCGAACAGATGCTCGCCTGAGATCAGCCGCCCATAGCGCGCCGGGCGCTCGGCGGTGACCAGCCGGGGATCGGGCTCGACCACCGTGTCGAAGTCGCAGGTGGCGAAAAAGGGGAAGCTGTAGCGCTCCTCGGCGACCTTGCGCACCCGGTGGCTGGTGGCGGTGAAGGTTCCATTGGTCCACGCCTCCAGCATGTCGCCAATATTGATCACGAAGCAGCCGGGCCGCGGTGGAGCGTCGATCCACTGGCCCGCCCCATTGAGCACTTCCAGTCCCGGCGCCGTGCCCCGCAGGATGGTGAAGAACTCATAATCGGTGTGGGCGCCGATCCCCTCCTGATCTTCGGCCGTGGGATCATAGGGATAGTGGATCATCCGAAGTTGGCTTGGCGGCCGCTGACGGTGGGGCTGGAAATGATCCTCAGGCAGATCCAGCGCCAGGGCGAAGCCGCGGAAGAGCCGCTGGGCAAGGTCTGAAACCGCCGCATAATAGGCGCTGGCCGCTGCGCGGAAGTCCGGCAGGTCCGGCCAGAGGTTGGCGCCCAGCATCGGCGCCTCGGCGCCCGCGCCGGGCAGGTCGAGATTGAGATCATAGGCCTCCTTGCGGTCGATGGTCCCGCCGGGGAACACCTCCTCGCCCTCCGGCACATAGCCGCTGTGGTTTTCCGATCGGCCGATATAGCTGGCCATCTTCTGGTTCATCGGCAGGGCGAAGAAGGTCTTGGCTGCGGCGAGAACCTCTTCGAAGAGCGCCTCATCCAGCCCATGGCCGGAAACATAGAGGAAGCCGACCTCCCGGGCGGCCTCCCCCATCTGGGCGGCGACGGCGCGCCGCACGGCCAACTCGGTCGAGCCCAGGCCGGCGATGTCGATCACCGGAATCCTGTCGAAGTCCGCGTTCACATCTGGTCTCCACACCCGCGCAATGATTACGATTTCTGGATTTCGTAATAACCGCGTCAGGACAAGCCCTGTCGAGCGCCCGGCCGTGGCGCTGTGCAGGAATTAGGCGCGCTGGGCGTTCGGCGCCTGGAATCCGAGCGTCGTTCGCCGCGGCTTTTCTCCCCGCGGCAAGGCCATTGGATTATTACGAATTCTTCTGAATGTAATACTCACGGGGACGCGCCAAGGCGGCGTGGCCACGGATGGAAGGGGAATCCGCATGAAGTGGGTCAACGGATTACGCGCCTTGGCGATTGCTGCGACAAGCAGCCTCGTGCTGGCGGCTTGTGGACAGAACGCCTCGGAAACGGCCAAGGGCCCGGACGCGGTCCAAGAGTACGCCATCGGCTGGACCATCTATGCCGGCTGGATGCCATGGCCCTATGCCGAGCAGGCCGGCATCGTGAAGAAGTGGTCGGACAAGTACGGGGTGAACATCAAGCTCGTTCAGGTGAACGACTATGTGGAATCCCTGAACCAGTTCACCGCCGGCACCCTGGACGGGGTGACCTCCACCAATATGGACGCCCTGACCATCCCCGCCGCCGCCGGCAAGGACACCACCGTGGTGATCGTCGGCGACTATTCCAACGGCAATGACGGCATCATCCTGAAGAACGGACGCAGCTTGGGCGACATCAAGGGCCGCTCGGTCAACTTGGTGGAGAACTCGGTCTCGCACTATCTGCTGGCCCGGGGGCTGGAGAGCGCGGGCCTGGCCATGACCGATGTCTCGGTGGTCAACACGTCCGACGCTGACATGGTCGCCGCCTTCACCGCCCCTCAGACCACAGCCGTCGTGCCCTGGAACCCGCAGCTGGCTGAGATCAAGAAGCAGCCCGGCGCGGTGGAAGTGTTCAACTCCACCCAGATCCCCGGCGAGATCCTCGACATGATGATCGTCTCCACAGAGGTCCTGGCCGCCAACCCGAACCTCGGCAAGGCCCTGGCCGGCATCTGGTATGAGACCATGGCCCTGATGAGCGCCGACACCCCTGAGGGCCAGGCCGCCCGCGAAGCCATGGCGCAAATTTCCGGCACCGACCTCGCCGGATATGAGGGTCAGCTCGCGACCACCTTCATGTACTACACGCCCCAGGACGCCCTGGCGGCGATGCTGAGCGAAGACATGGTCGCGGCCAATGACAAGGTCCGTCAGTTCAGC
>NZ_JAUSBZ010000069.1 GCF_030651755.1 Phenylobacterium sp. | reverse complement strand
CCTGAAGGCGGCGACGCCCGCCCCCACCGCGGTCCGCCGCGGGATCGACCCCGCGGCGACGGCCCGCCGCCCCGGGGCCCGCGCACCGGTCCTCCGGGCGCAGGCTTCGCCGGCCCCAAGGGTCCGAAAAAGCCCTGGGACCCCACCGCGCCCAAGGGCCCCAAGGGCCCCGGCAAGCCCCGCAAGCCCCGGGACTAAGACCCAATCAGGGACCTGCGCTCAGGCTGTGAGCGCAGGTCCCTTATAGCTGTCGCGCAGGTCCTTCTTCAGGACCTTGCCGATGTGGCTGCGGGGCAGATTGTCGATCAGCACCACATCGGCCAGGCGCTGAGTCTTGCCGACCCGGGCGTTCAGCCAGGTCTTGATGTCGTCCGGCGTCGCGGTCTTGCCCGGGCGCAGGGTGACATAGGCCACCGGCGTCTCGCCCCAGCGGTCAGACGGCACGCCGACCACGGCCGATTCCAGCACGTCCTCATGCTTGGCCAGCTCCAGCTCCATGTCGCTGGGATAGATGTTGAAGCCGCCCGAGATGATCATGTCCTTCTTGCGGTCCATGAGCGTCAGGAAGCCATCCTCATCGAAGCGGCCCACATCGCCGGTGCGGATGAAGCGCAGGCCGTCTGGGCTGTACCACTCGGCGTCGCGGGTCTTGCCGGGCTGGTTGTGGTAGCCGACCATCATCGCGCCCGAGCGGCCGACCACCTCCCCCACATGGCCCTGGGGGACCTCCTTGCCGTCCTCATCGATCAGCCGGATGTCGTGGCCATTCATGGGCTGGCCGACCGTGTGCAGCTTGTCGGGGTGTTCGTGGGCCACCAGCATGCAGGAACCGCCGCCCTCGGTCATGCCGTAGAACTCGATCAGGCCGCCCGGCCAGCGCCTCAGCACGTCGGCCTTCACCTCCGGCGAAAAGGGGGCCGAGGTGGAGAATTTCAGGACAAAGCTCGACAGGTCATAGGTGTCGAAGTCCGGCCGCTCCATGATCCGGCGATACTGGACCGGAACCAGCATGGCGTGGGTCGCGCGGTGCTGGGCCGACAGCTTGAGGAACTTCTCGGCGTCGAACTTGGGCATCAGCACGGCGGTTCCGCCATTGCCGAGGGTGGGGAGGAAGCTGACCAGGGTGGTGTTCGAATAGAGCGGCGTCGAGATCATGGTCACCGCATCGACCGAATAGATGCCCCGCCGCACCTGCCCCCAGCGCATGGCGTGCGGCTGGACGATCCCCTTGGGCGTGCCGGTGGTGCCGGAGGAATAGATGATGTTGAACGGGTCGTTCGGCCCCACCTCGACGGCCTGGGGCGCAGCGCCCTCAGGCGCCAGCCAGTCTTCGAACGCCACCCCGGCCGAGGGGGAACCATCCAGGGCCACCCGCCTGGCGGTGATCTGGTCAGCCACCGGCTCCAGCAGGGCCGCGACGCCCGCGTCCAGGAAGAAGACCTTGGCCCCGCAGTCGTTGAGCATCATCACCAGGCTGTCGGCCGTGGACGACGGCGCCAGGGGGGCGGCGGCCGCCCCGGCCCGCAGGGCGCCCATGAAGACCGCGGCATATTCCAGCGAGGTGGTGGCGCAGATGGCGGCCGCTTCATTCGGCCCGACCCCGTCGCGCTGCAAGGCCGCGGCGATGCGGTCCATCAGGGTGTTAAGGCCGGCATAGTCGACGGACCGCTCCCCATCCACCAGGGCGAGATGAGTCGGACGGTCGCGCCCCTGGGCGGCGATCAGCGCCGAAAGGGTCCCGAAGTCCTGGGCCATGAGTTCTTCGGTGGTCATCGGCGCGTCCCTTTCCCGGATGTCTTTTCGGGAGTGGGCATATCGCGGAAGGCCGCCGGGCGGCAACCGCGCCGGCTTGTGTCTCAGCCGTTCCAGCGCCGGACGCGGCCGACATCCACATGGACGAAGTCAGAGCCCGGATAGTAGCCGACGCCGCCGGACTGGAGCGCCCAGGCGGCGTCCCGCAGGCGGGCGAGGTCGACGCCGGGCATGCGGATGTCCATGGCCAGGCCATCCATGTGCAGGCTGCGCTTGGCCACGCCCCCGCCGCCGGACTGGCGGAGGGCTTCGTTGGTGCGCGGCGAGCGGTAGCCGGAGATGACCTGAACCGGCTGGGCGGCGAACTCCGCCTGCAGGCTGGCCACAAGATCGAGAAGCCCCGGCGCCATGTCGTGGGTCTCGCCGGTGCGATGGTCGCGCAGCACCTTGGCCAGGCCGGCCAGCGCGTCCTTCACATAGGCGCCGGCCTCCCAATAGGTGGCCGCCAGGCGCTCGCCGGTGTGCAGGTTCAGAACCGACAGGTTGCGGCGCGCAGGGCTGGCGGCCAGGGCGGGCGTCGCCAGCGGCAGGGTGAGCGCGGCGCCGATCAGGGCGCGTCGGTTCAGAGACATGTGACCTCCTGGAGACCCAAGCCTAGCAGGCCCTAGCCCGCTGAGGAGGCGCATTCGCTCTGTGGCGGCGCCATGTCGCGGTCAAGCTGCGCCAGGACCTGGCTTTGCAGGGCGGCGGTGAGCTGGGCGTCCCAGCCATAGGGGTCGGCCAGCAGGTGCAGACCCGCCTCATTCACGAAGGCCGTGCTGTAGACCACCAACACCGGGACCCGCGTGGCGAGGTCCACCCGGCGGGTCTGACCCTGGGCGATAGCCCCGTCCACTGTCTCCCGGGTCCAACCCTGGCTCGCCAGCAGCAGGGTCGCCAGCTCCCGGGGTTTTTCCAGGCGCATGCAGCCGTGGCTGAGGGTGCGGACGGGTCGCGCGAACGCCGTACGGCCAGGGGTGTCGTGCAGATAAACGCCAAAGGGGCTCGGCATGTCGAACTTCACCTGGCCCAGGGAATTGGTGGGTCCGGGCCGCTGCTGCAGCCGGCCATCCCGATAGGTGAAGTTGTTGCGGGCCAGATAGCCGGGATCGCGAGCCGCTCGGGGCAGGATCTCGCCGTTGGCGATGGAAGCCGGCACGTTCCACGGGGGATTGAAGACGACGGTCTCGATCTGCGAGGCGAACATGGGCGTCTTGGTGGCCGGCGCGCCCACGATGATGCGCATGTCGAGGACGCGGACGCCCTCCATAAAGACGGCGGCCCGGGCCGCGCCGACATCGGCCTCGATCCGGGAGGCGGGCAACGGCCGGGGCAGCCAACGCCACCGCTCCAGATTGGCGTCGATCTGCGCCAGCCGCCCCTGGGCGCTGACATTCAGCGCCGAAAGGGTGGCCGGGCCAACCACGCCGTCAGGCTCCAGCCCCCGCAGGCTCTGATAGCGGCGAACCACGGCCTCAAGGGCTGTGTCATAAACGATCGGCGACCTCGCCGGCGCATCGACCGCCGCGGCGGGATCGGCCAGGGCTTCGAACCCCTCCGCCGCCAGCCGCGCGCGCAGGACCTCGATCTGCGGTCCGACATCGCCCGGTCGCAGGACGCCTGAGGATAGTGTCGGCCAGCCGCCGGCGGCGACCTTGGCCGCATAGGTTCGCCGGGCCGCCACAAGATGACCGTAGCGGGGATCGGCGGGCGAGAGGCCGGCGATCCAGGCCTCCACCGCGCCCTGAGCCTGGGCTGTCGCCCACTCGGCCGGAATGTCCCGACTGGCCGGTCCAAGCGTCCACAGCCGATTGACCTGCGTCGGCCGTTTGATACGCCCCGCCTCCCGCTCCCCATAGGCCAGCAGTTCGGCGACCAGGTCGTCAGAGCCCAGGGGACCGTCCAGCGCAGCAGGAGGTTCAGGCGCCTGACGCAGGAGGCCGAGAACGGCCGTCCGCTCTGGAACCGACAGCGGCGCGGCCGCGGCGCTCGCGGCGCTGGAGATCAGGAGGATGGCGGCGCACAGAGGAAGCCAGGTCATGCCTCATCCTAGCACGCCGCCGACGCCGGACACCTCAGGCCTTGGCCATGTCGCGCTTCAGCCGGGTCAGGGCCAGGCCCACGGCGCTGGAGGCCGCCGCATAGGCGCCGCCAGCGTCCAGCATGGCGCGGGCCTGTTCGGGTTGACGGCGATTGATCACCTCGGCCACGCGACCGGCTTCCCGGTGGAAGTCAGCGTGGCGGGCAAGACTTTCCTGATAGGCCGGCCGTGTCCCCAGCAGGCGCTTGGCGTCCCCGTGCAGCCACCGGCCAAGCTCGCAGCAGTTGTCGGCGCCGATGCTGGCGGCGTCGAGGGTGTTACCCGTCTCGATGGCGGTGCGCAGCTTGATCTTCCATTCGGCGTGCGCGGCCACGGCGTGGTCGAGGTTCATTGAGGTCTCCTGCCTTCCTTGGGTCGATGCCGCTTTTTGCAGCCATGGAGGCCTTGTCGGGCCGGAAGGTTCAACAAAGCTTCACCGCGCCCCCTGGCCTGATGGTCCTGGCTGACTGGCCATGGGGCTGGACTCGGCTGATTTGTTGCGTCGCCGGGGCTGGACGCCATTGCATGGCGCAGGGACTGGGCTAGCTTGCCGCAACTTTTCGTAAGGGGCGCGCGATCTAGATGTTTGACCGAACCAAGATGGCCCTGGCGGCCGCGGGCGTTCTGGGACTGGCGGCCTGCGGCCAGGGCGGCGGCGAGACCCCGCCCGCGGCCAAGACGGCGGCGACCCAGCCAAGCCCGGCGGAGGTTCAGGCCCTGCTGGCCAGCCTGCCGGCGCCCTACAACACCGCAGACCTGGACAATGGCCGGCGGCAGTTTGGGCTCTGCCGCTCCTGTCACACCATCGCCGAGGGTGGACCCAACCTGACCGGGCCCAACCTGCATGGGATGTTTGGGCGACAGGCCGCCTCGGTGACCGGCTACCGCTATTCCGACGCCCTGCAGGCAGCCGACTTCGTGTGGGACGCCGAGCGCCTCAATGAGTGGCTGGCCAATCCGAGGACCTATCTGCCGGGCAATCGCATGACCTTTGCAGGCCTGTCCGATCCCGAAAAGCGCGTGGACCTCATCGCCTATCTGAAGGTGGAGTCGGGCTTTTCATCGGCGGTGACGACCAATGACGCCCCTGACGCGGCGGCGGTCGCCCCAGACCAATAACGCGCGCTTTACGTGCTTATTTTCGACCCACAACCTTGACGGTTGCGCACGGCGTATCCAACTTGGTGGGGTCAGGGCCGCGTAGCATCTGTCGGTCCTGGCGCCGGCGCCTGGTCCTCCCCCGGCCCAGGCGCGCCCCCAATCCTGACGACTTGGCCTTCCTCCCCCCGGGAGGAAGGCCTTTCTTTTTGGCGGGCCCTACTCTGCGGCGTTGGCGACGCGGGCCTGTTCGGCCTCCTCGAAGGCCTCGATCCGCCGCGCCATGTGCTCGGGAGATTTCGTGAACCTGGCCAGCAGGTTGTAGAAAACCGGCACGATGAACAGGGTGAGCAGGGTGGCGAAGATCGCCCCGAAGAAGATCACCACACCGATAGTTCGGCGGGCCTCCCCGCCGGCGCCGCCCCAGACGATCAGCGGGACGGCCCCGGCCGCAGCCGAGATCGAGGTCATGATGATCGGACGCAGACGCAGGGTGGCGGCCTCAATCACCGCCTCTCGGATCGACAGGCCCTCGTCTCGCAACTGATTGGCGAATTCGACGATGAGAATGCCGTTCTTGGCGGCGATCCCCACCATGATGATCAGACCGATCTGACTGTAGGTGTTGATGGTCGAGCCAGCCACCAGCAGGCCGAACAGGCCGCCAAGGGCGGCGACGGGGACGGTGAGCATGATGACGCCGGGATGGATCCAGCTCTCGAACTGGGCGGCCAAGACCAGGAAGACCAGCAGCAGGGCCATGGCGAAGGCCAGTCCCACGGCGCTGCCCGCCTCAAGATAGTCGCGGGCGCCGCCCCCCCAGAGAATACCGACGCCGCCCGGTTGTTTGGCCACCTCGGCCTCAAAGAAGGCGATGGCGTCGCCCATCGTGTAGCCGGGGTTGAGCTGCGCGGTGAGATCGATGGATCTGGAGCGGTCAGTCCGTTCCCGATCAGGGGTGTCGCCACGGACCTCTGTGGTCACCACCGAGGCCAAGGGAATGACCGCGCCGGAGTCCGCGCGCACATAGAGATTGTTGAGGTCTTCCTGACTCTGCCGACGATCCCGTTCGGTCTGCAGGATCACATCATATTCCCGGCCCTCGCGGATATAGGTGGTCGCCCGACGGGACCCGAACATGGTCTCCAGGGCCCGGCCGACAGCCTGAGTTGAAACCCCAAGGGCCGCGGCCTGCTCACGGTTGATGGTCACCAACAGGCGCGGCGAGGTCGGCTCATAGTCGAGGCGCACCCGGGTTAGGCCGGGATTGTTCTCGGCGGCCGCCTGAATCGGCCGCAGCCAGGCGGCGATCTGCTCATAGTCCGTGCCGATCGCCACCAAGTCGACGCTGTTGCCTTCGCTGCCCCGGAGGGCGGGCCGGACGAAAGCGGTGGCCCGAACCGCCGTGATGGCGGAGAATTCTTTGTTCAACTGCGCGGCCAGGGCGTTGGAGTCCATGGCCCCAGGCCCGGTCGGCAAGTTCACATTGGCGTTGCCGGTATTGTACTGAGAGCCGCCGAAGCGAGGCATGGAGATCAGGTAGCGGGTGACCGTCCCGTCCTCATACAGCTCCGCCAGCCGGGCCTCGATCTGCTTGGCGGCCTCGAAGGTATAGTCGTAGCCCGCCCCTTCTGGACCATTGATCGAGATGTCCACCCGGCCGCGGTCTTCCTCTGGCACCAGTTCGCTGGGCAGATAGCTGAAGATCCCGAAGGCGGCGATGGCCAGGACCACCACCAGACTGCCGGTCAACCACGCGGCCAGGCGCTGTCCCAGGAGGAACTCCAGCGACGCGTGATAGGAGGCCCGGAGCCGGGTCATGGCCCCATCGACCGTCCGCGCCACGCGCCCCTGCCCCTGGGCCGGCCTCAGCAGCTTCGACGCCAGCATGGGCGAGAGACTCAAGGCCAGCAGCGAGGAGAAGGCCACGGCCGCAGCCACGGCGACGGCCAGCTCGACGAACAGCCGGCCAATATAGCCCGGCAGGAACATCAAGGGCGCAAAGACCGAGATCAGAACGATGGTGGTGGCCACCACGGCGAAGAAGACCTGGCGGGTGCCCCGCTGGGCGGCCACAGGCGCAGGTTCGCCCTCGTCGATCCGTCGCTGGATATTTTCCACCACGACGATCGCGTCATCCACCACCAGCCCGATGGCCAGGACGAGGGCCAGCAGGGTGAGCAGGTTCAGGGAGAAGCCGAGCGGCGCCAGGACGATGAAGGTCGAGAGAATACAGATCGGGGCGACGATGGTCGGGATGATCGCCGCCCGCCAGGTGCCGAGGAAGATGAAGTTCACTAGGCCGACCACCGCCAGGCAGATGCCCATGGTGAACCAGACTTCTTCCAGGGCGTGTCGCGTGAAGACGGTGAGGTCGACCGCCACATCGATCCGGGTGCCCTCGGGCAGGCCGCGGTTCAATTCGGGCAGGATGGCGCGGACCCCGTCGGATATCTCCAGGTCGTTGGCCTGGGACTGCCGGGTGATGGGGATGCCCACCTGATCGCGGCCGTTCGACCGGAACAGGCGGCGACGCTCGTCGGCCTCCTCCGACACCCGGGCGATGTCGCCCAGGCGCGTGACATAACCCCCGTCGGCGCCGGTGCGCACCGGTAGGCTGGCGAACTCCTCGGGCGTGCTGTAGCCGCGGGCGACCCGGATCGTGAAGTCCTTGGCGGCGGCCTCCAGGGAGCCCGCCGGCAGCTCCAGATTCTGGCTGCTGAGCGCGGTTTCGACATCGGTGACCGTGATGCCGCGCGAGGCCATGGCCTGGGGATCAAGCCAGATGCGCATGGAATAGTTCTGCGCCCCGCCCACCCCTGCCTGGGCCACGCCCGGCACGGTGGAGACCCGCTCCACGATGTAGCGTTGGGCGTAGTCGGTCAGTTGCAGGCGATTGAGCGTCGTCGACGACAGGGCCAGGAACATGATCGGCTGAGCATCAGCGTCAGCCTTGCGGATCTGCGGCGGATCGGCCTGAAGCGGCAGATTGGACGACACACGGGACACGGCGTCGCGCACGTCATTGGCGGCGGCGTCCAAATCCCGGCTGAGCTTGAACTGAATATTGATCCGAGAGGAGCCGTCCCGGGACGCCGAGGTCATCCGGTCGACGCCTTCGATCCCGGCCACCTGTCGCTCGATCACCTCGGTGACCCGCTCCTCGATCACCTCTGAGGACGCGCCGCGATAGTCCGTGCTGATCGAAATCACCGGCGGATCCACCGCCGGCAGCTCCCGGACCGTCAACTGGGTGAAGGAGGCCAGGCCGACGACGCACAGGATGATCGAGGCGACGGCGGCGAAGACCGGACGACGGACAGAGAGATCAGAGAGCGTCACGCGCCAGGGCTTTCGCTGGCGGGCTTGACCCGGGCGACGTCGGCGGCGTCGAGGGTTTCAGCCACCTGGATGGGCTGCCCCCCAGTCACCTTGTTGACCCCATTGGCGACGATCCGGTCTCCATTGGCGAGGCCGTCGCGGATTTCCACAAAGCCGTCCTGCCGGGCGCCGGCCACAACCGGGCGCTGCTCGGCCTGCGTCTTGCCATCGGTCTCGGAGATCACAAAGACGAAGGAGGAGGCGCCCTGGACCGAGACCGCCGCCTCAGGCACCGCCAGGCCTTGGCGCTGTCCCCGGGCCAGGGACACGCGGATCATCATGCCGGGCTTCAGCAGGCGATCCGGATTGGGGAATATGGCCCGAGCTGTGATGGCGCGGGTGGCCTCGTCCACGCGGGTGTCGAGGGTGTCGATGCGTCCCGTGATCATCATGTCGGGATAGGCGTCGGTGCGGGCCTGGATCGTCTGACCAGCCGCCAGGCCCGAGAGATAGCGTTCAGGCACCTGGAAATCGACCCGGACCGCCGAGAGGTCGTCGAGGGTGACGATGGCGGCGCCGGGATTGACCAGGGCGCCAGGCGCGATGTCGGTCAGCCCCACCACGCCGGCAAAGGGCGCCCGGATCAGGCGGTCGCCCCGCCGGGCCTCGGCGGCTGAAAGGTCTGCTCGCGCCGTGAGATAGGCCGCCTCATGCTGGTCGACGGCGGCCTTGGAGGCGAACCCCTGGTCAGCCAGGGTGCGCCAGCGTTGCAGGGTCCGCTCGGCCTCGCCGAGGCGCGCCCGCGCCTGTTCGACCCCTGCATTCTGTTCGGCGTCCTTGAGCTCGACCAGAACCGCCCCTTGAGCCACATACTGGCCATCAGAGAACCGCACCCGTTCGACCAGCTGGGTGGCCGCCGCCGTCAGGGTCACCGACTGGCGACCCTTGGCGACCCCCAGAAGCTCGACCGTATCGGTGAAGGTGTGCGCCTGGACCTGGGTGGCGGCCACGGGCACGCCGCCCCGTCCAGGCCCGCCCGGACCTCCGCCTTGCGGCGCCGCGCCGCCGAAGCCCATCTTCAGGCCGCCGACCACGACCATCAGCCCCAGGATCACCAGCGCACCCACGAGGAAAAAGTGACGTCTTACCAATGCGGGCTCCATCGCTCCGATGAGGAGCGTGCGACAGGCGTGGACCGAAACTGCGAGAATCGTATGTCTGGCTTAGGATGCGACCGGTAACAGAACTATGGCCATACGTTTCTGTGCAGAAACGTATAGCCATTTGGTTCAATATTCGGGCGCGGCGCCGGAAAAGATGCAGGCCGGCGCTGGCCAAATCAGCGACCCTCGGTCCGGGTCATTCCGCCAGGGCTGAGCCCGGCCCGTTCAGGCGTCGTAGCCCGGCGACTCACGATCGAGCCGCCGCAGGCAGCCGGGCCAGGCGAGCTTGCCGCCAATGCCCCGGGCGACCTGGGATTTCACTTCCGTCTGGGCGGCTTCGGGCGCGAACAGGACGTTCTCGCGACCGGCCGAAAGGGCCATGACCTGCTGCTTGCAGGCCCGCTCCAGATAGAACATCCCGATCCAGCAATCGGCGGCGGAATCCCCCACCGACAGGGTGCCGTGGTTGCGCAGCAGCATCAGGGTCTTGTCGCCGATATCGGCCACCAGGCGCTCGCGCTCGTCCAGGTTCAGGGCGATGCCCTCATAGTCGTGATAGGCGAGCCTGGGGAGGACGATCAGGGCGTGCTGCGACAGGGGCAGCAGGCCCTCCTTCTGGGCGGCGACGGCGACGCCCTGGTCGGAATGCAGGTGCATCACGAACTTCGCATCTTCCCGGGCCTCATGGATGGCCGAGTGGATGGTGAAACCCGCCGGATTGATGAAGTAGGGCGTGTCCTGAAGGATGTTGCCCTGCAGGTCGATCTTCACCAGGGACGAGGCTGTGATCTCCTCGAACAGCATCCCATAGGGATTGATCAGGAAGTGGTGCTCGGGCCCGGGAATGCGCGCCGAGATGTGGGTGTAGATGAGGTCGTCCCATCCGTGCAGGGCCACAAGACGGTAGAGGGCGGCCAGATCCACCCGGGCCTGCCACTCCTCGGTGCTCACCTTGCCTTGCAGCGACGTCACGACGCCGGCGGATCCATCGGCCATGGCGGCCTCCCTTGGTTTCTGTTTTCCGGGGCAGAGTCCTCCCGACGCCCCCCATCGTCAAGAGGCGCCCTCCTGTCAGAGCGCGGGCGCGCCGTCGTGGCTCAGCACCCGGCGGACGGCGTCCCTCCACCGGGCCTGTCCAGCCGCCCTGTCGGCGTCAGAAAAGCTCGGATCGGCCGGCTCTGTCGTGGGTCGCGCCGAGGCGGCCGCGGCAAGGTCAGGATAGAGGCCGGCGCCCAGTCCGGCGAACAGGGCCGCCCCCAGGGCGGTGGTCTCCTCATAGCTCGCCCGGGCGACCCTCTGGCCGGTCAGGTCGGCCAGCCGCTGGGCGAACCAGGGACTGCGCGACATTCCCCCATCGATCCGCAACTCCGAACCCGCCCCGAAGGCTTCGGGCGCGTCTGATCGCATCGCGGAGATGAGGTCGGCGGTCTGGTAGGCGCAGGCGTCATAGGCGGCCGCAGCAATTTCCGGCAGGCCGGCGTCCCTGGTGAGGCCCATCAGCGCCCCGCGGGCCTCGGCGTCCCACCACGGGGCGCCCAGACCGGTGAAGGCCGGCACCAGGATCACCGCGTTGTCAGGCCGGGCGCGCCTGGCCAGGGCTTCGGCGGCGGCGGGGCTCTCCACGCCCAGTCCCTCCACCAACCAGCCTATGGCGGCGCCGGCAATGAAGATGGCCCCTTCCAGGGCGAAGGTCGCCTGGCCGTCGATGCGGGCGGCGACGGTGGTCAGCAGCCGGGTCCCTGACTTGGGCGCGCTGCCGCCGGTGTTGACCAACAGAAAGCAGCCCGTGCCGTAGGTGGCCTTCATCTGGCCAGGCGCAATGCAGCCCTGCCCCATCAGCGCCGCCTGCTGGTCGCCGGCGACGCCGCAGATGGGGATGGCCCGTCCCAGAAGGTCTGGCAGGGTCTCGCCGAACAGTCCGGCGCAGTCTCGCACCTCCGGCAGGATGGCGCGGGGCACGTCCAGCAACGCCAGCATCTCGTCCGACCAGACCTGCGCCCGGATGTCGAACAACAGGGTGCGCGAGGCGTTGGTGGCGTCGGTCACATGGGAGGCGCCGCCTGTGAGCTTCCAGATCAGCCAGGTGTCGATGGTGCCGGCCAGCAGGTCGCCCGCCTGCGCCCGGGTCCGGGCGTCCGGCACGTTGTCCAGCAGCCAGGCGAGTTTCGTGCCGCTGAAATAGGGGTCGATCAGCAGACCGGTGACATCGGTCACTCGGGCCTCGGCCCCCTCCAGTCGCAGGGCCTCGCACCTGGCGGCGGTGCGGCGATCCTGCCAGACCACCGCCCGATGCGCCGGAAGACCGGTGTGACGGTCCCAGAGGACCACGGTCTCACGCTGGTTGGTGATCCCGATGGTCGCCACCTCGTCCATCCGCCGACCGGCGGCGGCGACCGCCTGGTTCATCACCTGGACGGCGGCTTCATAGATCTCAATGGCGTCATGCTCGACCCAACCATCCGCCGGATAGTGTTGAGCCAGGGGGATGGCCGCCTCCCCCAGGGCCTTTCCCGACAGATCGAACAGAATGGCCCGGGTGCTGGTGGTGCCCTGGTCCAGAGCAAGGATAAGGGGCTCAGCCACTTGGCATCTCCTCCTGACGCCACCTGGGCGACATATGCGGCAATTTGGTTTGCCGGCGTTTAAACATGTTTTCATGTGCGACCGGCAAATTCCCCACAGCAAGCGGGAAACCTGGAGATCGCCTTGAGCGTGCTCGCGCGGACTGAAGAAATCCTCAGCCTGGCCCGAAGCCGAACGCCCGGCGACCGGGAACGGCTGCTATTGGCTGTAGTTGATCTCTGTGATGTCGCCGACAGCGCAGAGATTATGTCAGCGCCGGCGGTTCAGGACCTCCTGAATTCCATCTTCATGAGCCTGGTGGTCGAGGCCGAGCGCGACATTCGTCGCCGCCTGGCCGAAAAGCTGGCTGTGGTGGATTGGGCCCCGGCGGCCCTGATCAATGTTCTCGCCCTCGACGACATTGAGATCGCCCGTCCGATCATCGCCACCAGTCCGCTGCTGCAGGATCACGATCTGGTCCGCCTGCTGGTCGAGGCCACAGTGGAGCATCAGATCGAGGTGGCGCGACGCCCCCGTATCGGCCAGCCCGTGATTGCGGCGATCCTGCAACAGGCCGAACCCGCCGTGCTGACCGCCCTGGCGGGCAACCATCAGGCGGCTCTGGCGGCCTCGGACATGGCCATGCTGGTCAAGGCGTCGCGGCGGGTCGCGGCCCTGCGTTCGCCGCTGGTCCGGCGGCCTGAGCTCACCGAGGATCTGGCCCTGCAACTGTATGTCTGGGTCGGCCAGTCCCTGCGCCAGTCGCTCGTCTTGCGCTTCCGACTCGATCCCGTCGCGCTGGAGGCGGCGCTGGGTCAGGCGGTGGGAGAGGCCCACGCCGGCGCGCCGGGGGTCGAACCGACCACCGACGCCATAGTCTGGCAGCAGGACGACGAACGCGAGGCGATGGAACGCCAGTTGATCGTCAAGCTGGTGGCCGCCGGCCAACTGCGTCCCGGCTACCTGTTGCGCGCCTTGCGGGAGGGCAAGCTCTCTCTGTTTGTCGGCGCCCTCGCAACCCTGGGGGACTTCCCTCCCGACATGGTGCGACAGGCGATGGACGGCGATCAGCCCGAGCATCTGGCCCTGGCTTGCGCCGCCGTAAACATCGACAAGAGCGCCTTCCCCACCATCCTGGAACTGGTCCGCAGCCTGAATGGCGGTAAGCCCGGCGGCGGGGCCGAGGGGGCGCGGCGCGCAATGGCGGCCTTCGGACCCTTCGCGCCCGATCTAGCGGCCATGGCCTTCAGACGGGCTGTAGGACGTGAAATGGTCTGAGCCTTCGGCGGCCCGGCATGCGATCGGGGTTTGACAAGGCCAGCGCCCTGTCGGCGTTTGGCGGCCCATGTTCAAAGCCGAGCCCATCCTGACCCGCCTGGCCTTCGCCGCCAGTGACCGGCCCGAAGCGCAGGACGCCATGCAGGCGCTCATCCAGCGCTACGGCCAGGTCCCGCAGGATCAGGCCCAGGTGATCGTCGCCCTGGGGGGCGACGGGTTCATGCTGGAGACCCTGCACGGCAATATGGGCGCCCCCAAGCCGATCTACGGGATGAACCGCGGGTCGGTCGGCTTCCTGATGAACGAGTACAGCCCTGATGGCCTGCTCGATCGGATCAACGCCGCCGAGCGGGCCCTTATTCACCCCTTGAGCATGGTGGCGGTGGACGCCCGCCGGCGTCAGCACCGCGCCCTGGCGATCAACGAGGTATCCCTGCTGCGGCAGACCCGGCAGACGGCCAAGCTGCGCATTTCCGTCGATGGCAAGGTCCGACTGAACGAGCTGTCCTGCGACGGCGCGCTGGTGGCCACGCCGGCAGGCTCCACGGCCTATAACCTCTCCGCCCACGGCCCCATCATCCCCCTGGACGCCAAGGTGATGGCGCTGACGCCGATCAGCGCCTTCCGCCCCCGCCGCTGGCGCGGCGCGCTTTTGTCACATGCCGCCCGGGTCAGTTTCGAGATCCTCGAGGCCGATAAGCGGCCCGTCAGCGCCGTGGCCGACAATTTCGAAGTTCGCGACGTCCTGGAAGTGCATGTGGCCGAGAACCGCGACATCAGCCTCGTCATGCTGTTCGACGCCGGCCGCAGCCTCGAAGAACGAGTCCTGGCGGAGCAGTTTTCCGCCTGAACCTTGATCTCATTCGTTGTTAAGCTCTTTCTCCTAGAGTCGGTCTCAATCATCCCAACCAGGAGATGGCAGTGAGTCAGCAGCAGAACACGGGTCAGATGATCCAGGTCCCCAATACGCTTCGCATGAAGGTCGGCAGCCGGTTCGGCGCCGTCGACGCCAGCGCGATCGCCAAGGCTGAAGCTGCGCTCAAGAGCCTGTCTGGCAACTTCGCCGCCTGGCTGCAGGACGAGGTCACCAAGCTTGAGGCCGCGCGCCAGCTGGTGAAGACCGAGGGCGTCACGCCTGAAACCCTCGAAAGCCTCTATCTGCGCGCCCATGACCTGAAAGGTCTGGGGGCGACCTACGAGTTTCCGCTGATCACCCGCATGGCCGGCTCGCTGTGCAAGCTGATCGACGACAAGGACAAGCGCATGGAAGCGCCGATGGTCCTGGTCGACGCCCACATCGACGGCATCAAGGCCGCGGTCCGCGACGGCATCAAGACTGACGATCACCCCGTGGGGAAAATCCTGGTCGAAGAACTGGAGCGCCGGGTTTCGGCGTCAGGCCTGGTCTGAGGCGCAGGCCTCAGTTCCCTACATCCCCGGCAGAAACGGCTCGCTGATCGCGCCATAGCCGGCGCTTTCCGGCAGCACCAGCCGACGGCCGCCAGGCCCCTCATGGATTTCTGGTTGCACGGTCACCAGCGGCCGGCTCCGGGCCTGATCAATGGCCGCCGCGGCGCTGGCCGCCCGCGCCAACATCCCCAGATTCATGCGGGTGGGAAACACCACCTTACGATCTCCCCGTTCGGCGGCGCTCAGGGCCGCGGCTGGGGCGTACCAGCAGGCGTCGACCGTCTCGCGCCCATCACAGACCGCCAGCTGACCCGCCGGGGCGTGGGCCACATAGAACCAGGTGTCGAAGCGTTTGGGCGTCACCGGCGGGGTGATCCACCGGGCGAAGATCGTCAGAGCCGATAGGTCCAGTCGCGCGCCGGCCTCACGGACCACCTCCAGGAAGGGCGTCTCGCCCCGATCGACGGCCTGGCGGAGCGCCATGGGCGCTGGCTCGACTTCAAGGGGGCCGCCCCGGGCGCCAACGGCCAGCAGCAGCCCGGCCTCTTCGAACAATTCACGGATGGCGGCGATACGCAGGCCCCGCTGGTCCGGGTCATGAGCCTCCCAGCCGACCACATGATCACGCCAGGCCTCGTCGTGATCCCCCGGGTGAGACTTGCCGCCAGGAAAGACCAGGGCGCCTGAGGCGAAGTCGATCAGATGGTGCCGCTCGACCATGAGCACCTCGAAGGTGGGGACGTCGCGCAGCAGCATCAGGGTCGAGGCTGGGCGGACAAGGCCGCCCATCGGATCTTGCATCATGGCCGCTATCTGGGCGCAGCCCGCCCGTTCGCCAAGGAAAAGCTTCGTCAGGCCGTTTGCATCGCCGGAAGCGCCCGCTCTGCGAGGCGGTCCATGCGATCGAGGAGATAGTCGGCGTCTTCGCGGGCGCCCACATGGGGCTGGGTGAGGAAGCGTTCGAGCATCTTCTTCTGGAATCGGTCCCGATCCCGGGCTCCACCCTCGAACTCCATGGCGTGGAAGGTGTCGACGCCGGCCCGGAAAGCCGGCAGCAGCCGAGCCGGCAGCCCCGCCCGTTCATAGATGGCCTTCAGGCCCAGGGGGCCAGCGTCATGGATCATCAGCCAGGTGCGATGGTGCGGCACCCCGGCGAGTTCAGCCAGGCCCCACTCGAAGAAGGCCATGTGGCCGTGCGCCAGGGCGCGCAGCATCAGCGAGGCGGTCAGCCGCTCATTGCGATGAAGATGGGCGACAAAGGCCTTGAGGTCAGCGGCTCGGCCCGCCTGGTCCACCAGGTCGAGCGTCGCGCGCTCCTTGGCGCCGGTGGCGATCTGCAGCGCCAGTTCCGGCGAAACCGGGTGATGGGCCAGCAGATGGTCGCGGACCTGATCGCCCACCAGGTCGATCAACTTCTCGGTCACCGACAGGGGCAGGGTCTGGCGATAGGCCACCGCGGCCAACACCCGCTCTGAGCGTTCGAAGCGGGCCAGGACGTTCATCAGGGTGGAATCGGCGAAATCGGCGTTGTCGTTGGAGCACACGACCTCCACCGCACGCTCCACCCCGGTCTCGACAATGACGTCGGTCAGACGGCGCGACAGGCGCGGGCGCTTGGCGATGGCCACCTGACGGATCGGTCCGCCCAGGCGCACGATCTCCACCAGTTCTTCGTCGGTGAAGACCGGCGAAAAGCTGAGAATGGGTTGGCAGACGCTCTCCACATCCCGGGCCAGCTTCAGGGCCACATCGTGCGGGATCAGAGGCGAACTCTTCAGGGTCACCGCGAGCGCGCGGCGAACCAGTTCGGCGGCGTCCTGCGCCATCACCCTCAGGATGTCCTGAGCCAGGACCTGCTCCTCGGGAGTCAGCGGCAGGGTGTCGATGCGCCGGCAGAGCTTGTGGGCGACCAGGGCGCGTTCGTCCGGGGTCGCGCCCTTGACCAGGGTGCGGATGTCTTCTTCGGTGAGCGCCGCCCTCGTTGTGCTCATATACACTTCCCCCCGCCGGGACTCCCGCCCCGTCTCACGACAATGATCGATTAGGCTTAACGGACGGTTTCGAATCCGCCTGTGGATTAACGCTGTTACGTAACCCCCCGCCAACCCTGAGCCTCTACCTTCGCGGGCGTCGCCGCAAAGGACCAGCCCGTGTCATCCAACGCCGATTCTGCTCGGTTTGCCCCACGTGGCGGCGCTTCAGTGTCGCTTCAGGCCCTGGAAGCCCAGACCGCCCTTCTGCCCTACGCCCTGGTGGCGTTTGTGGTCAGCATGCCGGTGTTCGTCTGGGCGGGATCCTACGCGGACAACGCCGCCTGGATGACCGCCAGCTTCGCCCTGTTCGCCATAGCCTGCGGGGCGACCTATGGCGCGGTGAACTGGCTCCGCAGTCCGAAGGCTGAGAATCTGCAGGCCCGGGCCCGGGTGCATATCGTCACAGGGCTGGTCTGGGCCGGCTGCGTCGCCCAGGTGGCCGCCTTCGCTGACGGCGCAGGACCGATGCGGGAGACGCTGCTGCTGATGGCCACCGCCGCTGCGGTGATCTGCATCTTCTTCACCGCCCCCTGGCTGCCCAGCCTGCTGGTGGTGGGGACCGCCGCGGCCGCAGGGCCCCTGATCGCGCTGTTCGCCAGCCCGCACAGTCAGAGCGCCGCGACCCTGGCCTGGGGGGGCGTCGCCCTGGCCTTCGCCCTCGCCCTGATGCTGAATCGGGTGCTGAGACGACAATTCGCCATGGCCGCCGAGCGCGAAGTGCTGATCGCCGATCGGGCCGGAAAGGTCGACGAGGCCAGCCGCCTTGCCCGCTCCAAATCCGATCTGGTGGCCACCTTGAGCCACGAAATCCGCAACGGCCTGACCGGCGTCGCCCATGTCCTGGCCGCCGCGGCCGGACGCAATGGCCGCGCGGCGCCGTCCCGCGAACAACTGTCGGCCGCCCTGGACGCCGTCAGCGACCTGATCGCTGTGCTGAACACCACCCTGGACTCGGAAACCGCCGAGGCCGGCCGTCTGGCCGTCGATATCCGCCCCTTGGACGCGCCGGCCCTGGTCCGCGACCTCATGCTGTTGAACCGGCCCCCGGCCGGAGCCAAGGGGCTGGAACTGAGCGTCTTTGTCGCCCCCGAACTGGTCGAAGGCGGCGGCGCGGCCATGGGCGATCCGGCCCGGGTGCGGCAGATCCTGGCCAATCTGATCGGCAACGCCATCAAGTTCACCGTGCGCGGCCGGGTGGAGGCCCGGCTGGGCCTGACCCCGGACGGCCGTCTCATCATCGAGATCGCCGACACCGGCCCTGGCCTGTCGGCTCCGGAGTTGGAGAAGGCCTTCGAGGCCTTCCATCGCGTGGAGCGCACCAGTGCGGGCGTGCCGGGCGCGGGCCTTGGCCTGTCCCTGTCGCGCCATCTCGCCCGACTGATGCAGGGCGAGTTGACCGCCACCAGCGCGCCGGGGGTGGGCAGCTGTTTCGCCCTGATCCTGGCCTATGATCCCCATGCGACACCACAGACCGACATGGCCTGGGACGAGCCTGAGGAAGCCCAGGCCGATGGACGCAAGCTGCGGATTCTGATGGCCGAGGATGACAGCCTGAATGCCGCCATGATGCGCGCCGTGCTGGAGCAGCTGGGACATCAGGTGGTCCATGCCCAGGATGGTCAGAGAGCTGTGGACCTGGCCCGGGTCTGCGAGTTCGACCTGGCGTTGATCGATGGCCGGATGCCTGGCCTTGATGGCCCGGAGGCCACCGCCGCCATTCGCGCCCTGGACGGACCGATGGGCGACCTGCCGATCATCGCGGTGATCGGCGGCGACGCGGGCGAGGCCCTGGAATGCACCCGGGCCGGCGCTGATGCGGTGCTGCGCAAGCCGGTCAGCGTGACCGCCGTGGCACGCGCCGTGGCCGACGCCACCGCCGCCGCCCGCCGGAGCGTCGCCCGCAAGATCGCCTGACGCAGGGTCACGGCGCAGAACGCCTTTCCCCCTCCGCCGCCCCCGGTCAGTATGGGTCCAACAGGGACCGGCGCCGACCAAGGCGCGGCCACAGGCGGAGGACCAAGGGCTCGTGATACTCAAGGGTTTGAAGGTGGTGGAGTTCGCCACCTATATCGCCGCGCCGGGCGCCGCCGGAATCCTGGGCGACTGGGGTGCCGAGGTCATCAAGATCGAGCGGCCGGGCGGCGACGACATGCGGCACGTCTTCGCCGACGCCAAGAGCGACCTGGGCGCCAATCCGACCTTTGAGATGGACAATCGCGGCAAGCGCTCGGTGGTGCTCGACATCTCCAAGCCGGAGGGCCGCGACGCCGTGGCGAAGCTGGCGGCCAGCGCCGACGTCTTCATCACCAATGTCAGGCCCGCCTCCCTGAAGCGGGCGGGCCTGGATGAGGCGAGCCTGCGGCCGGCCAACCCCCGGCTGATCTACGCCCTGGTCACCGGCTATGGCATGGAAGGGCCCGACGCCCACAAGCCGGGCTTTGACGTCACCGCCTTCTGGTCGAGGGCCGGCGTGGCGCGAATGACCACGCCCAAGGGGGAAGACCCCTTCCTGCTGCGCACCGGATTTGGCGACCACATCACCTCGCTCGCCACCACCTCGGCCATCCTGGCGGCCCTCTATGAGCGCGAGCAGACCGGGGTCGGGCGGTTGGTGCAGACCTCCCTGCTGGCCACCGGGACCTATACGGTGGGCTCGGACCTGGCGGTGCAACTGCGCTTTGGCCGGCTGTCGTCTAACCGCTCGCGGCGCGAGCCGCTGAACCCCCTGGCCAACTTCTTCCAGAGCGCCGAGGGCCGCTGGTTCGTCACCAACCCCCGGGGGGGCTCGGTGGACTGGGCGGCCATGGCCACGGCGGCGGGTCGGCCCGACCTGCTGGAAGATCCGCGCTTTTCCTCCGGACGCCTGCGCAAGGAGAACTCAACGGCCCTGACGGCGGAATTCGATCAGGCTTTCGCCGCCCTGGCCTGGGATGAGATCACCGCCCGGCTGGACTCCGCCGACCTGGTCTGGGCGCCCGTCCAGACCCCGGCGGAGGTCGCCGCCGATCCGCAGGTCCGGGCCTCAGGCGCCCTGGTGCAGGTGGAGAATGCTCAGGGCGGGTTTGGCGATTCGCCGGCCGCTCCGGCTCAGTTTCCCGGCGTCGATCTCAGCCGAAGGCCGCCGCCGCCAGGTCTTGGCCAGCACACCCGGGAGATCCTGGCCGAGCTGGGCTATGGGGAAGACGAGGTGGAGGCGATGATCGCCGCAGGCGCCGCCGGAGCGGAAGAGGCCTAGATAGCCGGCTCCCGCCTATCGGAACGCGATCTAGCTGTCGTCCCGGGCCTCGGACAGCATCCGCAGCATTTCGCTGGAGAACATGGCGCCGCCCAGGCGCTGGCCGACGCCAGCCCCTTCGGCCGGCTGGGAGCCCCGCAGGATAAAGTCCACCAGGGCCTGTTGCTCCCGCTGGGCCTCGGCCCGCCGCGCTGAGGCGTACTGGATGAAGCCCCCTTCGGCCGGGGCGCTTTCGCGGGGGCGCACGGCCTCCCCCGCCCCGCCGGTTCGGGTGAGGTTGGCGTAGACCTCGGCCACGGTGGCCGCCCGTCCGCCCTTATAGAAGATCGAGCGGTTGGCCCGGGCGGCCTCCGGAAACAGGGCCGCCGCGCTGGCGCCCGGTTGGGACCGCGTCGCTTCAATCAGCCTGGCCGATCCGTGCGGCCCCAGAAAATGGGCGGCATAGAGTTCCCCCGCCGTCGGCGCCCGTCCCACCCGGCCTTTCAGATAGGCGGCATGGTCGGTGGCCAGTTCGCCAGCCATCAGGGAGGCCGCCTGCGGGTCGAAGCGCAGGTCCATCACCGTCTGGCGCGCCTCGGCGCCGGCCACCCGGAAGCGGCCATCGGACCCCTTCTGGATCAGGTCGGCATAGCGCGCGTAGCCATATTTCGAGCCATGCTGCTTGAGGGTCGCCAGCCAGGTCTGTTCGACAAACTGGAAGAGGCCCGCCGCTGAGGAGGTCTTGGCCTTGGCGGTGGGATTGTAGCCGCTCTCGCGATGAGCGGTGCCCATGAGAAAGGTGAAATCCACCCCAGTCGCGCTGGAGGCGCGCTGGATGGCGGTTTCAACCACACCTCTGAGACCCTGGACGGACATGGCCCTTCTATTGGCGCCCGCATGGTTAACGCCCCGCTAACCACGTTCTTCGGGCGGCTGGCTGTTGAACCGCCGGGCGTCCAGCCGTCGCGCCCACGGGCCGGGGTCGCCGCCCAGGGCGTAGGCAGCCGCCATCTGCCCCACCAGCGGGGCCAGCAGCCAGCCATTGCGCCGGGCGCCGCAGGCCAGGATCACGCCGGGGGCCGTCACGGGTCCGACAAGCGGCAGACCGTCGGGGGTCGCCGCCCGCACCCCCGCCGCAGCGATCCAGGGCTGCGTCGCCAGGCCCGGAAAAATGGCCGAGGCCTGCGCGGCGAGGTGTTCGGCGACGACGGGGTCCACTGCGGGATCCCGCTGACCGACCTCCATGGTGGCGCCGACCAGCAGGCCCCTTTCGGAAGGGGCGGCATAGGCGCCTGGCCCCCGCAGCACTGGCCCCCCATAGACCAGGCCGGGGTAGCTCAGGATGTGACCCTTGATCGGACTGAGCACCGCGAGTTCCGGGGCGAGCCCGGCATAGTCCCGTGAAGGCCCCGTCGCCAGGACCAGCAGGTCATAGTCGGCCCGGTCAGGAGCCGCGACACAATGCTCGACCCCCAGGGCGGAGACGGCCGCCGACAAACGCCCAAGCCCCCCGGCGTCCACCCGCCAGTCTCCTGAAATCTTCAGACCACCAGCCAGCTCTGGCGCATAACCCCCGTTGAAGTCTGGAAAATCGGCCCGTGCCAGGCGCGCAGGCTCGAGGCCGAAAGCGGCTTGAGCCCTGGCGAGCTGACTGAGGCGCTCGCCGTCTCCCAGCAGGATGGCGCCGGCCCGATGAAGGCTTAACCCCACGGCCTGGGCGAAGTCCGGCCACAGGCGCAGGGCGGCGGTCAGGAGGTCCAGATGGGGCGCGGCGGCCGGATCGGTCAGGGCTTCGCTCACGGGGGCCAGCCTACCCGCCGCCACGCCAGAGGCGTTGGCTTGGGACGACCCGGGATCGTGCAGGCGGACCCTGGCGCCGCCTCGGGCCAGGGCCAGGGCGGTG
>NZ_JAUSBZ010000067.1 GCF_030651755.1 Phenylobacterium sp. | reverse complement strand
CTTGCCAGCACAATACGGCGCACCTCCACGCGCCAAACCATCTGCCGCGGGGTGGAGCAGCCCGGTAGCTCGTCAGGCTCATAACCTGAAGGTCACAGGTTCAAATCCTGTCCCCGCACCCAAATCAACTCAAAGCCGCCGAACGCACCACGTCCGGCGGCTTTCTGCTGTCCGATCACCTCCTCAGCCAAGCACCGCCCAGCCGACCAGGCTGATCGCCACGACACCGATGCTGAGAGCGACCAGCACAACCACCCCGTCCCGGGCGGTCAGGCCCAACCCAAAGACCGTGATCGTGGCCGCGGGAATGGCGGTCGAGAACGGGATCAATTCCAGGGGCGGCGTCATCAGGCCAACCAGGACGCAGATCACCGCCACGCCCTTGCGCCCAGGCCCTTGGGTCATGGCCAAGAGCCGCGGACGGACCAGGCGATCCAGAAGTTGCGCCGGCTTCCGCGCCCGTCGTGCGCCCTTCTCCAGGGACTCGCCCTTGACCTTCAGCCTGAGCAGCCAGCGCGGCAGCCAGACCTGATCGCTGCCCACCAGCATCTGGCCGGCGATCAGCACGACGGTCAGGGCCAGGATGGACGGGACTCCGGGCACGGCGCTGACCGGAGTCATGGTGATCAGGCCGGCCATGAACAACAGCGGCCCATAGGCCCGGCCGCCGATGGCGTCGCGGACCTCTTCCAGGGTGATCTTGCCCTCGGCGGCGCTGGCGGCCTCGCAGACGCACAGCACCACCTCGTCGAGGCTTCTCGGGGTTTCAGTCATGGGGGCTCCTGGGGCGCTGCGCGGTTACAACGCCCCAGGCCGCCCTTGGCGCCCGCATGGCCTCCTAGAAGGCGTTCTCGCCGGTGATGGCCCGGCCCAGGATCAGGGCGTGGACGTCGTGGGCGCCCTCATAGGTGTTGACGGTCTCCAGGTTCGCCGCGTGCCGCATGACGTGGTACTCGCCGCTGATGCCGTTCCCGCCGTGGATGTCCCGGGCCTCCCGGGCGATGGCCAGGGCCTTGCCGCAGTTGTTGCGCTTCATCAGGCTGATGGCCTCAGGCACCCACGCGCCCTCATCGATGAGCCGGCCCAGCGCCAGGGCGCCTTCAAAGCCCAGCGCGATCTCAGTCTGCATGTCAGCCAGCTTCTTCTGCACCAGCTGCCTAGCGGCCAGAGGCTTTCCGAACACCTGGCGGCTGGCCACATAGTCCCGGCTGGCGTGCAGGCAGAACTCGGCGGCTCCCATGGCCCCCCAGGCGATGCCGTAGCGGGCCTTGTTCAGGCAGGAGAACGGCCCCCGCAGGCCGGAAACCCCAGGCAGCATCTGGTCTTCCGGCACGAAAACGTCGGCCAGCGCAATCTCGCCGGTCACCGAAGCGCGCAGGGAGAGCTTGTTGTTGATCTTGGGCGTGGTCAGGCCGTCTGAGTCCCGGTCCACCAGGAAGCCCCGGATCACGCCGTCCAGCTTGGCCCAGACCAGGGCCACATCGCTGATCGGGCTGTTGGTGATCCACATCTTGGCCCCGTTGAGAACGAAGCCGCCGTCCACCTTCTTGGCCACGGTGCGCATGGAGGCGGGGTCGGAGCCGCCGTCGGCCTCCGTCAGGCCAAAACAGCCAATGATCTCCCCCTTGGCCATGCCCGGCAGGTACTTTTGCTTCTGGGCTTCAGAGCCGAAGGCGTAGATCGGGTACATGACCAGCGAGGACTGCACGCTCATGGCCGACCGGTAGCCGGAATCGATCGCCTCGACCTCCCGGGCGATCAGCCCATAGGCCACATGATTGACGCCGGCGCCGCCGTATTCCTCAGGAATGGTCGGGCCAAGAAAACCCAGGGCCCCCATCTCCGTCATGATCTCGCGGTCGAAGCGCTCCTCGGCATAGGCCGAGACCACCCGGGGCAGGAGCTTGTCGCGGCAATAGGCCCGGGCGGCGTCCCAGACCATGCGCTCATCCTCCGAAAGCCGGCTGGCCAGATCCAGCGGGTCTTCCCAGCGGAATGTTTTCTGAGTGTCTCCGGAATCCAGGGCCACGGCGCGCCTCCTTGGTCTGCGGCAATTATCCTTGTTGCGCTTATGAACCCAATTCGTCGCGACATACAGTCCAGCGATAGCCCGCCTGGTCAGGGCGGAAAAGGCGCCCCGCCCGGGGGCGGGCGGGGCGAGAGCCTGGCGGGGAGGAACGCCGAGGGTGCGCAGACAAGAGAAGTCCGCGGGGACTTGCTTGTTGCGAGTTATTCTTACGACGATCTGACGTCGTCCGCAATAAGAACGAGTCGCATATGGGGCGTCCTCAACCCCGGCTGCAACCAAGCTGCAGTCCGGCGAGTTAGGTCGACATGGAAGAGAGCCTTGTCGCCCGGCCGAACCCTTTGAGCGCCCTCCTGTGGATCGGCGTCTTCGCCTTTTTCGTCGGCTTCATGGGGTATCTGGCCATCAGTCTTGGCGGAAAGACCTCTAACAGCCGCCTGGCCTATAGCCCGCCCGCCGCGGAGCTTTCGCCGGTGCGACTCGCTCCGCCTCAAGACCCCTGGACCTTCGAAAAGGCCATCTAGAGGCTCTGTTCAGGCCCGTGCAATCACGCCAATCTGCGGGCGATGACAGATCCTGACACCCCCGCCGACTCTACAGAGGGTCATGGGCCGCAGCCCGCAGCGGCGCAGATCGCCGCCTATCTGGCGGCGCGCATGTGCCACGATTTCATCAGCCCGGTCAGTGCGATCGTATCTGGCCTCGATCTGTTGGAGGATCCAGACGCCCAGGACATGCGTGAGGACGCCATGGGCCTGATCGCGGCCTCAGGCCGCAAGTTGGCCGAAATGCTGTCCTTCACCCGGGTCGCCTTCGGCGCCTCGTCCTCCGCAGAGGTTTTTGACCCGCGGGAGCTGGAGAAACTCGCCCAGGGCGTCTTCGCTCATCAACGCGCCCAGCTGGAATGGGCGGTGGAGGCCGCCAGCCTGGACAAGGCCTCGGCCCGCGCCGTGCTGAATATCGCCCAGATGGCCGGCGCAGCCCTCCCCCTGGGGGGGACGGTCCAGCTCAAGGCCGCCCAGGACGGGCAAAGCACCGTCATCGCCGCTGAATCGGTGGGCCCCAAGGCCAGGCTTCGCCCCGAGGTCGCCGCCGGGCTTCGCGGTGAGCGGCTGCCGGACGGCGCGCTCCACGGCCATTGGGTCCAGGCCTATTATGTGCACCTCTTCCTCACTGACGCCGGCGGCCGAGTGTATGCAGAGGCCGAGGGGGACAAGGCCACCTTTGCCGCGGTCATCCCCGCCCTGGCGCCCTAAAACGGGCGTCCGGTCCCAGCTAAAGATCAAAACCATACGGCTCCTTAACCAGCAGGCCCGAAAACTAAGGGGGTCTGGTTGGGAGTAAATTTCGTTGAGGACCTGCCTCATCGTCGATGACAGCCGGGTGATCCGAAAGGTCGCCCGCCGGATCCTGGAGGACCTCGGCTTCGATGTGGCTGAGGCTGCTGACGGGGCGGAGGCGCTTGCCTGGTGCCGAACCACCATGCCCGAGGTGGTGCTGCTCGACTGGAACATGCCGGTCATGAACGGCCTGGAATTTCTGCGTGGTCTGCGCATGGAGCCCGGCGGCGCGGCGCCCAAGGTCGTCTTCTGCACGGTGGAAAACGAGCTGGGCGCCATCCGAGAGGCCCTGGAGAGCGGCGCAGATGAGTACATCATGAAGCCCTTCGACAGCGAGATCATCGCCGCCAAGTTCGCCCAGGCAGGCCTGGCATGAAGCCTGAAGATCGCGAACTCGTCGCCCAGCTTTGCGCCGCCCGCTCGGGGCAAAAGGTGGATCCGGCCAAGGACTATCTGATTGAAACCCGCCTTGGGGCCGTGGCCAGGCGCGAGGGTTTTGACAGTATCGGCGACCTCATGACGGGCTTGCGGGCGCAACGTGAGGATCGGCTGATCTGGGCCATTGTCGAGGCCATGGCCGCCGGGGACACGAGCTTCTTCCGCGATCGCACGCCCTTCGACCATTTCCGTGAGGTTCAGGCGCCCGAACTGGCGCGCCGTCGTGGCGAGCAGCCGATCCGAATCTGGAGCGCGGCCTGTTCAACGGGCCAGGAAGTGCACTCCCTGGCCATGCTGGTGGACGACATGGCCGGTCAGTGGCCCGACGCGCGCTTCGAGCTGTTTGGCTCAGACCTTTCGGAGCGGGCCTTGGAAAAAGCTCAAAGCGGGCTCTACACCCAGTTTGAGGTGCAACGGGGACTTCCGATCCGCAGTCTGGTCCGACACTTCGAAAAGGTCGACGACATGTGGGTCATCTCCCCCCAACTGCGCCAATCCATCCGCTGGCGCCGGCTCAATCTCATCGGCGACCTGTCGCGGGTGCGGGGATTCGATCTGATCTTCTGTCGAAATGTGATCGGCGGCATGATCGAGCCGGCCCGTCAGCGTCTGGTCGAGAACCTTGCGGCGGCTCTGAACCCGGGTGGTCAGGTGGTGTTCGGCGTAGATGAAGATCCGGTCGCCGGCGCTGAGCCCCTGAGACAGGTCGAAGGGGCGCCGGGCCTCTTCGCGCTCAGCGCCACAGACCGCGCCGCCGCCTGAGACACCATCACTCTCTGTCCTGAAATAAACCCCGCCGCGGCTGAGCCGGGCGGGGTTTTTCGATCAGACAGCGTGGCCCCTGTGGGGCCAGCCTTTTGACAGTCCTAATTCTTGGCTTCTTCGGCGGTGCGGGTGACCGCGTCACCAGCGGCGCCCACGTCCCGGCCAGCGCCAGAGATGGTGTTGCAGGCGGTCACGCCGAGGCTGGCGGTCAAGGCGGCCAGGAGGAAGAGCTTGCGCATGGGTGTCTCCGATTTGAGGGAAGGCGACTTCGCCAAGCTTAACGGTCAGGCGACCTGCTGGTTCCCAGCCGGCACGCTTTGATTTCCGGGCTCAGGGACGGGGAAGACCAGGCGCACCGTCACGCCGCCGGCTGGGTTTCGCACCAGTTCAGACCGGCCCCGGAGCTGGCGCGCAAAGGCCGTCATCAAGGTTCTACCGACCCCGGTCCCGGCCAGGGCCTGATCGCTGGCCACTCCGTCATCGGCGATCTCCAGAACCGCCTCCTCTCCCTTCACGCGGAAGTCGACCCCAAGCGTCCCCCCGCGTCCCGAGAAGGCGTGCTTCTGGGCGTTGGTGATGGCCTCGACAGCGAACAGGGCCAAGGGCGCCAGGCGATCAGGATCGATCATTAGGGTGTCGGCATGAAGCTCGGTGCGGACCGCCGGTCCATGCATCGATTCCCCCGCCACCAGCTGGGCGGTTAGCTCCTCAAGGAAGGGGCGCAGATCGACCCGCTTCAGGTCGGGTCCCTGATAAAGGGCGCGATAGACGAGGGCGAGGGCGGAAATCCGTTGGCGCGTGTCGGACATGGCCGCCCGCGCGCCAGGATCGCTCAAGGCCCGCTGCTGCATGCTGAGCAGGCTGGAAATCACCTGGAGATTGTTCTTCACCCGATGATGGATCTCCCGCATCAGGGCGTCCTTGTGGGCCAGGGAGTCCTTCAGGGAGGCGTCTCGGCCGACAATGGCGTCGGCCATATTCTCCATCGCCTCCGCCAGATCGCGGATTTCTGACGGCATGTCCTCCACCTGGGCCGGGCGAACGGTGAGCCGTCCTCGGGCGTACAGGCCCGCGATCCGTTGCAGATAGATCAGCCAGCGCACCACGACCCTGTCCACGGCGACGAACACCGATCCCAGGACCAGGGCGAAGGTCAACAGGGGCAGGACGAGCCCGGTCAGCGGGTTAAGACGCGCCCACGAAAACAGACTGGGCGATTCTGCCGAGAGAATGACGAACAGGCTTTCGCCGACCAGGGGGGCGGCGATGTGCACCCGGCGCTCCCCGCCCGCATTGGCGTACCAGACATGAGATCCGACCGCCTGGGTCCGCGCCTGCCAGCCGCTTGGAGGCGGCCCGAAGGCTGCAGGATCGGTCAGGCTGAGATAGTTGCCTGCGCCGTCCAGAAGCGCGACCTCGGCGCCTTCCGGGAGCGCCGCCGCCGCGGTGTTTGGTTGCAGGCTTGAGAGAGAGATGATGGCGGCCAGGGCTCCATCGAACTCCCCGGCGGCGGTATAGGCGGGCACCACGGCCATCAGGGCCGGAGCTTCGGAATAGCTGACTCCAGGGTCGCGGGTGATCACCATGTCACCGGTGTTGCGAACCTGACTGAACCAGGGCCGGTCCCCGCGAGCCGGGTCAGAGGGCACGTTGCCGGCTGCGCAGGCGACCCGACCTGACCGATCAAACCGAATGAGGTTGGCGTAACCGGGTATCCGTTCGGTCACCTCGCCCAGCCGCTGGGCGCAGGCGAACCCCACCGAGCCGGGCGCCAGCGTCTCAAGCAGAATGTCGGCAGACTCCATGCGGGCCCGTGCGTCGGCCGCGCTGCGTTGGGCGGCCGAGCCCAGGGTCTCGCGAACCCGTTCGGCCTCATGATGGAAGGCCAGGCTCGTCTGGATGGCGCCTAGAACCAGGACGGGAAGCAGAGCCGCCGCCATGGCGGCGATCAGCCGTACGCGAATGGTGCCGAGGGCGGCCCAGGGATCTTCATTCATGTCCCAGCCCCCCCGGGCCGTCAGCGAGCGGTGCTGAGACGCTCGGCGTCGGCCAGGATAGACCGCATCGCATCACCGGCCGCGCCGCCATCGCGGTCATAGGCGCCGGCCTCGAGGATGGATTGCAGGGCTCGCCGGGCCCGGCTGACACGGCTCTTCACCGTGCCCACGGCCACACCGCAGATCTCGGCGGCCTCTTCATAGGCGAACCCGCCCGCGCCGACGAGAATCAGAGCTTCCCGCTGTTCGGGCGGCAGCATCCCCAGGCTCAACCGCAGTTCGTCCAGGGCCACGGGGGCTTCGGGATCATCCACCGCCACCAGGGTCCGTTCGGCGGCCTCCTGGTCAAGCTGGCTCTGACGCCAGGAGCGACGCTTCTCCGAATAGAACTGATTGCGCAGGATCATGAAGGTCCAGGCCTTCATATTGGTGCCCATCTGGAAGCTGGCGCGCGCGTCCCAAGCCTTCATCATGGCGTCCTGGGCGAGGTCGTCGGCGGCTGTGGCGTCGCCACACAGGGTGCGGGCGAAGGCGCGCAGATGCGGGATCAAGGTGACGATCTCGGCCTTGAACGCATTGTCCAACGCCGGGTCTCGGGGACTGCGGTCAACCATCAGCCCTTCTCCGCCGACTTGTCCGCACGGCGAAGGATGTCGAGAAACTCATCAGGCACAGGTTCGTTGACCACCTCATCGAACATCTGTCGTAGGCGAACGCCGATGGCTTGCTGGCGCAACCGCGCCTCGTCCAGCGCCGCAGCGCTGACGTCTGGTCCGGTCGCCTGCGGCTCAGCTTGATGTTGAATCATTTCCCCGGCGTCCCGCTTTGGCGGTGATCGCCCCTTCATGCTGTCGTTCTGATCGCTCAAACGCTCGGCCCCCCGTCGAGTTCCTTCGGGCTAAACAAAGCCGCCCGATGTGAGAATGTCGAAAACGCAAGACGGGGGGAACCGGTTCCCTCCGGCGACGTTTTATGCCGTTGATGGATCAAACGCGGTCGCACCATTCGCGCTCGCGTGTTCATCCTTGCTCTACGGGAGGGGTCATTGAGTCTTCTAGCCCGACTGGCGCCGCATCTGCCTTATGTCCGGCGTTATGCGCGTGCGCTCACCGGCGATCAAACTACTGGTGATCATTATGTCCGCGTCGCCCTTGAGGCCCTTGCGGCCGGCGAACGCGTCTTGGAGGCGGGGCTGACGCCCAGGGTCGCCCTCTACCATGTGTTCCACGCCATCTGGTGCTCCACGGGGGCTCAGCTGGAGTCGCGCGCGGTGAGCGACCTGGCCGATGACGACGCCAATTCGCGCCTCATGCGCATCGCGCCGCGGTCGCGCCAAGCCTTTCTGCTGACGGCTCTGGAGGGCTTCACCCACAGTGAAACCGCAGAGATCCTCGGCGCGACCTTCGAAGAGGTTGGGGCGTTGATCGCTGAGGCCCAGTCCGAAATAGACGCCGAACTCGCCACCGATGTCCTCATCATTGAGGATGAGCCCGTGATCGCGGCGGATATCGAAGCCCTGGTGAAGGAGCTTGGTCACACCGTGGTGGATATCGCCGCCACCCGGACCGAGGCCGTGGACGCCGTGAGCCGCAATCGCCCGGGTCTCGTCCTGGCCGACATTCAGCTGGCCGATGGATCGTCAGGCATTGATGCGGTCAGGGACATCCTGGCCGAGCTCGACGTTCCGGTGATCTTCATCACCGCCTTCCCCGAGCGCCTGCTGACCGGCGAACGTCCAGAGCCGACCTTCCTGATCACCAAGCCGTTCCAGCCGGAAACGGTGAAGGCGGCCATTGGACAAGCGCTCTTTTTCCATCCCCGTCGCAAGGCCAAAGTCGCGGCCTGATCCGAGACCCCCGGGCCAGCTCCCATCGGAGCGGCCCGGGCCATTGGAACAGCGCGGGCCAGAGAGCGTTTCAGGGGGATAGGCGTTGGCCCATCTGGCCGGCGCCCCCTAAGCTCGAAGGATCAACGCCATGCTAGGTTGGGCGATCGTTTTCGCAGTTCTGGCCCTGGGCGCCGGCTATCTGGGCTTTATGGGCCTGGCGGGCCTGGCGGCGACCATCGCCAAGGTGTTGTTCGTCATCTTCCTCGTGCTGCTGGTGGCCAGCTTTGTGGTCCGGGCTATCCGAGGTCAGTCGGTCGTTTGACCACCCGAATCCCCTTCTCAGGGGCTTTGGGACGAAACAAGCGGCCCCCGACCAACCGGTCGGGGGCCGCTTTTCATTGGACGCCGGGCCGCCGGGTTTAGGGGGCGGTGCTGGGGCCATCCGATCCGTCGTCCTCGGCGATGCGAGGGGCCGGGGCGTCCTGCTCGAACATCGCGGCGTCGGTGGCCTGCCGGCCAGCGTGGGCGTCGCCCTCCGCCAGATCATCGGCCCGGAAAAGCCAGGCGGCCATCAGGCCGACAAAGGCCAGGGTCACAGAAACCAGCAGCACGACCATGACCGGCCTTCCCAAGGCGCCCTGGCGCGCTGGGGTCGCAGGGATCTTCGGGGCGTCGTTTTCAGGCGTTTGGGCCATGAGGGGCTTCCTTGGCTTAGAGGCGTACGAAGGGGAAGGGGGCCGGCGGCGCGGGACCGCCGGGATCGTCCCGCGTGACCGCGACGAGCAGGCCGACGGCGCTGGCCATGGTCAAAATCGCGGTGAGTGCTGCGGCCCGCCGATGGGCGACCGCCGCCCTGCGAGAGGGCGTCTCAAGATAGGCGAGCCCCCCATGGGCTGCGATGTAGCCTCGGATCATCCGCCAGCCCCGTTCAATACAAAGCACAGGCTTCGCTATGGAAAGAACGCAGGCGCCCGGCCTCTGTTCCCCGTGCTTTGCGCTCAGATGGGGCGGAGACAGGCAGGCGCAAAAAAGTGAGCGACGGGTGGAACGGGTTCGGAAGCGGCGAGTTATTCAACCTGCGGAGGCGGCGACGCCCCCCCCGACTTGAGGCTGGCGATACTCCGCCAGTCTGCCGCCTCCGCACCCCCCCTTTTCTCGATGATACCCACTTGGCGGACCCTTCGGGTCCGCCACTCTCTTTCTGTCGCCGCCAGGCTCAGGAAGGGTTGGCCATCCGCAGAACGATCTCCACCCGGCGTCGCATGGGACGGTTCACACCATCGGTGGTGACGGCCCCGGCCTGACCCGCGGCCCGAGTGTCGAAGGCGGCTTCGGGAAGGCCCGCAGCGGTCAGGGCCTCGGCCACCGCGGCGGCGCGCGCCTGGGACAGAACCAGATTGGCGTCCGCCGCGCCGCTGGCGTCCGCCAACCCCAGGACCTCGACCGCCTCAACCACGCATTCGCTTGAACGCCGAGCCGTCTCGGCGATCAGACCCCGAGCCTCGGGGCCCAGCTCAGCGGAGTCCGGCTCAAAATAGATTTCCGCAGTGACCGGCTCGCAGCGATTGTCCAGGGCCAGGCCCTGCCGCCAGCTCTGACAGCCCCCCAACAGCAGAACGCCTGTGACACAGAGCGCCCCTGCGACGGCATATGTTTTGGCTCGCATCGTCCCATCACCCCTCTAGACGCGGACCATGCCGGCCGCGCACACGAAAAGGGCGGCCAGCTTGCTGACCGCCCATTCCTGATCTTCTTTAAACTTCAGTCCCGATCAATAGCGGGGCTGACCATCTTCCCAGTAGTAGCGCTGGCTGGCTGAGTCATAGAAATAATACCGACCGGCGCGCTCGTCATAGTACTGACGCCGATTAGGAACATTGGCGCCGCAGCCGCCATCTTCGCGACAGCCCTTGTAGGCCCCGGCCGCGCCGCCGGCGACGGCGCCGATGGCCGCGCCCGTAGCCGCGCTGCCCGAACCGACATTGTTGCCGATCACAGCGCCGGCGAGGGCGCCGAGGGCGGCGCCGCCAGCGGCGTTACGCTCCACGGTTCCGGTCGAAGTGCAGGCCGCGGCCAAGAGGCCCGCGCCTGCGACAGCGATAAGAGATTTCATCATTTCAGGCTCTCCTTGAGCTTGTGCCGACAACAAAACGTCCATCCACTCGGTCAGGTTCCCCTCCCGCGACACAAGCTTGACCGTTTCGGGAGGGGGCGGCGGGAACCGAGGGCAGTCCCCGCCGTTAGCTTGGCCGCAGATTAATTATGGAGCGCCTCAAATGTGGCCTCGATTTGGACGTCCCCGGCACACGGGCATTCCGGCGGAAGCTGTGGATCCGATCGCTGTAGGTCCGCGGGATGTGGAAAGGGCGTATGAGCAGGGGCTCCTTGAGGGCCAGCGCGCTGAGCGCCGCCGCCGTAGCCATCCGATCCGCAATCTGTTGATCGGCGTCTTTGCCCTGGCCGGGGGCGCGGTTCTGGGCGTGGCGGCCTGGTACGGCTCGTTCGGCAAGGGCGGTGAGGTGGTGGACCAGAAACTTGCGGTCGCGGCCGATCGCGCCGAACCAACCCTGCGCGCCGCCGCTGACGAGGCCGGTGCGGTGATCAGCGGCGCCGGACGCGATCAGCAGGGAAGCTCCACCCCCACCGCGCCGTTGGACGGCGAAGCGCCGGCCGTCATCCCTCCTGAACAGAATCTCTAAGGCCACGCGGTGATCGGGGGCGTGCGCAAGATAGAAGTGGTTCTCAACCTGGCGTCTGGCAGCGTGTCGGAGACCGCGCCGATGGAGGCCGAGGCGATCCTGGCGAACTATGGGCTAAGCGCGAGGGTGTGCGCCTCTTCGTCCGGCGATCTGGAGCGCTGCCTGAGGACAGCCCTCGACTCTGGCCCAGACCTGCTCGCCGTGGTCGCCGGCGACGGCACCGCGCGGGCGGCGGCCGAGATGTGCGGACCGGACGGTCCACTGTTTGCGCCCCTCGCCGGAGGGACCATGAACATGCTCCCCCACGCCATCTATGGCGCTCGGCCCTGGCAGGAGGCCCTGGCCGATATTCTCGAAAACGGGGTCGAACGTCCGCTGGCTGGGGGAGCTGTGGACGGAAAGCTCTTCCTTGTGGCCGCTATCCTGGGAACGCCCGCCCTTTGGGCGCCGGCCCGTGAGGCCATGCGCGAGGGCAAGGCGAGGCTGGCCTTGCAGCGGGCCCGCACCGCCTGGTCAAGAGCCTTCTCCAGCCGACTCCGCTATGTGATCGGCGATGGTCCCCGGCAGAAGGGCGAGGCGGTGATCTTCCTGTGTCCGACGGCCAGTCGACGGCTGTCTGACGACGAGCAGGCGCTCGAGGCCGCGGGCCTCGACCTGAACGGGGCGCTGGAAGCCTTTCGCCTGGGCCTTCATGCGGCTGTCGGCGATTGGCGCGACGATCCGGCCGTTGACCTGGGACTGTGCCGCAAGGCTCGGGTATGGGCGCCGCGGAGCATTCCGGCCCTGCTGGATGGCGAGACCGTACAGGTCGGCTCCTTCGCCGACGTCACCTTCGTCCCCCATGTCGCCCGGGTGCTGGCCCCCCCCGATGAGCCCGCCGGCGCCGAGAAGGCGGTGATGATGGGTGTGGCAAATTCGGGGGCGGCATGATCAGGATCGCCCAGCTTTCGGACATTCATTTCGGCGACGAAAACCTGCCGGCGGTGGAGGCCGCTACGGCGCTGCTGCAGAGCGACCCCCCAGACCTGGTGCTGGTCACCGGTGACGTGACCCGCTTTGCCGAGGTGGGCGAACTTGAAGCGGCGCGGGACTGGCTGGAGCAGCTGCCGCGACCGTGGCTGGTCACCCCGGGTAACCATGACGCCCCCTATCTCGCCTGGATCGAGCGGCTTTTCGCGCCGTTTTCCCGCTTCGAGCGGATCATTGGTCCCGCCTGGAGCCAGTCTCATATCGACGACCAGCTGGTGGTGGCGGGGATCAATACAGCCCGGGGCGCGCAGTGGCGGTTCAACTGGTCAAAGGGGCAAATCTCCCGTGATCAGGTCCGGACGGCGGTCAGTATCCTCGACGGGGCGCCGGCCACCCACCTCCGCCTCGTGGCCCTGCATCATCCCCTGACGGAGATGATCGCCGGGCCGATGACCGCCAAGGTCTGGGGGGGCAGGGACGCCGCCCGCGCCTTCAGTGAGGCCAAGGTGGATCTTGTTCTTTCGGGACATGTGCACGCCCCCTTCGCCCTGCCCTATCCCTTTGCGGACGAGCGCACCTATGCGGTGGGCTGCGGAACCTTGTCGGTGCGCGAACGTGGTGTGGCCGCCAGCTTCAATATGATCGAGGTCGACCCCGAGGCCATCAGGGTGAAGGCCATGACCTGGTCCGGCAGCCAGTTCGAGGCATACCGGACCTGGTCCCTGGACCGCCGCCGGAGCTAGACCCGGCGGCCGCGCACCATGTGCATGATCGCCGAGACCAGGAATAGCGCCAGGAAAACGACGAACAGAATCTTGGCGATGCCGATGGCTGTGCCGGCGATCGAGGTGAATCCAAGAAGGCCGGCGATCAGGGCGACCACCAGAAAGATCAGGGCCCAGTTCAGCATCTGTCATGCTCCTGTGAGAGGGGGCGTTGGCCCCGGCAAAAAGAAATCCCGCGGCCGTCGGAGGCCGCGGGATTTCAACGTGCTTGACTGTAGGCCGTTCCCGGCTTGAACGATCCTGATCAATATGCGGGAACCGGGTGGCGCCAAGCCTGACCCTTGCCCCGGGCCGCATCGTACTGGGCGGCGGCGAAGGTCCAGTGAGGCAGGTTGTCGAACCAGGCTTCCACGAAGGCCTTACGATCGTTCTGGTGGTCCAGATAGTAGGCATGCTCCCACACATCGCAGGTCAGCAGCGGCGTCAGGCCCTGATGGGTCAGCAGGTCGTCGGCGTCATGGGTCGACAGCACCTTCAGCTTGTCGCCCTCGGCGGCCAGCCAGCCCCAGCCCGAAGCGAAATGGTTCACCGACTCGGTGACAAAGGCCTCCTTCAGCTTGTCCAGCCCACCGAAGTCCCGATCAATGGCGGCGGCCAGATCGCCCTGCGGCTGCTGCTTCTCGCCGATCATGCAGGTCCAGAAGAAGGTGTGGTTGTAGGTCTGGGCGGCGTTGTTGAAGAGTTTCTTCTTGGCGGGGTCGCCGGCGGCGGCCTTCACCACCTCTTCCAGGGTCGCCGGGGTTTCGCCAGCAGCCTTCAGGAGGTCGTTGAGCGTGTCCACATACTTGGCGTGGTGCTTGTCATGGTGGAAGCCCATGGTCTGCGCCGAGATCACCGGCGAAAGGGCGTCATAGGCGTAGGGAAGGTCCGGAAGCTTGAACATGTGTCATCCTATGGGGAGGCTTAACGGCGAACGACGCGCCAGTTGGGCGCGCTACGGATGGCCTGGCAGATGGGGCGGGCGCCGTGGCTTGGCTACAGTCGCGGCCACACTGGTGGCCTCGAACATTCTCCGACCTGTCCTCTGCAGGATGGTCGGAGAATGCTCAGATGGGGCGGGCCGGGGGCCTAATGGCGACCTGACGACCGACCTGCAAGATAGGCGCTGAGGGCGGTGGCGATCACCTTGGGGTTCTTCACAGCCAACACTCCGGCCGCCAGGGCGGCCAGGAGAGCCGCGCCGCTGGCCGCCATCGGATGCTGCCTTGCAAGTTCGAAGGCCCGGGCGGCGAGACTGTCATCATCTTGAAGCGCCGCGGGCAGGGCAGGACCCTTACCGCGGACCGCAAAGACGGCGACCAGCAAAAGCAGGGCGCAGACCAGGGCCACAACGCCCGCGGCCCCCGCCGGACCCAGGGGTCCATCCAGCACAGCGAACAGAGCGAACCCCGCAGCCCCGACACAGAGAACGGTCAGGGCCGACAGGGCGGCCAGTGCGATGACGGCGATAAGCGCCTTTTCAATCAACGGCGGCCGCCCGCGAGCAGCATGCCGATGACCACGCCAAGACCCACGGCGACGCCAGTGGCGGCCAGGGGACGTTCACGCACGTGTTCGACCACGTAGCGCTGGGCCTCTTCGATCTGTTCACCGGCGGTGTCGGCATAGGCGCGCGACTGGGCGCGGATTTGCTCTACGCCTTCCTGGACGGCGCGCTCAAAATGGTGGGCCGCGTCACGGAAGGTGCGCTGGGCGTCTTCAGCCAGAACCTGGGCGGACGCAGCCGCAGAGGTGGCGGCGGCCTTGGCCTCGCTTGTGGCGCGTTCAGCAGCGTTCGACATGCAGTATCTCCTGAGGTTCGAGGTCCCCGCACGCCTCGCACAGGGCTCTGCCACAACGTCACATAGGCCAGCGCGGTTCCAGGTTCCAGGCCAAGCTGCGACAAATCTTCGCATCAGCTGCACGGTTCTTGTCGCTTCCGGCGCCACCCGGCGCTAGGCTTTATGCATGGCCGCTGATCCGAGGCGCGCGCGCCTGACAATGGAGCATCTTGAGCTGGCGCTTCAGACCGCGGGTCTGGGGGAGTTCCAGTATGATGTTCCTGGCGACTTCTGCATTGTCAGCGAGCGCATGGCGGCCATTACGGGCGGCCCATCGGGCTATTTGCCTGCCGATGGGGGGCGGGCCCTGCTGCCGCGCATTCACCCAGACGACCTCGAAGACACCCTGGGCCAGATGCTCGCAGGCTTTGAAGGGGCCGACCGCTATGAGGTGGAATGCCGCGCTGCGCCCCGCCCGGACCACCCTGTCGTCTGGTTGCGCATCGTCGGCCAACGAATCCGCGACGATGAGGGCGACATCCAAGGGGTCATCGGCATTGTCGAGGACATCACCGCCCGAAAGGTTGAAGAGCAGCAGCGCCATGCCCTGATGGCCGAGATCGACCATCGGGTGAAAAACGTCCTGGCGACCGTCCAGGCCCTGGCGGTTCAGACCGCCAAGCGCACATCATCCATGGACGGCTTTCTGCAGACCTTTCTCGGTCGCCTGAAATCCATGGGGTCGGCCAACGAGTTGCTGACGGCGGCCCGCTGGCGGGGCGCGGCCATCGATCATCTGGTCGCCGCCGAGCTTGGGGGCTTGGCGCCAAGCCAGACCCGCTGGGCGGGCCCGGAGCTTTTTCTGACCCCTCGGGCGGCCAACGCCCTTTCCCTGGCCCTGCATGAACTGGCCACCAACGCCCTGAAATACGGCGCCCTCTCGGTCGAGACCGGACAGGTTGACGTCGCCTGGCGCGCTAGCCCATCGGGGGGCTTCACCCTTGATTGGACCGAGTCTGGCGGGCCGGTGGTCTCGCCGCCCCTGCGGACCGGATTTGGCGCCACCCTTCTGAGCCAGGTGACCCGGCGGGAACTCAACGGCCAGACCCGGCTGGACTTCCCCCCCACGGGCGCACGGGCCTTTCTTGAGGCCGGCGCCGCCGCTGTCGTCGCGCGTCCCGACACCATTCCAGAGACCCCGGCGCGGCGCGCGCCGGAGACGGCGGCCGGACCGGCCGGGCCGGTGAATCTGGCTGGCGCGCGGGTGCTGATCGTCGAAGATGCGGCCCTGCTGGCCATGGAGCTGGAGACAGGTCTGTCAGAGGCCGGCGCCCTCGTGGTGGGGCCGGCCTATGAGTTGGAAGAGGCCCTGGCCCTCCTTGACCAGCCCCTGGACGCCAACCTCAATGGTCTCTCGGTGAGTCCCGTGGCCGAGATTTTGGCCGAACGGGGCGTGCCCTTCGTCTTCGCCACCGGCTATGGGGATGCTGGCGGAGCGCCAAGCGGCTTCGACGCCCCTGTCATTCGCAAGCCCTATGACGTCACCCAGGTGACGGCTGCGGTCGCTGATCTCTTGACCCCTCGAGACTGAGGGTCAGATCACGCCGCGGGCGCGCAGCTCCGCCAGGGCGTTGGTCGACAGACCGGCCAGATCCTGCAGCACCTCATCTGTATGGGCGCCCAATTCGGGTCCAGGCCAACGGACCTTGCCGGGCGTGGCGGACAGTTTGGGGAAGGCGTTCTGCATCTGGATCTCCCCAAAGACCGGATGCGGAACACTGATGATCGCCTCCCGAGCGATGAAGTGCGGATCCACCAGCATGTCGGGCGCGCGATAGATGCGCCCGGCCGGAACACCATGGCGTTCAAGCTGGGCCAACAGATCCTCCAGGGTCAGGCCTGAGGTCCAGGCGCCGATGATCTCGTCCAACTCCCCCTGTCGCTGGCCGCGGGCGGCGTGGGTGACGAAGCGAGGGTCCGTGGCCAGATCGGGCTGGCCCATGGCCTCGCAAAGGCGGGCGAAGACGGTGTCGCCGTTCCCGCCGATCACCGCCATGTCGCCGCCTGCGCAGGGATAGGCGTTGGAGGGCGCGATGCCTGGAAGGATCGAGCCGGACCGCTCCCGCACATAGCCGGTCAGGTCATATTCTGTGACCAGGTTCTCCATGACGCCCAGCACGCTCTCATAGAGGGCCGCGTCGATCACCTGGCCCTTGCCGGTGCTGTGGCGGGCGTGCAGCGCCATGGTGATTCCCATCACCGCATGCATGGCCGCAAGGCTGTCGCCGATGGAGATGCCGGCCCGCGCCGGCGGCCGATCCGGTTCGCCGGTGATGTGGCGCAGGCCGCCCATGGCCTCGCCGATCAAGCCATATCCAGCCCGCCCTGACAGCGGCCCCGTCTGGCCGTAACCCGAGATGCGCGCCATCACCAGACCCGGGTTCGTCGCCGCAAGGACCTCATAGCCTAGCCCCCACTTCTCCATGGCGCCGGGGCGGAAGTTCTCGATCAGCACATCGGCCTTGGCGATCAGGGTCCTGGCGATGTCCTGCCCTTCCGGCTGGCGGAGGTCCAGGCCAACTGACTTCTTGTTGCGGCCGATCACCGGCCACCAGGGCGACAGGCCCTGCGGCAGGCTGCGGCCCCACTGACGCATGGGGTCGCCCTTGCGCGGATCTTCGATCTTGATCACGTCGGCGCCGAAATCCCCGAGGATCTGACCACAGAAGGGACCAGCGATCAGGGTGCCCATCTCTATGACCCTGAGCCCACTCAAGGGGCCGGCGGCGGCGGTTTCGGTCATGGATGATTCCGACTTTCTGGGAACAGATCACGGCGTCGTGAGTTTTGACGGCAGCCACATCGTTCGGATGCGGCGTCTGATTTTGTCAACGTCCCAGGAGTTCACATGACTCGCCACCTGCTTATCGCGGGCGCCGCGATCGCCGCGCTTTCGCTCGCCGCTTGCGGTCAGCCGGCCGACCAGTCCGCCACCGCTCCGGCCGAGAGCGTCGTGCCTGACGCCAATCCCGCCGCCACCATTCCGACCCCTGCCGACGAGGCCTCCGCCCCCGACTTCACCCGTTTGGCGGCCCAGAGCGACATGCTTGAAATCCGCAGCTCGCAACTCGCCGTCGAGCGCGCCCAGCATGATGACGTCAAGGCCTTCGCCCGCAAGATGGTCGACGCCCACACCCGGACCACTCAGGATCTGCAGACCGCCGTGGGCGCCACTGGCCAGGCCATCACCCTCCCCACCACCCCGGACGAGGACGTGAGCCGCAAGGTCAACGATCTGCGGGAAGCCAACGCCGCCGACTTCGACAAGAAGTATATCGACATGCAGGTCGACGCCCATCAGTCGGCGCTCAACCTGATGCAGCGCTATGCCAACGACGGCGACACCCCGGGCCTGCAGGCCTTCGCTGCGGCCACAGCCCCGTCGATCCAGCAGCACCTGGACGAAGCCAAGGCGATCCAGGACCGCCTCTCGGCCATGTAGGCTCGGCTTTCTCTACAATGATCAGGCTCCCGCCTCCCGGCGGGAGCCTTTTCTTTGGCTGAGGCCCGGAATAGACCTTCGGCATGACCGAACACGCGATCTCGCCGCCGACCCCTGTCACCCTGCCCGTGCTGGGAGAGCCCGTGGTGTTTCCCGTTCGCCGCATCCTCTGCGTCGGCCGCAACTACGCGGCCCATCGCGCGGAAATGGGTGGGGATGATCGCGATCCGCCGTTCTTCTTCGCCAAACCGGCCGACGCCCTCGTGGGGGCGGGCGCCGAGGTGGCCTATCCGCCCCTGACTCAGGATCTCCATCATGAGGTGGAACTGGTCGTGGCCCTGGCCAGCGGCGGCGCCGACGTGCCGGTGGACCAGGCCCTGGCCCTCGTCTTCGGTTATGCGGTGGGCTTTGACCTGACCCGGCGCGATCTGCAGGCCGCCGCCAAGGACAAGGGCCATCCCTGGGACGCCGCCAAGGGATTCGATCAGTCCGCGCCCATTTCAGCAATCCGCCGCTGGAGCGGTCCAACCCCCCAGGGGCGGATATCGGCCACCGTCAACGGCCAAGCCCGTCAGGACGCGGTGGTGTCCGACATGATCTGGAATGTCGCCGAGATCATCGCCCAGGCCTCGCGTCTTTGGCGGCTGGCCCCCGGCGACCTGATCTTCACCGGCACGCCGGAGGGCGTCGGCCCCATCGCCCGGGGCGATCTGGTCCAGGGCGCCGTCGAGGGCGTCGGCGAACTCAGCTTCAAGGTGGTCTGACCATGGGGCTCACCCTCTACAGCTACTGGCGGGCCACCGCTCCCTACCGGGTTCGCATCGCGCTTGGGCTCAAAGGCCTGGCCTATGACTACATCCCCGTGAGCCTGCCGAAGGGCGAGCAGCGGGCCGCCGACTATCTCCAACAAAACCCCCAGGGTCTGACCCCGATGCTGGTCGATGGGGACACGGCCATGACCCAGAGCCTCTCCCTGATGGAATGGCTGGATGAGACGCACCCGCAGCCCTCGCTGCTTCCGGCTGATCCGGCGGGACGTCAGGTGGTCCGGGCCATGGCTGGGATCATCGCCTGCGACATCCACCCCCTGAACAATCTGCGAATCCAGCAGCAGTTGGCGGCCTTCGGCGTCAGCGAAGCCGACCGGCAGACCTGGGTCGCCCGCTGGATGCATGAGGGGTTTGAGGCTCTGGAGCCGATGGTCGCCCGTCACGGCGATGGCTTCGCCTTTGGGTCGACCCCTGGACTGGCCGACTGCTGCCTGGTCCCCCAGGTCTATTCGGCCGAGCGCTATGGGGTGGACCTTTCGCCCTATCCCGCCATAAGGGCCGCGGCTGCGGCGGCCCAGACGCTTCCCGCCTTTGTGGCCGCCCATCCCGATCGACAGCCAGACGCCCCGGCGTCGGCCTGATCCCGGACTTGTATAGCGTAGGGCGAGGGGCCACTAAGATGCTCGACCACCTGAAGGACAACAACCGCGCCTGGGCGGAAGGCAAGCTCGCGGTCGACCCCAGCTTCTTCCAGCGCCTGGTGGGCCAGCAGAGCCCGGAATATCTCTGGATCGGCTGCGCCGACAGCCGGGTGCCCGCCAATGAGATTGTCGGCCTCGATCCGGGCGAGCTGTTCGTCCACCGCAATGTGGCCAACCTCGCCCCGCCCCAGGACGCCAACTACCTGTCGGTGCTGCAGTTCGCCGTCGACGTGCTGAAGGTGAAGCACATCATGGTTGTGGGCCACTACGGCTGCGGGGGCGTGGTCGCCGCCATCGATGGCCAGCGGCGCGGGCTGGTGGATCACTGGCTGCATCCGATCCGCGAGGTCTACGCCGCCAATCGGGCGGAACTGGAAGCCATGGACGAGCACGCCCGCCACGACCGCCTGTGCGAGCTGAACGTCATCCGCCAAGTGCGCAATGTGGCCTCCGACGTCTTCATCCGCGAGGCCTGGCTGCGGGGCCAGCCGATCAGCGTGCACGGATGGGTTTACGCTCTCTCCGACGGACTGGTGAACGACATGAACGTCACCTGCAGCGGGCCTGAGGATGTGGCCCGCCTCTACTAGCCGCCGCGGATACGCACCTGCGCGCGGGCGGTGCGGCCGGCGCCGTCGACGACGTTCAAGTCGTAAAAGCCCGGCCCATCGGGTCGCCACAGCACCTGGCCGCTGAGCGGATCAGGGGTCAGGGGGCGACCGGCCACATACCAGGACAGATCCTGACCGCTGGCGGCCAGGACGAGGCCCCGGGAGGCCGGGCCATAGGCGTCCACCTGCACCACAGCCCCGTCCGGTGGGAAGATCAGCCGGGGGCCTTCGGTGGCGCGGGTCTGGTCGTCCAGGGCGACCGGCGCGGCGCGGGGCGCCAGGGGCGGCGCTGCGGCCGGCGGGGCCTGCAGCAGGTCGGCCACCTCGAACAGCAAGGGCAGGGCTGCGTCCCGACCGGTCAGCCCCGCCCGGGCGCCCCCATCGGCGCGGCCGCTCCAGACGACGATCACATAGCCGCCGACCACAGCCGCCGCCACGGCGTCGCGGAAGCCGTAGGAGGTGCCGGTCTTGTAGGCCATCAGCGGGCGGCCCTGGCTCAGGGCGGCGGGGGTCACCCCGGCCGGCGGCGGGGTTTCACGCAGGATAGCCAGAACCTCATCGGCGGCGGAGGGGCTCACCAGCCGCACCCCCCGTTCTTCGCGCTGCGCCTGGGCCTGGGCCTCGGTCCAGGACAGGGGCCGCGCCAGGCCGCCGTCGCCCAAGGCGCCGTAGAGGACGGCCAGATCCCGCAAGGTGACGCCCACTCCCCCCAAGGCGATGGCCAGACCTGCGTCCCGGGTTTCAGCCCTGGGCCGCCAAAGTCGAACCCCGGCCGCCTCAAGCCGACCCTCGAAGGCCGCCGGCCCCAGGCGCGCCAAGGTGTCGACGGCCGGCACGTTCAGCGAGTGGGTCAGGGCTTCTCGCGCGGTGACCTGGTCGTGAAAGACCCGGTCGAAATTCTCGGGCTGGTAGTCGGCGTATCGCCGCGGGGCGTCCGCCATACGGGTGTCGGGCGCCGCCAGGCCCTGCTCGAAGGCCATGGCGTAGATGAAGGGCTTCAGCGCCGAGCCGGGCGAGCGCAGGGCGCGGGTCATGTCGATCCACCCGCCGGCCCGATCCAGGCCCGCTGAGCCGACCGAGGCGCGCACCGCCCGCCCGTCCAGCTCCACCACCATCACCGCTGCGGTGGCCTCGAGCCCCTGCGCCCGGGCGGCGCGGGCGACAAGGGGTTCAAGCCTGGACTGGAGGCCGGCGTCCAGGGTTGAGATGACTGAGGCCTGATCGGACCGGGCGCTGCGCGCCAACTCGCCCGCCGCATGCCAGGCCAGGGCCGGGAAGGGAGCGCGGCCTGGCATCGGCTCCTCGGCGGCCTCGGCGGCCTCCACCGGGCTCAGCACGCCTGCCCGAACCATCTTGTCGAGGACCAGGTCCCGGGCCCGGCGGGACGCCTCGGGCCGCCGGTCTGGCCGGCGGGCCTCCGGCGACTGGGGCAGGGCGATCAGCAGGGCCTGCTCGCCAGGGGTCAGGCTTGCTGGCTCATGGCCGAAATAGGAGAGGCTGGCGGCCCGAACGCCCTCCAGATTGCCGCCATAGGGGGCCAGCGTCAGATAGAGGGCCAGGATTTCGCGTTTCGACAGCCGCGCCTCGATCTGCACCGCGCGGATCATCTCCACCAGCTTGGCGCTCAGCGTGCGGGGACGGGGCGTCAGCAGGCGGGCGGTCTGCATGGTGAGGGTGGAGGCGCCGGAGGAAACCTGCCCGGTGAGCGCCGCCGAGCCGGCGGCCCGGAACACCGCCAGGGGATCGACGCCTGGGTGGCGCCAGAAGCGGGCGTCTTCCACCGCGATCAGGCGCTCGACAAAGCTCGCATCCGTCCGGGCCAGATCAGCGCGGATTCTCCAGCGGCCGTCCTCCACGGGCAGGGCGCGCAGCCAGGCGCCCCGGCGGTCGAGGGCCACGGGCGAGGCGTCCGCCCCCCGTGACATGTCCGGGGGCGACAGGGCGTCCAGGCCAAGCGCTGCGACCTGAAGCCCCAAGGCGCCCATCAGGGCCAGTGTCAGGCCCCGGATCACGACGGGGGACTCCGCCGTTCGCCGGCCCCAGGCCCTGATGGCGGCGCCGGCCGTCACTGGGCCGGCGCGATGACCGTGCGCCCGACGCTGGTGCGGGCGTTGACCGCCGGCCGGTACATGTCCCGAGCCTCGGCCCCGGGCAGCAGGAAGTCCCCCGCCGTGACGGCCCGCGCCACATAGGCGAAGGCGAAGTCCTCACGACCGGGCAGGTCCATGGCCGCCACATAGCGGTCATCCCGGGCCTCCTGGACATCGGCCGAGGACAGCGCGCCCAGGAAGCGGAAGGGCCCGCTCTGGGCGTCGTCCGGGCCGAGCACCGTCTCGATCTCGAAGCCCGCCGGCAGCGGATCGTCGATCACCAGGGCCATGGAGCGCGCCTGTTGGGCCCGCCCCGAGACGATGATGATCACCCGGTCGCCCTGGGTGAGGTCAGCTGGGTTGACCGCCCCGCCGGTGAAGCTCAACAGGCGCTTCTGCAAGGTCAGGCCATTGCTGGTCGCCGCTGGGGCCGCCACCGGGGCGCCGGTGACGGTCACCGTGCGCCAGACCTCGCCTTCACCGGAATTGGTGAAGCGGGACTCCGCCAGCTTGCCCACCGCCCAGCGGGGTCCGCCGGCCACGGCGGCCAGGGGAATGGCGCCGGCGCCCTCGATCTTCAGGGGACCGGCCGCCGCCATCATGGCGTTGGCCGCCTGCAACAGTCTCGCCTGCTCCTGGGTGTTGAGCGCCTCGGGGTCGGTGACGGCGTTTTCCAGCCGGCCCTGTAGCTCGCGGGCGATCTCGGTCTCCCCGGCCTCATAGGCCAGCGCGATCACCGCGGCGAGGTCCCGCAGCGGGCTTTGATACCAGTCGCTCTCCTCGCGATAGTTCAATGAACGGACCGCTTGGCGGAAGGATGAACGGGCGCGGGCCTTGTCGCCCATCAGGGCGAGACCGGCCCCCACATGCGCCTTGGCCAGGGGCGAGGCCTCGGTCTTCATCTGCACGTCGTGCCACCACCGCAGGCGACCCAGGTCGCCACGACCGCCCTTGGCCAGGACATAGAGCGCATAGGCCGAAGCCCGGCGGCGCATGGTGGCCGTCGCGACCTCCGAGGCCTGGGGCGAACCTGCCCACCAGCGGGGATATTCCAGCCGGTAGGAGATGTTGGCCCAGCCGTCAGGCCGGGAGATGTGCCGCATGGCCCCCAAGGCCCGGTCCAGGGCCGCGGCCGGCACCGGGGCGCCGGCCTTCTGGGCCTCGATCAGGAAGTCGGTGGCGTAGGCGCCGAGCCAGGCGTCAGCCTCCCCGTCGCCAGCGCGCCACATGCCAAAGGCGCCATCCAGGGTCTGGCGATCCAGCAATCGACTGACCGCAGCGTTCAGCCCTGCGCTGGAGCGCCGCGCCCTGGGGTCCTGGGAGACGTTGGCGGCGTACAGCAGGGGATAGGCCGCCGAGACCAGTTGCTCTGTGCAGCCATAGGGATAGCGCAGCAGGGACACCGCGATCGGCCCCGGGTCGAAGCCGCGGAACGGAGAATAGCTGACCTGAAGGGTCGCATCCCCCGCCGCCAGTCCGGCCAGCAGGTCCGGCGTCGGCGTGAAAACGGCTCCGGGCTGTTGCAGGGCCACCGTGGTCCGCGTCACCCGGCCCCAGCCCAGCCGGGTCTCCAACGGATAGTCCCTGGTGCTGGAGAAGCCGGGCCCGGTCACAGCCAGGCTGACCTTGCCAATGCCTGCCGTGCGCGGCGCCTCCAGGGGGACGCGCTCGGCCCATCGCTGGCCGATGATCAGCTGATAGGCCTTGCGGAAGGGAGCCAGAACGCCCCCCTCGCCGGTCAGCTGGGCGATATATTCGCCAGCCCGGCCCTCGATATTGTGCAGCTCCAGGGTGGCGAAGGCCTTGTCGCCCGGCGCCAGGAAGCGGGGCAGGGCCAGCTCGGCCACCACCGGCTCGCGCACCACCAGGGGTTTGGAGGCCGAGCCGACGGCGTCGTCGGTCCAGGCCACGGCCATCAGCCGCAGCTCGCCGTTGAAGTCGGGGGCGGGCAGTTGGATGGTCGCCTTGCCGTCCCGGCCGGTCTCCACGACACCGGACCACAGGGCGACGGTCTTGATCGGCGTGACCGTCAGCCCTTCGCCGCCGATCTCATCGCCGCCAAAGCTCACATTGGCCGGCGCCCCCAGATTGGGGTCCAGCAGCCGGCCATAGTCGTCGCGATAGTCGACCCCCAGGGCCCGTTTGCCGAAGTACCATTTGGCCGGGTCGGGGCTCTCAAACTTCGTCAGGCGCAGTATGCCTTCATCGACAGCCGCCAGGGTGACGCGCACCCGCTGCCCCAGGCCGGCCCCGCGGATGGTGACGGGCACCGAGAGGGCGTCCCGGGCGCCAACCTTCTCCGGCGTGCCCAGATCGACCTCCAGCTTGCGGCCCTTTGGGTCGAGGGGGACATAGACCAGGCCCAGCGCCCGTCGGGGCTTGGGCGTCTGGACAGGGTCCCGGGGCTGGACGACCGTGACCATCACATAGGCCCCGCCCCCCCAGGCGGCGTTGGTCTGGAAGCGCACGGTGGCGCCGTTCGCGCCCACGGTCAGGGTGCGAAAGTCGAGCACGCGGTCGGTGGCCACGGCCACCTGAACCTCGCCGGCATAGGGCGGCTTCAGGGTGATCTCGACGGTGTCGCCCTGGGCGTAGGTCCGGTCGCCGGCGCTGACCCGGACGATGTCGGGGGCTTCGACATCCTCTGCCGGCGCGCCCCAGCCGGAGGTGAAGCGGATGACGCTGGCTGCGCCGTCCGGCCCGGTGAGTTCGATCCGGTAGTCCCCCCAGCCCAATCGACGGCTCAGACGGGCCGGCTCGCCGGCGGCGAGATTGACCGTGCCCTGATCGACCAGGGTGTCACGGCTGGTCCGTCGCCACTGCCAGCGGCCGTCTTGCTGGAACCAGTCATAGTCCCAGTTTTCCGACACCAGGCGCCAGGTGACCCCAGGGGCGGCGATGCGCCGGCCGGTGGGATCGACGGCGATCAGGTCGAGGCTGACCGTAGGATCGCCGCCGCGGGCGGCCTCGGCCTGATCAACCTTGACCCCCAGATAGGTCGAGCGAGGCCGGATCTTGAGGTTCAGGGACTCCCGGACCGGGCGTCCGCCGGGCTCAAAGACGCTGACCGTGGTCGCCGCCACGAGGGGCTGGGCGCTGTCCTGGGCCTGCGGCGGCAAGGTGATGATCGCCCGGCCGTCGCCGTCCGTGACGGTGCGGCCCAGGTCGACGAACAGCTCCTGGAAGGGCTCGCGCTGGTCGCCCCACTGATAGGCCTCGAAGGCCGGGAAGGGATTGGGATCAACCCGCAGCCTGGCTTCGCCCTCAGCCTGCAGGCCAGAACCCGGCGCCCCATAGAGGAAGCGGGCGCTGATATCGAGATTGCGGCTCTGTCCGACGGCGACGGGGCTGGCCTCCTGTCCGGTGGCGGTGACCGCCAGACGCTGGGGGGCGAAGTCCTCGACGGAGAAGGTGACCTCCCCGGCCGGACTCTCCAGCCCTTCGATCTCCAGGGTCGCCCGCCAGCGGCCGCGGGGGGCGCTGCGGGGCAGGGCGATGTCAGCGGCGGCCGACCCCAGGGGCGCGCCGTCGAAGGCGTAGCGACGGAACTCCACGCCCGAGGGCCGGCGGACCACGATGGCGCCCTTCCGATCCTTGACGGCTCGGGCCTCACGGTCGCGCAGCAGGGCGTTCAGATGGACGGTTTCGCCAGGGCGGTAGACCCCCCGATCGGCGTAGAGATAGGCGTCCACCACCGCGCCCGCGGCCCGGCCGGAGGTGCTGACCGCAGCGGTCTCGATACGGCCGCCCACGCCGAGGCGCGACAGGTCCGCAGGGGGCCGGTCGAGGTCCAGGACCGCCAGGTCGCCCTGGGGACCATAGGCCATGATCATCTTGGGACGCAGGGCGCCGCTCCCCTTGCTCAGGGCGGCGGGAAACTGGGCCCGGCCCTGGCCGTCAGTGCGCGCCTCAGCCAGGTCTTCGCCATTGGCCGCCACAAGCGCGACACGCAGCCCGGACTGAGGTCGGGCGGATTTCAGGGATCGGACCACCACGTCGGTGGCCTCGGCGCCGGCATAGGCGCTCAGGGCCAGGTCGGTGAACATGATCCATCGCCGCGCCTGGGCAGGCGGATTTCCGTCGTCCCCACCGGTCAGGCTGCGCCCGCCCGAGGCGTCGCGGGCCCGGATCACATAGCCCCCGGGCTTCATTTCCCGCAGGACGGCGCCCAGGGGGAAGACCGTGGTGCTCCGCCGCCCGGCCTCGCCGGCGACGGCGATTTCACCGGTCCAGACCTTCTGGCCCTCCTGGTCGGGGCTGTCTGAGCCCCAGTCATAGGGCCACTCTCCCTCCGCGGTGGGCTCCGGGGCGCTGATCGATGTGCGCACGAGATTGCGGTCGGCGACGCGCCAGACCTCGACCTGCAGGCGGGTGACATTGACCGTCTCAATGCCGACCCCGTCTGAATCCTCCCGGGGCAGGATGACCCCGTCGCCGGCGAAGCCGACGAAGGGCGGCTTTTCTCCGAAGGTGAAGTCGATGTCGGCGTTCGCCGCCAGGGTCTCACCGCCCCGGGCCGGCAGCCCCTTGAGCAGGGTGACCCGCCGCTCGCTGAAGCCCAGGCCGGCCAGACAGAGCTCGGAGCCCTGCACGGCGATGGCCGGCGTCTCACCCAGGTCCGGGGAGACCAGGACGAAGTCGCCATAGGAGGCCTCGGGATCGAGGGGGCGGCTCATTTCCACGCAGGCCCTGGGCTGGGCGCCGGTGGTGTCGACCCGGGTGCGCCAAACGGCGAAGCCCTCTGGCATGGGCTCTCCCCGCCGGGGCGCATCCGCCGCCCGGGGGCGGCCGAACAGGGACCAGCCGCCGGGCAGGACCTCGCCGCCGGACACCGCCGCCCGGGGGATGCTCAGGATGTCCACGCCTTTGGCGGTCAGGAAACCGCTGCCAAAGGCGACGATGATGAGCACGCCGGCCAGAACCACGGGGCCGCGACCCTGGGTCATTCGGCGGCCAAAGGTGCGCCACCAGGGCGCCTTCGGGGCCGGGGGGGCGCTGTCGGGACCCACCGGCTCATGGGCCGTTTCCGTGGGCGTTTCGTCGCTCGGCGTCATCAGCTTTCCCCCGCCCTCGCCTTTTGCAGCGGTTTAGTGGAGCCCCAGGCCCATGTCCCCGTCAATCGGGGGCAGGGCTTGTTTACCGTGTTCTGCGGAGGGTTCGTTTACCCTGAGCGCCCATCATGCCGTCTTGAAACCTAAGCATGAGCGGGGCGCAGACGTGCGAACCTCTATCCTCAAGGGCCTGACGGCCCGGCTGAAATCGGGCGCCCGCGACGAGAGCGGGGCGGCGGCGATCATTTTCGCCGTGGCCCTGGTGCTGTTGGCGCCGCTGACCCTGGGCGTGTTCGATCTCTATCTCGGCGCCAATCAGAAGCAGAAGCTGCAGGACGCCCTGGACGCCGCGGCCCTGTTCGCCGCCCGGTCCTCGGCTCAGACCCAGCAGGAGATCAACGAGGTCGGTCAGCGGGCCCTGAAGGCCAATCTGACCGCCTTCCCCGGCTCGGCCCTGATCACCTCAAGCTTCGTGCTGGATGGTCCCAAGGTGGTGGCCTCGGCCGAGATGACGCCCATGGCGGTGGCGACCGGCTTCTTCCAGCACGGCAACGTCAAGGCCGGCGCCGAGGTGCTGCGGGCCATGGACCGGCTCGAGGTCGCCCTTGTCCTGGACACCACCGGCTCCATGGCCGGGACGAAGATGACCACCTTGAAGAGCGCGGCCAAGGATCTGGTGGACAAGCTGCATGCCGCCGGCCAGCGAAGCACCGCCAAGGACCCCATCCAGATTTCCCTGGTGCCCTTTTCCAGCACCGTGCGGGTGTACCCGGCCGTAAGCCTGACTAACTATAACACCTCGACCCGGACCGGCCCCGGCATTCCCAATTGGGTGGACAGCCGCGCCCGCGGCCACGGCGCGGCCGGCGTGGACATCTTCACCACCATCAACACCGACCGGTTCGCCGTCCTGAAATCCATGAAGGGCGGTCAGGTCTGGGGCGGATGTGTCGAGAGCCGACGCCAGCCCTTCGATGTCCAGGACACCGCGCCCTATTCGGGCAATGTGAACAGCTATTTCGTGCCCTACTTCGCTCCGGATGAGCCGGACAACGGGACCTGGTGGACGCCCTATTACAACAACTATCTGAGCGACGGAAACACCGGCACCAGTCAGCAACGCCAGGGAAACGTCGCCAAATACAACAACGCCACCCCCAGCGGCGGCGGCCCCAACCAGGGCTGCGACCTGCAGCCGATCATGCCGCTGACCACCAATATGAACGCCTTGAAGACCGCCATCGACGGGATGGTCGCGGTCGGTGAGACCAACATCCCCATGGGACTGGTCTGGGGCTGGCACACCCTGTCGCCCAATGCGCCCCTGGCGGACGGCGTCGCCTATGGCACAAAGAACCACCGTAAGATAATCATCCTGATGACCGACGGCGACAATGTCTATGGATCGGTCTCCAACCACAACGCATCGCGCTACAATGGTCTGGGCTATATGTGGCAGGGCCTCCTTGGCATGACCAGCGGCTCCAACAGCGCGCGCGCCCAAAGGATGGACGATCGCCTCGCTCTGTTGTGCAAGAACATCAAGGACAAGGAGATTGTCCTCTATACCGTCCGGGTGGAGGTCAAGACCGGCTCCAGCGCCCTGCTGCGCGACTGCGCCACCGACCCCGACAAGTTCTTTGACGTCCAGAACGTGGCCCAGTTGGGCGCCGCATTCGACGCCATCGCCGGCTCCATCGACAACCTGCGCCTGACCAAGTGAGGCTGGGCGGCCCGTGGACCGCCCCCCTTCCTCGATCAAAAGGCGCGTAGATGGGCCGCGATGTCGGGCGCGCCCTCAATGCCATCAGGTCTTTAACTGACGGCGGCCTGCAGGGCGCCTTCGCCGGCCCCATCGGGGCGTCGGGCGGCCCAGACCTCATCAACAGTCGCCAACAGGCGCTCGGCGGTGACCGGCTTGGTCACATGGCCGTCAGCTCCGGCTGTGGCGGCGGCGGCGCCATGCTCACGCATGGCGTTGGCGGTGAGCGTATAGATGGTGGTCCGGGCGCGGCCGCTGGCCTGCTCCCGCCGACGGATCTCGCCAATGGCGGTCAGGCCGTCCATCACTGGCATCTGCATGTCCATCAGCACCAGATCATAGGCGCCGGAGTCCCAGGCCTCCACCGCCTGGGCGCCGTCCTCGACGCAGGTCAGCTGGACGCCCGCCGCCCCCAGGATCAATTCCACCACCCGGCGATTGGTCGGGTGGTCCTCGGCCAGCAGCACTCTCATTCCGTCCAGGGGCGCCCGGGCGGCGGCCTCGGCGGCCTGGTCTTCCCAGACCTCGACGGCGCCGGCGCAACGCGGCAGGTCCAGGCTCAGGACGAAGACGGAACCTTCGCCGCCCGTTGACTCCGCCGTCAGGCTTCCCCCCATGGCCTCGGCCAGGGACCTTGAAATGGCCAGGCCAAGACCGGTCCCGCCGAAGCGTCGGGTGATGGAGCCGTCGGCCTGCTCAAAGCGGCTGAACAGGCGCTGGCGGGTGGCTTCATCGAAACCGATGCCGGTATCGGCGACCTGGAAGATCAGCCGCGACCCGGTCTCTCCCCGCTCGGCCAGCACCTCAAGGCTCACCTGGCCCTGGGTGGTGAACTTGACCGCATTGCCCAACAGGTTGGACAGGATCTGGCGAAGCCGGGCGGCGTCGCCCTCGTAGGCGCCCTGGGCTCCAGGGTGGATGGTTACGCGGAATTCAAGGCCCTTGGCCTCGGCGCTCGGTTGGAAGAGGGCGGCGCAGGCGGCGACGGATGTGGCCAGATCAAACGGTTCGGGACGCAGCTCCAGGCGTCCAGCTTCGATCCGGGCGAGGTCCAGAATGTCCGAGAGCAGGGTCTCAAGAGTCTGGGCCGAGGTCTCGATCAGGCCGACCATCTCGGCCTGGCGAGGCGCCAGCTCTGTGCGGGCCAGGGCGCCGGCCACCCCCATGACGCCGTTCAGGGGCGTGCGGATTTCATGGCTCATATTGGCCAGGAACTCACTCTTGGCCTGATTGGCGGCCTCAGCCGCCTCCTTGGCCTGCAGCAGTTCCAGTTCGTCCTGCTTCTGCCGGTCGATATCCCGAATGACGCCGATCACCCGCTCGATGCGCCCTTCGGCGTCCTTGAACGCCCGGGCCGCAGAGGTCGCCCAGCGAGCGCGGCCGCCATCTGGCGGGACGAGCCGGTAGGTCTCGCGGAAGGGTTCGTCGCGGCGAATATGCCGATCCCACGCGGCCATCAGTCTGGGACGGTCTGCGGCGTGGACAGCGTCCCATATTCCGCGGTCGACATCTCGGAAGGTCGCCCCCCCATGCATCGACTTGGCGCCGGCGGCGGTGAGGATGCTGCGCCGGTAGTCCATCTCCCACATCTGCAGGTCGCCGATCTCCAGGGCGAATTTCAGACGCTCCTCCGAGCGCTGCGCCTCTTCCAGGGCGACAACGGAATCGGTGATGTCCACCGACATGATCAGCAGACCCCCGACCGCACCGGCGGCGTCCCTCCACGGGGAGATCTCGACCCGCAACCAGCGTGGGTCCCCCGTGGCGGTCTCCACGGACACCCGGTCATACTGGGCCGGCTGGCCCTGCAGGCACTTCTCATAGACCGACCGCCAGCGCGCTGTGCGGGGATGAATGTCGTAGAGCACATGCCCCAGGGGTTCGGTCAGTCCACGCTCGGCCCGCCAGCGGGGACTGGCCTGGATGATCCGCATGTCGGCGTCGGTCAGGCACAGGGCCACCGGCGCGGTTTCGACGAAGGCGGCCATCAGCGTCCTGGCCGCCTGGGTCTGCAGATGGGCCTGCGCCAGGTCCGTGACCGCCTGATGGCGACGGCACTCGCCCGCCGCCAGGGCGGCCATGTCTTTCAGGCAGTCCGCCACTGCGGAATCAAAGGGGCGAATCTCGGTTCCGGCGACGACGACGGCTCCCAGCGTCGAGCCGTCGGCCAGCAGGATGGGCGCGCCGGCAAAGAACCGCACATGGGGCTCCGCCGTCACATAGGGATGATCGGCGAATCTGGGATCTGCATGGGTGTCTGCGACCCACAGGACGTCCTCGGACTGGGCGGCGTAGGCGGCGAAGGACTGACCCTGGCGGACCTGCTGGGTGAACCCCTCCCCGGCGCTGGCGTGCCAGGTCCGGTCTCCGTCGACGAGAATCACATCCCCAAGCCCCCCTCCCATCAGGGCCCGGGCCAGTCGGCCGATCCGCTCGAAAGGCGATTTCAGCGACGCAAGGTCAAGGGCGTCCATCACCGCGATCTTACGGGCGCGAGCCTCAATGGCGGCTGGGAAATCGACCATGGACCTGAGCGTCTGCCTCCTGGTGATCGGGCAGAGTCGCGCACAGCCGGTTAAATTTCTGTGGCGGCGCCAAAAATCCAGATGCCGCTAAAGCAGCTTGATCTCCCGCAGGCGCTGCTGGAGGTAGCCGTCGGCGGTGATCGGTTCGGGGTAGCGATCAGGATGGTCCGTATCCACGCAGCCGGCCAGGGTGCGAATCTCGTAGTCTGGATTGAAGTGCAGGAAGAAGGGCGTCGAATAGCGGGCGACCCCGCGTCGCTCAGGGGCCGGATTGACCACCCTGTGGGTGGTCGAGGGCAGGCGGTGATTGGTCAATCTCTGCAGCATGTCGCCGATATTGCAGACCAGGGCGCCTGGGGGCGGGTTGATGGCCAGCCAGCCGCCGTCCCGGCGTCGCACCTCCAGCCCGGCCTCCTCGGCGCCGAGCAGCAGGGTGATGACATTGATGTCCTCATGGGCCGCGGCCCGAATGTGCGGGCCGTCGCCGGCGGTGGGCGGGTAGTGCAGCAGGCGCAGCACAGAATTGCCGTCGTTCACCGTGGGGTCGAAGAACTGTCGATCCAGCCCCAGATAGACCGCCAGGGCCTCCAGAACCTTCAGGCCCATGGCGTCCAGGGCGTTGTAGAGCCAGCTCACCTGCGGCTGGAACTCCGGAACCTCCGCAGGCCAGACATTGGGCGGCATGAACCCGGCATAGGGGTGACCCGCAGGCAGGTCGCGGCCCATGTGCCAGAACTCCTTGAGGTCGTGGTGCGCCTCCCCCTTCGCGGTCTCCACCCCGAACGGGGTGTAGCCCCGCTGCCCGCCCTGGCCGACCACATAGGCCCGCTTGGCGGTCTCGGGCAGGGCGAAGAAGGCCTTGGCGGCCTCCAGCGTCCCGTCAATCTGGCCCTGCGCCAGGGGGTGGTCGCTGATCACCGCGAACCCGTAACGGGTGAAGGAGTCCCCCAGGGCCTGGGCGAAGCCTTCAAAGTCGGCCTCGAAGGCGTTGAATGAGACCGGTGAGATGGAGTCAGCTGTCAAGATTGGGCCTTTGAGCGAGATGTGACCGGCGGGGGCGGACTTAAAAGCGCCATATCGGAACTTATTAAGCTGGCCTAGCGTTGCTGTAGCGCTATCAACCTATGGAGAGACCAGATGCGTCACCTGACCGCAGCCTCGGTGGGGCTTCTCGGGGCCTTCGCCCTTACCGCCTGCGCCACCACAGACCCTTATACGGGCCAGCAGGTCCGAAACAACACCGGCACCGGCGCCCTGGCTGGCGCCCTGGGCGGCGCGGCGCTCGGCTATCTCACCAACACCAACAAGAGCTCTGAGGGCCGCAAGAACGCCCTGATCGGCGCCGGCGTCGGCGCCCTCGCCGGGGCGGCGGCTGGCAGCTACATGGATCGCCAGCAGGCCGAACTGCGTCAGCAGCTGGCCGGCACGGGCGTGGACGTCACCCGTCAGGGCGACAACATCATCCTCAACATGCCCGGCGATGTGACCTTCGCCGTCGATCAGTCAGACATTCAGCCGCGGTTCTACACCGTGCTGGACGACGTCGCCCGCACCATCAACGCCTATCCCCAGACCCTGGTGGATGTGATCGGTCACGCCGATTCCACCGGCGCTGCGGCCTACAATCAGGCCCTGTCCGAGCGCCGTGCGGGCTCGGTGGCCAACTATCTGGTCAGCCGCGGCCGCGTGATGCCCGATCGTCTCTATGTGGCCGGCCGTGGGATCAATGAGCCCCGCGCCACCAACGCGACCCCTGAGGGCCGCGCCCAGAACCGTCGGGTGGAGATCATCCTGCGGCCCCTGACCAACTGATCGAACGATCGATCAGGACGTGACCTGAGACCGGCGGCCCCCATAGGGTCGCCGGTTTTCAGGACTTTCCCAATTGCTGCGCTGCGGCGTAGTATGGGGCCATGGCAAACAAGGTTCGCAAAGACGCCGGCGAGGCCCTGGAAGGGCTGCTGTTCGACGGCATGACCATCATGGCCGGGGGCTTTGGCCTCTGCGGCATTCCTGAGAATCTGATCGCAGCGATCCGTGCCCACGGGGCGAAGGACCTGACGGTCATCTCCAACAATTGCGGGATCGACGGCTTCGGCCTGGGCGTCCTGCTGGAGAACCGGCAGATCAAGAAGATGATCAGCTCCTATGTGGGTGAGAACAAGCTGTTCGAGCAGCTCTATCTCTCCGGAGAGCTTGAGCTGGAGTTCAATCCCCAGGGCACCCTGGCCGAACGCATCCGCGCCGGCGGCGCCGGCATACCGGCCTTCTTCACCAAGACCGGCGTCGGGACCCTGGTCGCCGAGGGCAAGGAAGTCCGCGAGTTCGACGGCGAGCTCTATGTGATGGAGCGCGGCCTCACCGCTGACCTCTCCATCATCAAGGCCGATGTGGGCGACACCGCCGGCAATCTGGTCTTCCGCAAGACCGCCCGGAACTTCAATCCGATGATGGCCACGGCCGGCGCCAGGACGGTGGTCGAGGTGGAGCGCCTGGTGGCGCCTGGGGACCTGGACAAGGACCACATCCACACGCCGGGCATCTATGTGGACGCCATCTTCCAGGGCGCGGCCTTCGAGAAACGCATCGAGCGAGTGACCACGCGGCCCAAGGCCGTCGAGGGCGCCGCCGCCGGAGGGGAAGTCTGATGGCCTGGACAAGGGACCAGATGGCCGCCCGTGCGGCCCGCGAACTGCAGGACGGCTTCTATGTGAACCTGGGCATCGGCATTCCGACCCTGGTGGCCAACTACATCCCCGATGGCGTCGAGGTCACCCTGCAGAGCGAAAACGGCATGTTGGGCATGGGCCCCTTTCCCTTTGAGGGGGAAGAGGACGCCGACCTGATCAACGCCGGCAAGCAGACCATCACCGAGTTGGCCTCATCCTCCTATTTCTCCTCAGCCGATAGCTTCGCCATGATCCGCGGCGGGCACATCGACCTGTCGATCCTGGGCGCCATGCAGGTGGCCGCCAATGGGGACCTGGCCAACTGGATGGTGCCGGGCAAGATGGTCAAGGGCATGGGCGGGGCCATGGACCTGGTGGCCGGCGTCAAGCGCGTGGTCATCGTCATGGAGCACACCGAGAAGTCCGGCGCGCCCAAACTGGTGAACGCCTGTTCCCTGCCGCTGACCGGCCAAGGGGTGGTGGACCTGATCATCACCGACCTGGGCGTCTTTGAGGTGAATCGCGGGCGATCGCCTCTCCGGCTGCTGGAATTGGCCGATGGAGTCGGGCTGGACGAGATTCGGGCCAAGACCGAAGCGTCCTTTGAGGCGCCTGGCGCGTAACCTAGTTCAAGGGGCGCTCAGAGATGGAGCGTCAGGCCTCTGAGGCTGCGCGCACTTCGGAGAGGACGTCCATGAAGACCAAGACCCTGGCGGCCATGGTGCTCGGCCCGCTCGCCCTGCTTACCGCCGCGGCCGCCCCGGCCCAGGCGCCGCCAGCTCCGAAGGCTGGCCACAGCACGGCGATCTTCGCCGGCGGCTGCTTCTGGTCGGTGGAGCACGAGCTCGAGCAGATCCCCGGGGTGGTTGATGTGGTGGTGGGCTATGCCGGCGGCGCCAAGGCCAATCCCACCTATCGCGATCACCAAGGGCATCTTGAGGCGGTTCAGGTGACCTATGACCCGGCGCGGCTGAGCTATGAACAGCTGACCATGGGTTTCTTCCGTCGCATCGACCCCACCGATCCCAACGGGCAGATCTGCGATCAGGGGCCCTCCTATCGCACGGCGGTCTTCTACTCGACCGGCGTCGAGCGCGACGCAGCCCTGCGGGTCAAGGGCGAGGTGGCCCGGACCCTGGGCAAGCCGGTGGCCACCGAGATTCGTCCCGCCGCCCGTTTCTGGATGGGCGAGGCCTATCATCAGGACTTCGCTGAGAAGAATCCCGGCCGCTACCAGGCCTACAAGACCGGCTGCGGCCGTGAGCGGGCGATCAAGGCCGTATGGGCAGGCCGGTGACCGGGTCCCGCGGTTGAGGGGCGAAGCCCTCGCCGACAAAGATCTCCGCCCGCCGGCTTCGCTCACGGTCGAGCCGAACATTGACGAACTCCACCTCGCCGACCGTGGCGAAGTCGGCCTTCATCTCCGGGGTGAAGTCGGGCTCAAGGCTCAGGGCCAGGATACGCTCGCCGTCGGCCGAGCTCAGGGGCGTCTCGGCCTCGGCCTGGTTCTGCGGGCTGGCGGTGCGCACCCACATCCGCAGGGGCGCGGCGTCCGGCCGGGCGAAATAGTTCCGGCCGTAATAGGCCGCGGCGTTGAACATGAAGCGGTCATCCACCGCGATGGCGGAGACCCGCAGGTCGTGCATGGCCCGGTTGGTCAGGGCCTCGGTCATCTGCGACCAGCCCTTGGCGCGCTTGAACCCATTGGCCATCCCTGCCCGTTCCGCCAGGTCCGGCGAGATGACGAAGGCCAGGAAGGCGGCCGCCAGCACGCCTTGCGTGGCGAGGGCGGCGATGAACCAGCCCCTTGCCCGCCAACGCAGCAGCCAGGCGGCCACCAGGATGACGCCGGCCACATAGCCCGCCGCCGTCCAGTTGGCGTTGGCCCGGCTGAGCAGGGCCTGGAGCGTGACGATGAGAAAAGGCGGCAGGGCGAAGCAGAGCAGGGTGATGTCCGCCGCCGTCAGTCGCCGCCGCCAGGCCAGCAGGACCGCGCCCCCGACCAACACCGCGAAGGGAATGGGGCCGAACACCCCGAACTGGGAGCCGAGAAACTCCAGCATGGCGCCGGGGTGGAAGAGGTCGCTCGCGCGCCAGTTGGCGTTGGCGGCCGTGTGCGTGACCGTGGAAAAGCCATGCCGGGCGTTCCAGATCAGATTGGGCGCCATGACCAGGAGGGCGGCGCCAGCCGCCGCGGCGATGACGCCCGGAGTCCAGACCCGGCGGGCCTCGCGGCTGAGGACCAGATGCAATCCCACCCCGATCAGGGCGTAGATGGCCGCATACTTCGACAGGAAGGCCAGACCCAGGAGGACACCCGCCCCCCCGGCTGCGACCCATCGCCGCCGTCCCTCCGCCTGCGGAAGGTAAACATAGAGCGCCAGGGCCCAGACCAGGGCCGCCAGCAGGGGCGCGTCGGTGGCGACCACGGCCGAGGAGAGCTGAACCCCAGGCATCAGGTGATAGAGGACGCAGGCGGCCAGGCCGACCTCCGCCCCATAGAGCCGCCGCGCCAGGATGAAGACGCCCAGGGCCGTCGTCGCCTGAAACAGCGGCGCTGACAGGCGCACAAAGGGCTCGGCGTCGCTGCCCAGGGTGGTCGCCCAGATGCTCCAGGCCACCATGGGCGGCTTGGAGAAGTAGCCAAAATCGAGTGTCCGCGACCAAAGCCAGTACTGCGCCTCGTCGGGATAGAGCTCCAGGGGGGTGATGAAGATCGCCGCCAGTCGCACCGCGGTCAGGGCCACGGTGATCCATAGCGCCATACGCCAGGCGGACAGGGACGGATCAGAGGGCGAGTTGGACAAGGACGGCTCCCGAAACCGCGCGGACCGTTGCCCGTGCAAGAGGCGCTGTAAAGCCCCAGGCGCCCCTGTGTGTGGCGCCGCAACAACAGGTCGGGGCCGTCATAAATCCATCACCTAATACCAGCGGATTTCGGCGTATAGGACGGACAAATCTAGGGGCGGTCCGTTGAAGGCGGGCCCGACGGGTCAAAAGGGGATATCTACTCATGAATATGACGCTCAAGCGCCTGCTGTGCGCAACGACGGCGGCCGCGACAGGCCTTCTCATCACCAGCCCTGTGCTGGCGCAATCGACCGGCACCACGGTGGTGGAAGAGCTGGTTGTCACCGGCGGGGGGCCGCGCGGCCTGGACGGCGCGATCGTCGCTGAGACCGAACCCAAGTCCCGTTCGTCTATCACCGAAGAGTTCATCTCCCGTCAGGCCCCGGGCCTCACGGTCCTGGACTCCATCAATCTGCTGCCGGGCGTCAACTTCACGAACAATGACGCCTTTGGTTCCGCCGGCGGCGATCTGACCGTTCGCGGCTTCGACTCGCAGCGCGTTGCGCTTCTGCAGGATGGCGTCCCGCTGAACGACAGCGGCAACTACCAGATTTATCCCAACCAGCAGCTCGACTCTGACCTGATCGCCCGGGCGACGGTCAATCTCGGCACTACGGACGTTGACAGCCCCACCGCCGCTGCGGCTGGTGGCACGATCAACTATGTCACCCGGCGCGCATCGGAAAACTTCGGCGTCCGCGCCCAGGTGGCGGGTGGTTCGAACAACTTCCAACGCTATTACGCGACCGTGGAAACCGGCGCGATCGGCCCCTTTGGCACTCGGGCTTGGATTTCCGGCCTCTACGCCACCAATGATCTGTTCAAGCCCCACAATTCGCCGCTGAAGGCGCCGGGCGAGATCGAAAAGAAGCAGTTCAACGCGCGGATCGACCAGGAATTTGGTGTCGTAGGTCAGGGTAGCCTGATCTTCCACTACAACGAAAACCGCAACAACTTCATCAACCGCATCAATCTGGCGACCTTCAACCGCCAGGGTGTCACGGCTGCAGGTCTGCCCGACACTGGGATGGTCAGCCCCAGCAACTGCGTGCGTCCGACTCCCCAGGCTGGCACAGTTCAAGCCGATTCAGCCGCCAACTGCCCGACCAGCTACTATGACTTCAACATCAATCCCTCGAACACCGGCAATATTCGCGGTCTCTCGAGCTGGAATCTGAGCGACAGCCTGACCCTGACGGTCGACCCGTCCTTCCAGTATGTCCTGGCGAACGGCGGCGGCGTCGCGGCCTTCTCCGAGACCGATCGCCAGCTCATCGGCAACTCCAGCGCCTTGGGCGTGGATTTGAACGGCGACGGGGACTTCCTCGACACTGTCTATCTGTATCGTCCCAACACCACCAACACCCGCCGCTATGGCGTCAGCTCGTCCTTGATCTGGAAGTTCGCGGACAACCAGAGCGTCCGGATGGCCTACACCTTTGACCGGGCCAAGCATCGCCAGACCGGCGACGCCGGCTACATCGACGCCAATGGCAATGTCGAGGATGTGTTCGCTGGCAAGGACGGTTACGGCCGCCAAGTTGCGCTCCCCGACGGCACCAATCTCCGGCGACGTGACCGGGCTTCAGTCGCCCTGCTGAATCAGGTGGCTCTGGAGTATCGCGGCCGCTTCGTCGAAGACCGCCTGCTGCTCAACGCTGGCCTGCGCGCGCCCTTCTTCAAGCGCGAATTGACCAACTTCTGCTTCCAGCGTGACACGTTCAACGCCTACTGCACGACCCAGAGCGGCTTCGTTGTGCCGGGGACCAATGACGGCTCGGGCAATCCCCTGGTGGTCTTCCCGACATCGGCGCTGGCCGGCACCGGCTCTGGCGCGCAGGCGCTGACGGGCGCCAACCTCGCCGCCTACCGCGCCTTCTTCAACACGACGGCCGCCAACAGCCCCTTCTATGCGCGCCCCCGTTCGTTCGAGCGGGAGTACAACAAGGTGCTGCCGAACGTCGGCGTCAGCTTCGACCTCACGCCCGACCTGACGGTGTTCGCCTCCTACGCCCAGACCCTGTCGGCGCCGCGGACGGACGATCTTTATGATCGGGACGATGTCGATCCGGGCCCCGAAGAAGCCGCCGCCTACGATCTTGGCCTGCGCTACACCACCCCAACGGTGATGGGCGCGCTCTCGATCTGGCGGAATGACTTCAGCAACCGCATTGAGCGCGTCTTCGACGAACCTGCGGGCATCGCCTTCTCGCAGAACGTGGGCGATGTGCAGCTCTGGGGTATTGACGGCCAAATCGGCTACAAGCCGATTGAAGAACTCAGCGTCTATGCCTCGGCCTCCTACATCGAGTCCGAAATCCAAAACAATATTCCCGGCGCCAGCGCGGGGCTGACGCTGCAGACTAAGGGCAAGTCTCTCTACGAGATCCCGAAGCTTCAGGGTGGGGTCCGGGTTCAGTTTGACCCCATCGAACTGGTGAGCTTCGGCGTCCAGGGCAAGTTCGTCGGCGATCGTTGGTCGAACCTGGTCAACACCGAGAAGTTCCCAGGCTACTCGCTCTGGGACCTGGATGTCCGGTTCAAACTGGACACCTTCGGTCTTGAGCGGACCTACATCCAGGCCAACGTCCGCAATCTCTTCGACGAGCGCTTCCTGGGCGACATCTCCGCCAACCTGACGGGGACCGCCCTGGCCCAGCCCGGCTACCGCCGGACCTACGTGCTGACCCTGCACGCTGAGTTCTAAGTCAGGCGCACTCAAATGAAGGGGCGGTCGCGGAGACGCGGCCGCCCTTTTTTGTTGGCGTGGTGCTGCTTGACGCCGGGGGCGCCCGCCTCCATCTGGCCTCCACCTTTAACCGCGAGATGGCCATGCCCCTGATCGTTCCTGCCGAGTGGGCGCCGCACCGGGCCATGTGGCTGGGCTTTCCCAGCCATGAGGATCTTTGGGGCGAGGACTACGCCCAGGCCCAGGCCGAGGTGGCCGCCCTGGCCCGCGCCCTCACCGGGCCTGGGGCCGAGCGTGTGCGGCTGATGACCGGCTCGCCCGAGGGGGAGGCCGAGGCCCGCCGCCGGCTGGGCGATGAGGCCGGGATCGAGATCACAGCCGGCGCCTTCGGCGACATCTGGCTGCGGGACACTGGCCCGATCTTCGCCCGCCACGGCGAGGGCTGGAGCGCGCGGGGTTTCCGCTTCAACGGCTGGGGCGGCAAGTATGTCTATCCCCATGACGAGACCGTGGCCGGTCAGATCGCCGATCACGCCGGCCTGCCGCTGGCGGCCAACGACTTCATCCTGGAAGGCGGGGCGCTGGACCATGACGGCTTCGGCACGGTGCTCACCACCGGCCAGTGCCTGCTGAATTCCAACCGCAATCCCGGCTGGAGCGAACAGGCCGCCGAGGCTGCGCTTTCCGAGGCCCTTGGGGTCCGGAAGACCCTCTGGCTGGGGGACGGTCTGCAGAATGACCACACCGACGGCCATGTGGACAATCTGGCCCGGTTCGTGGCCCCCGGCGTGGTGGTCTGTCCCGTCGCCTACGGCCGCGGCGACCCCAATATGGACGCCTATGACGACGCCGCCCGGCGCCTGTCTGGCATGACGGATGCTCGAGGTGAGCGGCTGAAGGTGGTGCGGATTCCCTCGCCCGGCTGGATCGAGAATGCTGAGGGCGACTACGTGCCGGCCTCGCACATGAACTTCATCATCGCCAATGGGGCGGTGATCGTGCCCACCTATGCGCAGCGTCCGGCTGAGATGGCCATGGAGGCCCTCAAGACCGTGTTTCCTGGGCGCGAGGTCATCGGCCTGCCGTCCGCCGCCATCCTCACCGGCGGCGGTTCTTTCCACTGCATCACCCAGCAGGAGCCCGCCTGATGGCCCGCATCATCAAGGTCGCCGCCATCCAGACCGCCTATGATCTGGACCTCGCCGCCAACATCAAGAAGACCGCCGACTTCATCCGGCAGGCCGCCGGCCAGGGCGCCCAGGTGATCCTGCCGTCCGAGCTGTTCCAGGGCCCCTATTTCTGCGTGACCCAGGAGGAGCGCTGGTTCTCCACAGCCCATCCCTGGCGCGAGCACCCCTGCGTCACCGCGCTCGCCCCCCTGGCGGCTGAGCTGGGGATCGTCCTGCCGATCTCGATCTATGAGCGCGAAGGCCCGCACTACTTCAACAGCGTGGTGATGATCGACGCCGACGGCTCGCCCATGGGCGTCTATCGCAAGAGCCATATCCCCGACGGGCCGGGCTATCAGGAGAAGTACTATTTCCGCCCCGGCGACACGGGCTTCCGCGTCTGGGACACCCGGTTCGGCAAGGTCGGCGTCGGCATCTGCTGGGACCAGTGGTACCCCGAGGCCGCCCGGGCCATGGCGCTCATGGGCGCCGAGGTGCTGTTCTATCCCACCGCCATCGGCTCTGAGCCCCATGACGAGACCCTGGACACCGCCGCCCCCTGGCGCCGGGCCATGCAGGGGCATGCGGTCTCCAACGTGATCCCGGTGGTCGGCGCCAACCGCACGGGGTTCGAACCCTGGGCGGACTATCCCGGCGGCGGCCAGCGCTTCTATGGCTCGTCCTTCATCGCCGATCACCGCGGAGACCTGGTGGCCGAGTTCGGCGCTGACGAGGAAGGGGTGCTGGCCGCCGAGTTCGACCTGGACTTCCTGACCACCCACCGGGCCGCCTGGGGCTTCTTCCGGGATCGCCGCACCGACCTCTATGGCGATCTCACGGGACCGCGGCCGGCCTGAACCCTGGCGGGGACCGAGCTTGCGCCCTAGGCTCGCCCCATGATCGACACCGAGCGGCTCGTTCTACGGCGCTGGCGCGAAGACGACCGCCCCGCCTTTCACGCCATCTGCGCCGACCCGCAGGTGATGGAATGGCTGGGCGGCGTGCTGAGCCCTGAGGAGGCCGACGCCCGGCTGGCGCGGGTCGAGGAGACCTTCGATCGCCTGGGCTATGGCCGGTTTTGCGTCGAGCGGCGCTCGGACGGTGAGGTGCTCGGCTGGTGCGGGGTCATGACGTGACCCCCTGAAACTCAGCCAGAAATAGCTAGAGTCCGCCCCATGGAAGGACGGACGAATGAAGCGATCAAGGTTCACGGAAGAGCAGATCATTGGGATCCTGCGGGAGCAGGAGGCGGGCGTGCCGGTGGCGGAC